>MHVH01000007.1 GCA_001825155.1 Candidatus Zambryskibacteria bacterium RIFCSPHIGHO2_01_FULL_46_25 | reverse complement strand
CAACTCCTCTGTAGCCTCGGAAAAATGGGCTGTAAACTGGTACTCCCCGCACATCCGCTGAATTTCGCGCCTGATTGGGTGGTCTGCATTCTGTGTGTCCATTGCCTTCCGGCGCATCTTCTCCGCCGGGTGGATTCGCGGTTGAATTGGAGACAGGACACGGCTCTTGTAATTTGTAATCATGTTGACTTTGTAATTTGTTAATTGTAATTTTGCCCTCTTGATAAATCACTTCTACTTTGGAATTTATCGGAAACTGCATGCTTTCTAACAGCCGATTGGCTATTTTCAGCATGGGTGTATCGTCTGTCCCGGGGGCGCGGGAGATGACCATGTACTTGGCGATCACGTTGCTTTCTCAACCTGTTTTTTGTGAAAGAGATTGACGGTCCGTCGAATTTTCTTCTCAATTTCTCCACGGTCATTTTTAACTTCCACATATGTTACGGATTTTAGAGCTCGCTCATTGCGCTTTATTCTGAAACCCGCTGATGCCCATGTGAGAAACGGCGCGGCATCGCTTGCCGGATCAAATTCATCTGCAACTTCGTCGCCATATCTTTCTCTCAACTGCTCACGCACCATTTCGTAGGTCTTTTCAGATCCACGCCAAGGTGAGGTTATGACTTCTGCAATAGTTTTCATTTGATTAGTGAACAAGACTAATTAGAGCGCACTGACTACATGCGCCCGAGGCATTGATAATTAACTTCGCCTCACTTATTTAGTTTTATGATTGAGTTATTGAGTATTTCTAATTAGAGCCACCGGGGAGCTGTTTTCGATTACATGGTGGGGTCAAGTGGACCCAAGGATAAGAACTTACACGCCTTCGCGAGTCCTGTTTAGCAGAAGTTGCAGATTTGAGGATCGAGGTCTGCTAAATTTTTGCGCCAGATTTTTCAGAAAAGGGGTATATTGCGGAGAAGTAATGGAAGGGAGTATTATTAGGTGGTTCGACAATTCAATAGCCCGAGAGGGCGACAACCTAACCCCATTGGCCTAAAGCTGGTGGGTATGGTTGAGGGGACCGGTCAAGGCCAAAAAACCCGTCGTGGGTTCTTGCCTTGACCGGCCGTGTGAGGAAACTTGCACGAGTGGCTTTGCCACTACCCCGCGACGGGTTTTTTGCGTGAAATTTTGTAGTTTATTGACAGTAGCAGGTATAAATCGGGGGAACTTGCGGAAATAATCAATACCGCAATACACGAGAAATCGTTATCTGTTAAACTCCCCTGATTCTTATTCAATAAAGGTGGAAAGACCTTGCCTGCTACTGTGAGTGAATTATTTTTCACCATAAATAATATGCAGGAAAAATGTCTAGAATGTAAAAAACTTCTCGTTGATACAGATCTTAAAATTATCTGTTTTGAATGTCGCAAACATTATTCCCATAAAACCAAGGAATTTATGTCACTGGGAATGATAGAAGAGGCAAGAAAGCTGATTTCGTCTGCACCTCTTGATGAGAAATGGAAAAGGTCGATGCTTGAGCACTCTTATCCTGAATTTGTACAGTTTAAATGGAGAGAAGAAAATGTGAAGAGAATTCAAAAAGAGAAAGAGGTGAAAAAAGCGGAGAAAGATAGGGAAGAAATAGAGGCCGTTTTCAAGATGATAGAAGAGGAAAAAGAACGAGAGAAAAAAAGACAGGAGGCAATAGTTAAACATCGTAATTGTCTAGATTCTTTAGGTATTCCTTACAGCGGAATTTCGCCACCAAATATGAAAAAGGAAGGACTACATCGCGCAAGTCATTGCTGGCAGTGTTGTGAACAATCATTAGATAATCTCATTGATGCGGAATGCAATGTTTGTGGTTGGATTATTTGTTTTTGCGGTGGTTGTGGCTGTGGTTGGAAGAGGAAAATGACAGATAAAACTGGTCTAGAAAGTATTTTGAGATAAAAATATGGAGCATCCACTTATTGGCGTTATTGTTTACTTCTCCATGTTCGCTGGTTTTTGTTTTTTTATTAATCATCTAGATAAAGAAGATAAAGAAAAAAAGAGAATCCACAGGCAGCAGATGAAGGATAGCCATAGAGATTACCTTTCTTCAGAAAAATGGAGACAGCGTAAAGTTATTTATTTCAATAAATTCAGACGTCTCTGTATAGTATGTAATTCATCGTTTGATATAGATTTACACCATAAAAACTATCAACGCCTTTATGCAGAACTAGACCAAGATCTGGTACCCTTATGTCGTACTCACCACGATGCTTTCCACCGGACAGGTCGTCGGGTAAAAGATACCGATATTTGGATAATAGAGGAGCAAAAGAATGCCATGATAAAATGGAAAGCTCAACAAGTAGGCAAGCCATAATAGCAGGGCAAAATAATTAGAATGGAAAAACTCTTCACTAAATTAACACTTACTGCCTTTATTCTCGGTCTAGCTGTCATGTTTGGCTCTATTCGTGGATTGTCTTGGATACAGGATCCTTGCTGGGGTAAGAATGTTGGGATAATAACGATTCTCGGCAGTATCGACAGCGTTGAAGATGCGGAATATTACTCGACTGTCGCTCCATCCATAGTTCTGCAAATTGAGGAATTAGAGGCCAATCCTGACATTAAAGGTTTAGTTTTAGATATCGATTCCGGAGGAGGGGCTATGGAATCGAGCGAGAGTATAATGCTCACGCTCAAAGGATTTTCGAAGCCTAGTGTGGCGGTGATTCGTAATATGGGAGCTTCGGGGGCTTACTTAGCTGCGACCGGCGCCGACAGGATATATGCGAGCAGAGTGAGTGATGTTGGGTCCATTGGCGTGACCAACGAATTCCTCGATACAAGCGAGCAAGATAAGCAAAACGGCATCACTTTCTACAACTTTGCCTCTGGTGTACACAAAGGGTTATTTAAAGAACATGGCACTCTCACTCAAGAGCAGATAGATGTGATTATGGAGGATATTATGAAGAGCGCCGACGTATTTATTGAATACGTTTCTTTAAACAGGGGTATTCCGTTAGATAAGGTTAAGGAGATCGCCACCGGTAGGAGTTATTTAGGTGAAGATGCGTTGAAATTGGGCTTAATTGATCAAATTGGCGGTTTGCCGGAAGCCGGAGCCTGGTTGGAGGAACAAATTGGAGAAAAGGTGGCTCTTTGTTATGCGGGCGTGTAGCTGGTATACGATGTAAGTGAACGCTTTAATTAACGAAGATTTGTAGGCAAATATAAGCATATTAGGTGTTTGATTGCGGAGTTTTCCGGAATAGGTTCAGATTATACCCGGCTTTTATCTTCCTGATTTCCTACCCCTATATGTAATTAGGAAACAGGAAGGTTGTTATTTCCCCTCAATAATTACTTGCCGAACTTCGTCCCAGGTGCGGAGCTGAGGGTTCTATAAAAAATTGTGAAAAGTGATTTCTACAAAAAATTCGATGGTACTCCGGCCATAGTTATAGGTGTTGTCGCCGTGGCGGCTCTGGCGTATGGCGCGTATTACACGTACAACAGCATGGAAGCGGAGAAAGCTCGGTTACTCACCGAGCTCTCCGCCGCGCAGGACTGGAACTACGAATTACTTATTGATGTGCGCGAGAGAGGGGAGATCATAGAATCTTTCCAAGGCCAGATTGAGAACATCGGCAGTACCGTCGGCACGCTTCAGAAGCTTGCCAATACCGACGAAGAGCTTCTGATGAAGTATTCGAAAATTTATTTTCTCAACGAGAACTACATTCCCGCCAGGCTCGCCGAGATAGACAAGCTTTATCTCAACAAAGCCGCGACCAATATCCAGATTCACTCCGACGTTTGGCCGTATCTTGAGCGTCTGATTGAAGACGCTCATGCCAGCGGAATAGAATTGCTCGTTGCTTCCGCTTACCGTTCTTTCGATACGCAGTCTTCGCTCAAGTCCACCTATACCGTGACATATGGCTCCGGTGCCAATCGCTTCTCAGCGGACCAAGGTTACTCCGAGCATCAGCTTGGCACCGCAGTCGATTTTACGACAGAAAAGTTGGGGTCTAATTTTTCCGCCTTCGGTTCGGACTCGGCGTACAAGTGGCTACAAGAGAACGCGCACCGCTACGGTTTCATCCTTTCGTACCCGCCCAATAATTCTTATTACAAATACGAACCTTGGCACTGGCGCTATGTGGGTGTCTCGCTTGCCACACATCTTCACGACGACGGTAAATATTTCTATGACCTAGATCAGCGCGAAATCGACAAGTACCTAGTCAAGCTTTTCGATTAATTTCCTCCGAATATTTCTCGCAAATCGCTTTTATTAGCGCGGGACCTTCGTATATCATGCCGGTAATGAGCATTACCAAATCCGCTCCGGCGCGGAATTTTGCCATCGCGTCTTCAGGTGAAAATATGCCCCCGCAGCCTATGATAGTGAACCTGTTTTTATATTTTTCCTTCGTCTTTTTGATGAGTTCGGTTGAAACTTTCTCGCATGGCTTGCCACTAAGTCCGCCCCCAAACTCACTCCTGACTTCTCTAGGATGGATTGTCGAATAGTCTTTGCTAAGATTGCCGGTAATGACGCCGTTAATTCTTGATTTATCTAACACACGGAGCAGAGCGTCGAACTCCGCCCACTCAAGGCTTATGGGCATCTTTACATACACGGGCTTTGCGCAAGGAATCGCGCCTAGCGCGTCCATGAGGCGTGTTAGTAGAGCCGGAGTCGCAAAGGTTTCTCCTCCGTAAGCGTTCGGACATGAGATGTTTATCGTATAGTAGTCACCGATTCCGGTCGCGTTCAATTTTCGAAAGCTGGTTACGTAATCTTCAATGCCGGCTTCTACGGAAGAGGCAACTTTATCATTAGTTCTGGCGATGCTCGCACCGATGACGAAATCGGGCTCTCTCGGTTTCTCTTTGAGTCTCTGAATAATTTTCTCCACGCCGTCGTTTCGCAAGCCCTTGTTGACGATAAGACTTTTCGACAAGGGCAGGCGAGTGAGTTGTGGCGCGTTATTGCCGACACACTTTCTGGCCGTAATTGAGCCGACTTCTACTCCGCCGAAAGATACATAAGGCAAGATTCTCGTCAGTCGCCCGTTATAGTCGAAGCCGGCGGACAAGAGGACCGGTGTTTTGTATGTTATGCCATCAACCGTTTTTGATATATCTTGCTCTCTGTATCCATATACGGCGGAGATGAATTTGCGCCCCGCGCGGTATTCACCAAGCTTTTCTCCAGTATTGGTAATGAAGTTGTGCACAGCCTCGGGGTCGAAACGGAAGAGAAGCGGCTTAACCAAATACCTGTAGACCATAAGAGAAATATACTCCAAACGTCTTTGTAGTGGTAGTAGCATTTGATATAATAAGCACATGAGAATAAATATCCAAGCGACCGGGATAGAACTTACCCCGGCTATTTCGGAATACGTAGAGAAAAAAATTAGAGCTTTGGAGAAGTTTATGAGGCACGCCGATGCTGTGGCACAGGTGGAAGTCGGACGTAGTACCCAGCACCACAAGACGGGGGAAGTTTTCAAAGCGGAGGTACACATCACCGGCGCGGGTATAGACCTCTATGCCGTCTCCGAACATTCCGACCTTTATGCCGCGATAGATCTGGTGAAGGACGATATCGCGAGAAGCGTCGTTCAACTCAAGGGCAAGAGGGAGACGCTTACGAGAAGGGGAGCGAAAGCGATTAAGAACATGATGAAGGGCTTTAACTTTTTCAAACGCCGTGGATAGCGCGTACTGGCACCAGAAAGCGGCTCCATGGGTTTCTATCGCTGTTCTTGCCGGCGGCATGGTTTCCGCCGTCTTGCTTTTTTGGCTGGTAAGGATGGAGAATCGTATCCAAGCCTTTAATCCGGACTATATCGAAGAACAGATTTATTAGGCATTACCTCTTAAGAAATCTTGCCAGTCCATTTCTTTTTTGCCTGCCGGAATTACGCGAGTTGGGATGAACTGGTTTTCAATAATCTTGGCGTTTCTTACCACTACGCGTATTTCTTCGCCATTTTTCTTTCTGAAAAATATGTAAGCTCCGGGCCGTGTAGAATAGGCGAGCACTTTTCTCAGGTTTTTTTCTGGGTCATCATTTAAATCAAGTAAACCATCTTCTTTCTTTACCATCTTCACGTAAGTCGCGGTCGAATGGTCTTGCGGAGTTTCGCCAGGTTTCGTTTCCAAAACTTTTATCAAGAGTTTTCCTCCGGCTCTCGCAAGCTTCTCTTCTACGATTGCGTAGTGGTCAGGGAAGGGCTCAATATTTATTTTCTCCTGTGCCAATATTGGTCCGTGATCCATCTTTTCGTCCATTTTAATAATAGTTACACCAACTCCTTGACATACTATGTCGAGGAGTTGGGCTTGGATGGGGGAGGGACCGCGATACTTCGGCAGAAGCGAGGGATGCACGTTTATGAATCCGAGCCGAGGAATATCAAGATAAGTTTTTGGCAAGATTTTTCCAAACGAGGCGACAATGCAGAGATCCGTATCTGCGGGAATCTCCGGCAGGGGAGCTTTGGCACTTGTGACGTTCAAAACCGGCTCGTAGCCCGTTTTTTTAAGCTCATCCAAAACATATTCCGAAAACTTCGAACTCCCGAAAAATACGAATCTGATTTTATCCATTTGGGTTTATACTATCATCAAATGAAAAAAGATTTCCAAAGTTGGCATAAGGAGAAAAGTGTCTTACATGAAGATAAAATTAGGCCCTTCTTTCATGAACGTGAGGTTTGGTTTGCTTCCTTGGGCGTGAATGTGGGTTTTGAAATAGATGGTAAGCATGAAAAATTCATGAGGCCGGTAATTGTACTTAGAAAATTTAACAACGAAACCTTGTGGGGTTTGCCTCTGACAAAAAATCCTAAGCAAGGTAAATATTATTTTTCATTCAGTCTCGCAGACAGAGAGATCAGCACCGCAAATTTGTCTCAAATTAGACTGATAGATTCCAAGCGTCTTCAATACAAAATCGGGGATATGCCAGAGAAAGATTTTACTGAAGTAAAAGAAAAACTCAGACAATTGCTTGCCTGAGTTTTTCAATTACCCCTTGCGGGGAGGGCCGAAGCCATATATGTCTATAAGACTACCAAACTGACATTTTCTGTCAAGAACCTTTCTCCGGCGGCAAGTCTCTTACATTCTCCGCCTTATCTGTGAATAGCACGCCTTCGAGGTGATCTATCTCGTGTTGGAAAATTTGTGCCAGTAGACCGGAGGCGCCGAAAGTCTTTTTCGCACCCTTCTCGTCATAGGCGGTAATGGTTGCTTTCTCGTGCCGATCTACCGCGCCGTATAGATAGCGCACGGAGAGACAGCCTTCTTCGACCTTATGTTTCTTCTTCGAAGCTTTGATCATCTCCGGGTTTATGAAGACTTGGTCGACAGGATGCCTCGGCAATATGCCTCCCTTCACCACGAACATGCGCAGGCTTGCTCCTATCTGCGGCGCGGCAATGGCGACACCGTCTTCTTCGGCGCGCACGGCCTTCTTCATCTTGGCGATGATGTCGCCCAATTTTTTCGTGCCAATGTCCTTCTGGGGAATGGGCTTCGCCACAAGCCTTAGAATCTTGGCATCTCTGTCTAATATAAGCCCCTTTTGTTTCTTGTTTCTTGTATCTTGTTTCTTCATATAATGCTTTCGGGATCTACTTTAATATTAAATTCGCGTCCAAGCAAAGAGAGAATGCCGGAGAGCTCTTCATCCGGCCACCTCTCCCTCGTTACCCTTATAATTATAGAGTCTTTGTAATTTTCCGGGTGCCACTTCAGAAGCTTGTCTTGGGCTTTGCTTATACCATGATTGGAACCGGGCGAGAAGGGTGAAATTTTTATAAATATGGAGAACGGCGGATACAGAAGCTCTTTCCGCTCTGCTATCTCGGAAAGGTAGAAGTCGATGATGTTGCCTTGCGTCGCCCAGGCAAGTACCTGTTTGCCGATGTTTCTGGTTTGAATAACGGATTCCTTTAGTGTCATTTCTCTGAGCCTGCTCACGATATAGAAAATTCTTTCATTGATGCCGAAGTCGGGAATAGAGAAAAGCGAATCCGCGGAGACGAGCGCGGAGTATGGCACCTTCTCCAGGTGATAGAAGGCGAGCTCCGTGCCTACCAGGATTCCTCCCTGCTCGGAGAATTTCTTGGCGATGCTTCTAGCTTTCCCGTCGCTTGGCGCGTAATCCTTGTCGAGTATCTCGACGGGCGTTGTGTGGAAGATCTGCCTGGCTTCGGTGGCAATGCGTTCAATGCCGATGCCCAGAGGCACCAGTTTCCAGCTGCCGCAATAGCCACAAGTTGTGGCACTGTCGCGCTTTGTGCCACACGCATGGCAGATAAATATTCTGTCCGACCTTTTATCATGCAGAACGACTGGTGCTCCGCAATTGAGGCAGGGGAGTATGTAGCCGCAATCTCCACAGACAGTCGTCGGCGCAAGGCCCTTCCTCGCGCCGAAAAGTAATATACCCGTTTTCTCATCGAGCGCTTTCCGTATAAGTGTTTTGAGCTCGGGAGAAAAAATTTCGAACTTGCCGTTGTCGTCGGGCTTGGCGCTCGCGTCCACGAGTGTCGCCGGAGAGGCTGGCAGGCGCCAGCGCACGAGGGACAGTTCGCCGTATTCTCCATTCTTTTCTCTCCACAATGTTTCTATAGATAAGACGGAATCGCCGAGCACCAATTGCTTGCCGGCCTCTTTGCAGAGCTTTTCGAGAAATACCTTGAGGTGGATGTATGGCCTTAAGAGAGAGCGGTAAGAGCGGGAATTCTCTCTCTCCATAATGATGGTATCGAGATCGGGTCGGTCGAAGGCGACGCCGGCTGGGGTTGTTACAAACAACACCGGATGTTGTTCGCGCAAGGCCTTCTGCCACACCCTCTCCATCTCCTTGGTCTTACCCTTCAGAGTGAAGGCGTAAACGTAAGGCTCAATGCCTGTTGAAAGCTGCGCCACAGCCTTCAACGCGTCATGGTGCGTTGGCACAATGACCATGGCGGACTTTTTTCTGGCGAAGCATTGCCTTACTGTTGCTCGGTACTGGCCGTATCTTTCCTCAACTTCCATTTGGAGAAGTATTGTTTCTTTGGCAGAGGGGTGTGCTTTCTTTCTTGGCGGGGCGAGGAAGAATTTTTCAGGATTCTCGAGAAGTATCTTGGGTAAAATAGAGGCAAGCATCGTGCCCACACTCACGGCATAATAAAGGGCGATGTTTCTTGTTGCGTTCAGGAATTCTCCCGAGAACCCTGCTTCACAAACGTCTCTTTGGGCGATTTTTCGCAAGGGGTATCCGGCCTTGCGTATCTCGGCCTTAGCATCGATAGTGCTTCTCGAACTTGTCACGACCGCGTTCGCATAGCCTTTCCTCAAGGGCGCTCTGACAATAGTGCCGGGCAAAAGCTTTTCGGTGGAGAAGTAGGAGAGGGATTCACCCCGGCCTCTCGTTATGGGTATTACTTCCACGAGATATGTTTTGGTTGCCGGCTTTCCGTCTTTCATTCCGTTATAGTATCATGTTGGTAAATATGGCGAAAAAACTTGGCATAGATCTCGGCACTACCAATATCTTGGTCTTCGTCCCGGGCAAGGGGATAGTATTGAACGAACCTTCCGTCGTGGCTGTTTCTGAGTCGGACAACAAGATTCTCGCTATCGGCACGGAGGCGAAAGTGATGATTGGTAGGACTCCCGGAGACATCATTGCTTACCGCCCGATGAAGGATGGCGTCATCGCGGACTATCGCGTGACGGAAGCGATGCTTCGTTACTACATCGATAAAACTCTCGGCAAGTGGAATATTTTTAAACCTGATGTCTTAATTTCCGTTCCGGCCGGAGTGACATCAACCGAGCGTCGCGCCGTTATCGAAGCGGCTATGAAGGCCGGCGCGAGGAATGCCTACGTGGTCAAAGAACCTATTCTTGCGGCCATCGGCGCGGGCATTCCTATTCAAGAAGCGGCAGGACATATGATTGTGGACATCGGTGGAGGCACAACCGATGTGGCCGTAATTTCTCTCGGAGGCATCGTGGCTTCGACCTCGGTCAAGGTCGCCGGCAACAAGATGGACGTAGCGATAATTGACTACATAAAGAAGAATTTCAACCTCATCATCGGCGACAAGATGGCGGAGGATGTGAAGATTAAGATTGGTTCGGCAACACTCATGGACGAAGAACTTACGATGAACGTGAAGGGGAGAGATTTCATCCTCGGTCTTCCTCGCACCATAGAGCTCAAGACGAACGAAGTGGTCAAAGCTATTTCCAAGGAGCTCCGCGAGATGATCAAGGCGGTCAAAGAAGTTTTGCAAGAAACTCCGCCGGAACTCGCAAGCGACATCATCGACCGTGGCATCATCATGACTGGGGGCTCTTCCCAACTTCGCAATTTTCCAGAGTTGATGTTTAGAAGAACTGGTGTGAAAGCTGTTCTCGCCAAAGACGCCTACTTCTGCGTTGCCAAGGGTACAGGTGTCGCCCTTGAACATTTGGATACATACAAAAAAAGCGTTATTTCAAAAAGATAGTGGCTCCCATAAAATTTTCTATTTTAAAAGAACTTAGCTGTCCAACAGCTAAGTTGGGGCGGGTGGGGACTATAAGAAACTTTGTTCAGACCCCTCCCAGCCCTCCCCTTGGCAGGGGCGGGATAATCCACCTCCCCCTGCTAAGGGGGAGGTGCCGAAGGCGGAGGGGGTCATTGGTCCCGCTCTCTAATGAGACAGGCGATTCTCGATAGGCAATTCACAGAATTCAAGGACGCATTCCTTGCCAGGTATATAGGCTAATGCTAAGCTTATTACATGAATCGTTATTGGGTCACCAACTTTATTAAGTTCCTCCTCATTACCGAGCGGGGGCTTGTTGGTGTCGCCTAATATCTCTCGATAGACGAAACCAGAAGCAAGCCCCCGAAGACCTCGGGGGCTTGCTCTGTTTTGGTCCCGTGCATTCTTTTTAGGAGGTGAGTATGAGTGAAGAGGTCAAGAAGGTAGAAGAGCAGCCGAGCGATAAGCTCGCACAGGTCCCCGCTAAGGTGGAGAATCCGCCAAGGCGCGAGAACTTCTATTTCGTTCGCAACAGTCACGGTTTCGTCGGCAAGCCGCATCCACGTTCCTGAATTTGCTCCCCTGTACGTAAAAGGCGGCCATCGCTATGGCCGCCTTCGTCTTTTCCTTCACTTCTCGATGCCGAGCATCGAGAGCGTTTCCGCTCTTTTGTCCGTCATCTTCTGCTGGAATCCGTTGAGCCAGAGACCAGTGAGGATGACTAGGACCGCAAGGACACCGAGAACTCCGATTAGACTCTTCATGGCAATTCTCCGGGGGAGCTACCTTTATCCATCATAGCATAGTCTAAGGTAGTTGTCAAGCACATCTTTCCATTCATCAAAAAAGGATTCAGGATATAATTAAAAAATGAAAATCAAGGTGGCAGTTCTGCGCGGAGGGCCTTCTCCGGAATACGATATTTCGCTCAAGACGGGGGCTCACATCCTATCGCTTCTGCGACAGATAGAGGACAAATATGAACCGATAGATATATTTATTTCGAAAGACGGCGAGTGGCACAGAAACGGCTTGGTGCATGACCCGTACCAAGCGCTGGGCGATACGGACATGGTTTGGAACGCGATGCACGGCGCGTATGGCGAAGATGGCAAGGTGCAGAAACTGCTCGACAGCCTCAAAATTGATTACACCGGCTCGGGTGCCGACGCTTCTGCTCGGACCATGGACAAAGAGCTGGCGAAGAGGGAATACCAGAAGCACTCACTATTGTTTCCGAGACACGAAGTTTTGTCGGAAGAAACTTTAAACGACGACCAGCTTGTCTACATTGTCAGGGAGTATCTCCAGCCTGTCATAGTGAAGCCGGCTTCTGCCGGCTCGTCCATCGGGGTAAAGCTCGCTCACGGTTTCCACGAGCTCAAAGAGGCGGTGAAAAATGCTTTTGCTCACTCTTCCAAAGTGCTGGTGGAGGAATTCATTCGCGGCAAGGAAGCGACTTGCGGCGTGGTGGAAGGAATGAGAGGGGAGAAACTGTATGCGCTCATTCCGTATGGCGGCACTACACCAGAGGAGAATCAGAAGATTGTCGAGATGAGCAAGATTGCTCACGAAATTCTCGGGCTAAGAAACTATTCCAGTTCTGATTTCATCATTACGCCGAGGGGAAAAATTTATATGCTCGAAACCGATTCTCAACCAGCTTTCTATCCTGAATCACGCATGTACAAGTCGCTGCTCTCGACAGGCATCAAGCCACGCGAATTCGCCGAGCATTGCATCGGGCTTGTGTTGGAGAAAAGTTAGAAAATTTAAAGGGCGCCTCGACACATGGTGTCGAGGCGCCCTACTGCGAATACATTCTGGAGTTCAGTGCCCGCTTGCATTGCGAGCAGAGGTCGTGCTGACGGTCGGTCTTGACGACCGCGTTTCTACCGAGCCGATCCCGCCGCCCGCCGTGAATGCGCATACGGCGTATGAAGAGAGCCGGCCGCTTGCCGCACTCGACGCAGAGTTTGCGCCTCTTGCGGAGCTTCGACATGAAGCGGCGCTTCTTTGAATGTTCCCGTGACATCTGCTCGTTCATCACCCCTCCTGTCTGAAGTCCAACTTAGCACAACTGGAAAAAGATTCAAACTTCCACAAAAAGTAACACATTTGGTGGTGTGTCATTAACAAAGTCCGAACTTTTTACGAACAGAATCCTGATGCCGACTAATCGCACGCTCCGCGTGCGTGGTGGCTTGAACCCGCCAAGTACGCTCCGGATTGCGTGCCAATGCTCTGAATCCCGCCACGCGCGGAATACCGCGCGTCCCGCCCTCTCGCCTTGCCGCTCCTCATTCTTATTTTTTTGCGGGGGGGGGAATTTCTAAAAAGGAATGGGCGGCAAGGGCGAGGGGTGGCTTCCTTTTAGGAAAAAGGAAGTGCGGGATTCAAATACAAAAGGTGCCTCGGGCATTCAACTGTTTTTTATGGAAGCCCGAGGCGCACATCTGTATGCGCTTGCCCCAAACCATCCCATGCGCGCGCAATCATCCCCGCCGTTTTGAGGAACATTATAAAACGGCGGGGATGGCTCCCTTATTGCTGATTTCGATTCGGTACCGCAGCTTGCTGGATGTAAGCCGATCCTTTGTGATTCTCAACAATTTTCGATGCAAAAGTGCTTGCGAGCGTGTGCATCATTGCGTGATGTATGGAAAGAACAGTCTCCTGCAAATTCTGGTCGTCTTCCAAACGCTCGACAACCAACCCAATTTCATTGCATTTTGCGTAAGAGAGGTGTCGCGCGTGGGAAAGGCTGATTGAGTGGTTTCCCAAGTTCTCAACGATCTGATTTATTCGTGCCGTCCTTTGTGCGTCATCAGTGATACTTGCAAGCATTCGCGCCGCCAACCTGTCGCGCACAATAGTCTCGGCCCAAGCCATTGCTTTTTGACATTCGCCTATCATGGTCGGCATGTACTTGGAGATAATCGGTTGCCATACGAATACCTTCGCTTGATCGGCTTTGATTTCCTCATACGCCTTCTGAAATTCCTCCAAAATGCCGTGCGCGGCAATTTGTCCGTAAGGCGTTACGAATTGAGGGTCGATTGGGCCGAGACTAGAGTGCTTGCCCATCAAAATCCTATTGGCGGAGCAAGCCATCATCGTTCCGCCCGACATAGCCAACTGCGGAACGATAACGCGAATGTCGTCAAACATCGTCGTCAGGTAGTCGATGATTGATTCCGTCGCGGCGACATCGCCTCCCGGTGTATGCAAAATAAGGTCCAAACCTTTGGTCCGGTCCAGACCTTTGATGGTCGCCATAAACGCATTTTTGTCGAGATCGTTTATTCCGAGATTCGGAGCACCCGGCTTTTGTAGCCAACCGCTGTAATAGGCGATGACATTTCTCTTTGTGAGAGTATTCAGGCGTTTCAAGTATCTCCTCCGAATACCATCGAAGTCGCCTCTGCTTTTCTGCAGTTCGTTTAGGATGCCTGTCCAGTCTGCCATGCCGATATTTTGATAAGTTTATTACTCTGCTTGGACGAACCACTAGTCGTAATCCAATCGGAAACCATATCCCTATGCTCGGGCGCAGGCGCTGGGGAGAACGTGCGCCCACCTTGATTTAGCTCCTTGAAAAAGGAGTCTACTTCCTCATGGGAAAACTCCCTTTTTTGCTGTGCCGGAGTCTTTTTTGTCATGCCCCCATTGTACCCAAAAATCACATGAAAATCTAGTGAGGTGTGGAGAACGACTTGTCGTCGCCAGGCGCGAAAGTGAAAGAGTTTATGTCATCCGGTAGGTGGTCAATTCCACCAAACTCTCTCACCACAATACATTTTACCTTACTTTTTATTTCCGGCTTTAGATGTGGCGATATCATCTCTTTTTCGCCGCCAATGGTTTCGCAATCGTCCTCAATCAAAATATCGGGAACGATTCGCTCACCTGCGTCTTTGTATGTCTCGCCACCCTTTCTATATTCGAATTCTCCGGCGGGGAAATTATATTTTTCAAGCACTGAGCGAATATCGTTTAGTTGTTCGGACGTTCTTCGCGAAGAAAAATAAATAATTTCCCCGCCTTGCTCTTTCCACATTCGTATTTTCCCTATAGCGTTTCCTGTCGGGACATATTCCGAAAAGTTTTTTACCGCCGATTTATTTTCCAAAGCTTGTCGCACGGTTTGCTCACGAGTGTGCCCGAGAGCACTTTTGTGCATCAGTATTGTGCCTTCAGTAAATATGAGAATCTTCATGTTTTATTCCAAATCACTTTTTCCAATATTGCACTTGGAACAAAGCGTTTGTAGATTTTCCAAGATCGTTTCCCCACCATTTGCCCACGCCTTTATATGGTCAACATGAAGGACAATGCTTGGGTCGGTTGCGGGCGACCTGCCACAATTTTTACATTTGAAATTATCCCGCTTCATAACGATAAAACGCAACTGCAGATTTATATCTCTTTTTGTTTTATGTTGAGTACTTGGATCAAATTCTAAAGTTTTTATTTCCTCTAATGAGGCATCTTCTTCATTATTGACATAGGCGACAAATTTTTCTAGTGCCTTTTGCCAAGTAGAAAAACGGCGTTCATACGGACGAGGACCATATTTTGAAAGGGGTTTTTGCATTTCTTTATACGTTGGCTGTTTACCAAGTTTGATCCAAACTTCTTCCAAATTTTGAAACAAGTCCTCCTCTGATATGTCATAGTTCTTGTTTATTTGTAAACCCGTCATTCCAAGAGCATTGTTCCACCCGCCGAATCTTTTACTAAAGATATAGCTATTAAATTTACCGTATTGATCATATTCACCATGAGTAACAGAATTTTTTTGTAATTTATTAGCAACATCGCGAAGGTCGTTTATTAGTTCATCATCGGTGGTATTCCGATAATCTTTTGGAGTGCCCCTGTTGTATTTTTTTAATTCAAATTTCATAGTTATTTCAAAAGCTCATCTGCTGACACGCCAAGCGCATCAGCTAACTTTTGGATTGTCGCAAGAGTTGGATTTCTTTTGCCGTTTTCAATGCCGCTAATATAAGCTCGATGTACTTCTAACGCTCTTGCAATGTCTCCTTGCGACATTCCTTTTTTCGTCCTGATGCGCTTGAGATTTTGTCCTAATTTTGAGGAAATTTCAGCCATAATTAAAACCACAATTTAATTTTCCTCCACAGCGATTTGAGATTTATTCCAATTCCATAAAATTCCGGCGAGAGTTTTACAATTTCGTCATCTCTCTTGTCCGGCCTAGCTGTATTCCTAAACTCCAATTCCTGCTTTGCCTTGTGGTAGATAGATGAAGGTACATATTGATTATCAATACTATTCCGCATTATTTCTCTCAACTCCTCAGCGGTTTTGTGCTTCAACTGATTTGGCTCATCGGCTATTCTCTTTTTCTCTGCGTCCCAAAAGCTCCCATTCGAGACTTTGTTTCCATTTTCATCCCTTATTAGCCCCGCGAGTTTATCGTAATGAGCAAGTATTTGCTCATCCGTAGCTCCCTCACCGGCATCATGTTTTGCCCTATCGAGCTTACCGCTATTGTTGTTTAGCGTGTATTCACGATCTCCAATTTTTACTTTCATGTCTTGCATAGAATTATCCACATTGTATCAGGATGTTGCATTATGCGGCAATGTTGCACTATAATGATACATATGGATTTAGGGAGCAAAAATGCTGTTGCGTGCGCACGGGTGGGCGGGGCAAACGCAATACCACTTTTCTGTTTGGAATTTTTTGCGGCGTATTTCGCGAAGCGAAATCTGAATGGCGACGACTTTCAAAGCGAGGGCGCGGCGGAAGGGGGGTGTGGGGGGAATTCCGCCATGCCCGAGCGGATAGAATTGTCGCCCCGCTACCTGCCCGAATACTTGGAGGGCAGAACACCAAAGAAAAATATCCTTTCCTTTTTAGAAGAAATTGGTCGCGCACAAATCCGAAAAGCAAGGAACATTTTTCTTTGGTGTCCGCCGAGTCCGCGAGGCGGTGGCGGGGCGTCCTCATTCGTGGGGGTTCTCCGCAAAATGGG
>MHVH01000006.1 GCA_001825155.1 Candidatus Zambryskibacteria bacterium RIFCSPHIGHO2_01_FULL_46_25 | reverse complement strand
TTATTCTTTAAATCTTCATGTAACGAAAAAATATTATCCATGAGATGAAGCTGGAACTCTTGGACATCTCTCTTGCCCCTCTTACCTCTTATGAATTCTTTCCAGGCCTCGAGAAGATTTTCGACAGAGATGATATCATCATGTCTATGACTGAACCTCTTAAAAGCCCCCCCCCAACGAGTTTTGCCGGGAGTTTTGAGCAGAATCAAAAATGTTTATCTCGCTTGGCATAAGATTCATGTAATTTTACCCCAAGTAAATCGATACACGCTCGGCAATAAGATAGATAAGTTATTTTTAGAAATTATAGAAAGCATTGCTGTGGCAACCTTTTCGCCCAGAGAAAAGCAGTCTATACACCTAGAAAATTCTTCTCGCAAACTTGAGGTTTTGAAGATTCTGCTCATGGTTCTATGGGAGATAAAGTCTATAGATAATAAGAAGTATATTTTGATATCAGAACCGCTAGATGAAGTTGGGAAAATGATTGGTGGCTGGCTCAATCAGATGATTAAACAAAACTCCCCCGCCAAAGCAGAGGAGAAATGAAGAGGTTTGCGGACGCCCGCGAAGCGGTAGTTCCGATTCCACCTGTTGTCGTTCCGGTTGACGTTGACGTTGCGCTTGCTGTCGTTGCGGTTGAAGATCGCGTAGCATCGTGCGACAAGCCTTCTGTGCCACTGCTCTTTGAATGCTCGCAGAGCTGTATCGTATTCCGCATTATAATGCGTTAGCTTGTCGCACCAAGTATCTTCATTTTTTGAGTTTGCATGCACCACTCTTTCCAAAACCTTGGTCTAGGAAATTCTCGATGCATGGATACTGGATTCAGCGGCGGGGAACCTTAATCGCCCGCACTTGCCTACTACCGATATTAGTTTAGCAAAACAAAAGGCCCGACATCCATTTCTGAATGCCGGGCCCGAGAACCAAGGTCTAGGGATCCAAAAGAACTAGAATCCCAAGACCCAGGAGCTACTTGTGGACGCCCGCGAAGCGGTAGTGCCGAAGCCACCTGTGGTCGAACCGGTTGACGAAGACGACGTAGTGCTCGCTAACGTCGCGGTGGAAGATCGCGTAGCAAGCTCGATCTCGAGCGTCTCGCCACTGAACACCAACGGGGCGCTCGTCGGCTAAGGCGGGGTCGTCGGCCATGGCTTGCGCCACGGCCGCGGGGTCGGGACGCAGACCGCGAGCTTCGTACTCGCGGTCGAGCTCGTCGACGGAAGGGTCATAGTTGAGCTCAAAGAACTCGACTGTGTCCTCCGACTTGCCGTCGAGCGGCATCTCGGCCAGGGCTTCCTGGTCGATATACCACTTGACCCGGCCCGTGGCGTCGATCACCTCGGCCGCGGTGCGGCTGCGGTCGACCTTGACCGTGCGAGTGATAATCTTCACCACCACCTCGGCCGCTCCGCGCACGACGAGGAGAAGCGTGGCGAGCAAATCGCCGCCGCTCACCCTCTTGACGTCTTCCGACGTCCACCCGTTGCGCTCGAATGCGAAGTCGAGTTCCGAAGCTTGCCGACTCGTCATGATTGACATGTCCTTCTCCCCGCGACCTGTTCCTAAGAACGTGTCGCTCTAGCCACGAGGCGGAATGCCTTTGGCTTACTGTCCTTTTTATATCATACACCCAAACAGGAAAAATGTCAAGTAAATCTATATAATAAGGCTTAAAACAAGGGTTTTTAATACTCTCTCACTGAAATTTGAGCGTCTATCTTTTTTACTAGATCAATTACTACTGACACCACGATGAGAAGTGCCGTACCACCGATGGCGAGCGACTGTATGCCGGTAATGGAGCGCAAGATGAGAGGCAATATGGCGATTACGCCGAGGAAGAGCGCCCCGACAAGCGTGAGCCTTGTAAGTACGCGGGAAATGTAGTCAGCAGTTGAAAGTCCTGGTCGCACGCCGGGAATGAAGGCTCCCGTTTTCTGCAAATTGGTTGAGATGGTATCGGGGTCGAAGGTCACGGCCGTGTAGAAGTAGGTGAAGAGCACTACGAGCACGAAATAGGCCGAAGTATAAAACCAAGTGTTGGCAAGTAGAGCGAGAAAGAAGCTCGCGAGACCGGCGACAACTACAACGCTCGATTGCGACAGGAATTGGAAAATCATTTGAGGGAAGAGAAGTAAGGAGAGAGCGAAGATTATCGGTATAACTCCCGCCTGGTTTACCCTAAGCGGCAAGTAAGTGGAGAGTCCACCGAAGGAGCGCCCGCCACGCACCTGTTTGGCATAAGTAATGGGTATCGGCCGTTCCGCTTCCGTTACCACCACCACGCCGAAGGTAACGAGAAGCGCCACCACAAGCCCGGCGACATATACGGGAAGCTGGGAAACATCGAAAGTGAAGGTAAGCTGTGAGAGTGTCGCGGGAAGCTGGGAGACGATACCGGCGAAGATGATGAGGGAAATACCGTTGCCGATGCCGAACTCCGTTATAAGCTCGCCTATCCAGACGAGAAGCATCGAGCCTGCGACAATCACAAGCAAATCTACGGCAAGCTCGCCCATAGTCAGTTGGCCCAGCACCGCCTGACCCTGCAGAAGCTTGATGAAGGCGTATCCTTGCACAAGAGCCAGAGGCACGGTAAGAAGTCTTGAGTATTGAGCGAAGCGCTTCCTGCCCGCCTCCCCTTCTTCCTGGTACATTGCTTTGAGTTTGGGTGACATGACAGTCATAAGCTGCATGATAATCGAGCCTGTGATGTACGGACCGACTCCGAGCATGACTATCGAGAGGTTAGAGAGCCCGCCACCGGAGAAAATATTTAAAAGATTCAGAAATTCACTGCCGGAGAAGAGCGACTGGAGCCTCAAAGCGTCGATACCAGGAATTGGAATGACGGCGAAGACTCGAGTAACAGCAAGAAGACCAAGCGCCCACCATATGCGCCTGCGGAGAACCTGGTCTCCGAAAATTAATCCCAATTTTTCAACTATCTTAGACATTCTACTTGTAGTGAGTTTATCGAACTATTTTTTATTCTTCGAAAGATGCTCCTTTAGAGCGCTTCCGGAGAGCTTGAATTGGCGGGACTTAAGCGACGACTTGCCTCTGCCGCGAAGCTTCGGCACGCGCTTGATAACGTCACGAATCTCCGGTCTCTTCTTCCTGCCAGCTCGTGCGTTCTGGCCCTTGGTACCTCGACCGGCAGTCTTGCCGCGCGTACCGCCGCGTCCAACTTGCTTGGACTTATGGTTGGGCGTTTTTCTTTTGAGAGTGTGGAATTGCATATTATTTATGGTGAGCGCAGTCGAACTATTTGTGCCAACTTTTGAGCTTGGTTGATTCGAGCTTCTTCAACGCCTTGATCGCGGCGTATGCGTTGTTGGCGCTATTTTTGCTTCTTGAGAGAAGTTTGGCCCCAACCTCTTTGAGGCCGGCGAGGTCAAGGACTGTTCGGACGGAAGAACCGGCGAGAATTCCCTTACCCTTGGCCGGGCGAATCTTTACCCATGAAGCCGCGTACTTGGCTTCCACATCGTGCGGTATCGACATGTCCTTGGTCATATTGACGGTAATCATATTCTTCTTGGCATCGCGAAAGGCCTTCTCGATAGCAAGCGGCGTATCGGTCGCCTTGCCTTGACCCACTCCGACTTGACCCTTACGATTGCCGGCAACCAGAGAGACAGCGAAGCTGAAGCGGCGGCCGCCTGCCATAACGCGAGTTACGCGCCTTATGGAAACAATCTTTTGGTCGAATTCCGGCTTCACCCTAGCCTCTCTCCTCTGTGGTCGGCGACCCTGC
This sequence comes from Candidatus Zambryskibacteria bacterium RIFCSPHIGHO2_01_FULL_46_25, assembly GCA_001825155.1. Lineage (GTDB taxonomy): Bacteria > Patescibacteriota > Minisyncoccia > Phycocordibacterales > Zambryskibacteraceae > UBA5004. The sequence continues at coordinate 116,472 of MHVH01000006.1, read as the reverse complement.
CTTCTCGGACCTCTTTCTGTTGTAGATTTTTTTTCTTCCATAAACTAGAATTTTAGCCCCGCTTCGCGTGCCGCTTCGGCGAGCGCGCGAACCTTGCCCGTATAAATGTATCCCCCGCGATCGAAGACAACCGCCGAAACTTTCTTCGCCTGGGCGGCTTTTGCCACTTCGGCGCCGACAGTTTTCGGGTCCTTGCCTTTGGCGGAAGCGAGAGTCTTGCCTGCCACGTCGTCGATAAGCTGGGCATAAATCGCCGTATTGGATTTGAAAACAGAGAGGCGCGGCCTAAGAGCGGTGCCACTTATCTTGGCTCTGATTTTCTTCCTTTTTCTATCTCTTGCTGTTGCTTTGATTAATGCCATGTTATTGGTTTACGCAGGAAATCTGCTACGCAGATTTCTTACCCTGCTTTCTCGCTATTACTTCGTCGTGATAGCGCATGCCCTTGCCCTTGTACGGTTCAGGCTTCTTTAGCGCGCGGATACTGGCGGCGAAAGAACCAACAAGCTCCTTGTCCGAGCCGGAGACCGTGATGTTGTTCTTCTCGGCAGTTACCTTGAGTCCTTTGGGTATCTCTACCTCAACCGGATGCGAGAAGCCAAGGGCGAAGACTATCTTATCTCCTTTTACTTCAGACTTGTAGCCTATGCCCTCGAGAATAAGTTTCTTCTCAAACGGCTTATTCACTCCCGAGACCATATTGGAGATGTGCGAAGCGTATGTGCCCCAGAGAGCATTTGCTTCGAGAGACTCTTTCTTCGGCGTAAGTGAGACCTGATTGCCTTCAACCTTTACCTCTATCACCGGATGCAGGGGGCGAGAAAGTTCGCCCAAAGGACCTTTGACAGAAATAATCCCGTCGGAAACATTTATTTCCGTTTTTTCTGGGAGCGTTATTCCTTTTTTGCCTATTCTTGACATGTTATTTATAGTGAGCTTGTCGAATCTACCAGATTGAAAATAATGCTTCTCCACCCAATTTCATTTTTTTTGCTTCTTTGCCAGACATAACACCGGCGGAAGTGGAAACTATGAGCGCGCCGTAACCATTCTTGACCGGACGCATCTCAGAGGCCTTCTTGTATATCCTCTTAGACGGTTTGGAGATTCTTTCCACACCCTGGATTCTTGTCGCCCTGCCTTCGGACAAGAGTTCGACGGCAAGAACCTTCTTACCCTTCTCTGTCTTCTCTCCCGCGTCCTTAATGAATCCCTCCTTCTTCAACACCTGGGCGATGGAGTGCTTGATCTTCGAATACGGCACAGTAGTGCTATCGTGTCCGACAGCACCAGCATTCTTGATTTGGATTATGAAATTTGAGATTTGATCCATATTACTTACCAGGATGATTTCTTGATACCCGGAATTTTCCCCTCATTAGCAAGCTCTCGGAAACAGATGCGACAGAGACCGAAGTCTCTCATGAAGCCACGTCCCCGTCCGCACTTAAAGCAACGCGAAGTGGCCCTGGTGCTAAACTTGGGCTTCTTTTTCGACCTTGCTATTACCGATGTTTTGGCCATTTAAGCGAAAAAATAGGCTCTTTCGAGCAGAACCCAGCTTAACATAAGAATTATTCTTATACAAGAAGGCACCAGCTACAGCCTCGGTTATAAATATCAAATAAAAAGAGGGGGCAGCCGTGGCTGCCCCCCGGACCGGCGCGACGGCGCTCAGCGCTTCATCGGTGCCTTGTGTTTGCTGAACTTCCTCTTCATCATACGCACACCCTCCCCGAGACTTTCGCCTCGATTCGACGGTTACCAGCTCGTGCCGGATGTATTAATCATAGCCCCCATGAATCTGCTTGCAACCAGGAAAGGGGATAACTAATTCAGCCATGATTCTGTCAATATACACAATAACAATGCTATAGCATGCTTATTATGTAGTAGAATATTTACACATGGGAGAACTTGAGGCAGTAAACCGGAAGAATATAAGAAAAACAAGAATGCAAGAGGCAATTCTTTTGACTATTGCTTCAGGCGGGAGGATAGGGGGAGACTTGCTGATAAAACAAGTCGTAGATTCGCTATTAGGCACCGACCTCTCGACATCTTCCCCCAGAAAGAGCGAAATAGTAAAGACGGCGGCGACCCGGTTAAGCAATGAAGGATTAGTTGTGTTTAAAGACGGGCGATATTCATTGACTCGCACCGGAGAAGATATCTTGAACGATTGGCAAGTTTCCAGGTACAAAATCAGGCGACCCAGAAAATGGGACAAGAAGTGGAGGGTGATAATTTTTGACATTCCGGAAAAGAAAAAGAAAATACGGGAGCAGATTCGAGAAATACTTACAAATGCAGGCTTCCGCCGGTTGCAGGACAGTGTATTGGTTTATCCTTACGACTGTGAAGATGCTATAGGACTGATGAAAACCGATTTCGGGATCGGGAGAAATTTACTTTATATGATTGTAGACCAGATAGAAGACGATCGATTTTTACGCATGGATTTCGACCTCATCTAATAATCTAAAATACTGCCTCACTATATACATAATAACAATGCTATAGCTGGCTTATTATGTATCTGCAAAAACTACTTTTTACTAAAACTACAACTTATTTCTTAAAGGGAAAGCCGAGATGGGCAAGGAATTTTACGACTTCGTCCTTCGACTTTGCGGTGGTAACGATAGTGATAGCGAAGCCGAAGACGTCCTTGAGCTCTTCGTCGGAGGTTTCCGGGAAAATGGTGTGCTCTTTGATACCCAAAGTATAGTTCCCCATCTCATCGGCGGCCGCGGGAGAAATACCGCGGAAGTCCTTGGTTCTTGGCAAAGCGATATGAATAAGCTTCTCGAGGAAGTCGTGCATCCTCTTGCCTCGGAGTGTCGCCTGGTAGCCCACAATGTCGCCTGTGCGAGATTTGAAAGTGGCGATAGAAACCTTTGCCCCGCGAGGAGCGGCCTTCTGCCCGGTAATGCGCGCAAGCCTGTCCTCGACAATCTTAAATTTCGCCTTGTCTTTGAAAGAACCCACACCGGAAGAAACAATCACCTTCATAATCCTCGGCATCTGCATCGGATTCTTGTAGCCCGGCATTAATTTTGTTTTTTCTTTAAGTTTTGCCATGGAGTTTTACGTTAGAGACGTGTATCGGAAAATTTTTCTCGATTATTTCCCCCTTGCCCTTGCCTTTCTTCGATTTCTGATGAACCTTTTTCAAATTTACACCCTCGACTAGCACCATATCCTCTTTGGGCAGGGCACGCGAAATTTTGCCGACAACTCCCTTGTCCTTGCCCGCGAGCACTATGATGTTGTCTCCTTTCTTTACATGCATGATACGAATTTTACGAATTAGATCGAATGATACGAATGTCTGCGAATATTTGTAGTGATTTGTAGATTAGCATAAATTCGTAGATTAGTACTAGACAACTTCCGGCGCAAGTGAAATGATTTTTTGGAAACCCTTCTCTCCAATTTCTCTCGGCACCGGGCCGAAGACGCGCCCAGCCATAGGCTCCTTCTTGGCATTATCGAGGATAACTACCGCGTTCTCGTCGAAGCGCACATATGTGCCATCCTTCCTTCTGAAGGGCGCTCGCTGCCTCACCACGACGGCGAAGAGCACGTCCTTCTTCTTGACCGCCTTTCTCGGCTCGGCTTTCTGCACGGAGAGAACCACAATCTCGCCTATAGAAGCGTAGCGCTTCTTCGAAGAGCCCAGCACCTTGAAAACCCTGCCAATCTTGGCTCCGGAGTTATCTGCTATCTGGACTATTGATTGCGGCTGGATCATAAAGATTAGGTTCTAGGGGCTAGGTTCTAGCTACTAGCTTAAAATGCTTGTCTTTCGAAATCGGGCGAGTTTCAACAATCTGTACCTTATCACCAATCTTGGCACTATTGCCAGCATCATGCGCTTTGAACTTTTTGCGGGATTTAATGTATTTCCCGTACTTCGGGTGCTTTTGGTAGCTCTCGACAAGCACGGTAACCGTATCCTTCATCTTGTCTGAGACGACGGTACCGGTGAGCACCTTTCCCTTTTTTGTTAATATTTCCTTGTTCATTGTTTATTTAATTCAGTCATGATTCTCGCTATCTCTTTTCTGGCGGCGCGACCCTCCTTCACATTCCTTGTCCTCGAGCCAGCGGCACCGAAGCGAAATTTCGAAAGGATTTCCCTCTGCTCATAAAGAGCCTTGGCAAGATCCTTCTCATTTTTTCCTTTGTAAATTGTCTTTTTCATTGTGCTTTGTATCCTGTGCTTTGTGCTTTTATCTAGCAACTATCTTAGTCTTCAAAGGAAGTTTGGTCCCCGCTTTGCGCAAGGCCTCTCGAGCCGCTGGCTCCGGAATACCGTCAACTTCGAAGAGGATGCGCCCAGGCAGAACGGCCGCCACATATCCCTGGAGCTCCCCCTTGCCCTTACCGAGCTTCACTTCCGCTGGTTTCGCGGTATAAGGCATATCGGGGAAAATTCTAATCCATAGACGTCCAGTTTTACCTACGGCGCGGGAAACAGTCTTCCTCGCGGCCTCTATTTGGTTACTTCTGATGCGCGCACCAGCCAGAGCCTTGAGCCCGAAAGAACCGAAGGCGACCGTTACACCTCGTGTGTCTGGCCTGTTATGCTTGGAAACGTTCTTCCTCATCGTCTGCCATTTCCTGTATTTAACTTTCTTTGGGAATAACATGGAAGTTTATTTATTGAAAATGTCTCCGCGATATATCCAGACCTTGACGCCCACGGTGCCTAGAGGCAGATTCGCCACGGACGAACAGTAGTCCACGTCGGCGCGGAAGGTCTGGAGCGGGATGCGTCCCTTCTTGTGCGTCTCCGTCCTCGACATGCCACCGCCTATCATACCGGCAAGCACGACCTTCACTCCCAACACATCGCGATTCGCCATAACTTTCTCGACTGTCTGCTTCATCACCCGGCGGAAGGGCAAACGCTTCTCAAGCCCTTCAACCACCATCTGAGCGACGATAGCCGCGTTGGCCTCAGCATTCTTAATCTCTTTCACATCGAGTTTAAGGTCCACCTTCTCATCGAGAAGACCATGTTTCTCGAGAAGCTTCCTGATTGAGTTTCGCAACGTTTCCGTTCCGTCGCCTTGGCGGCCGATAATCATGCCCGGGCGCGAAGTGGAGACAATGACGCGTAGAGCCTTGGCGCTCCTCTCAATTTCGATATCAGCGACATAGAAACCGCTAAGCTTCTTCTCCAAGAACTGACGTATCAAAACGTCGCCCTTCAAATGGATTTTGTATTTGCCTTTGGGAGAGAACCAGCGCGATTTCCAGTCGCGGAGAATTCCCAAGCGATGCGAATATGGATGTACTGTGTGCGTCATAAATTATTTTGCCTCGGAGAGCACCACGGTCACGTGGGAAGTGCGCTTCCTTATGGGATTTGCCATGCCTCTTGAGCGGGGTCGGCGGCGATAGAGTGTGGCGCCAGCATCCACCTTCAGTTCCTTAATCTTCATATCTTCGGAAGCAAGATTCTGAGCCTTGGCATTGGCAAGAGCGGAAGCGATAAGCTTCTGCAAAGGAAGGCCTGCTCGCTTGGGTACAAAAGAGAGAAGCTCAAGCGCGTCTTTCACCTTCTTGCCGCGGACGAGGTCTGCGACAATCCGCACCTTTCGGGGCGATTGTCGGTAAGTATTGAGTATTGCTTTTGCTTCATTCATAAATCTTACTTCTTCGCTTCCGCGCCCTTAGCTGCCTTGGCAGCCGTAATCTCGGCTTCCTTCTGCTTGGTCTCAAGCTCCTTCTGCATCTTACCTCCGTGGCGGACGAACTTTCTCGTAAGCGCAAATTCACCGAGGCGGTGTCCAACCATGTCCTCGGTGACGAATACTTCTATATGATTCTTGCCGTTGTGGACCCCGAAGGTGAATCCCACCATCTCGGGGGCAATCTGGCACGCCCTCGACCACGTCTTAATAATGCCGGTTTCTGTCGGCTTCTTGCCCTCGATTTTCTTCAACACTCGGGGGTCAACATATGGGCCTTTGGTGGATGATCGCGACATTTCAAAAATAAAAGCTCGTACGAGCTAGCTGGAATATAGTATAGAAAATAGGGCTTGAAGTCAAATTGGACAAAACAAAAGGTGGGGGTCCAAGCTTGGCGACCCCCACCTGTGGAACACGGTGTCCCAACCTCACCTTTCGGCTGAACCCGTAGCCTTTCTTGGGCGTCAACGGTTCGTTGGAACGTTTGCCACTGGCCTTACTTAGGCGTTCGGATGCCATGCCTCGCGCGCAAGGCGGGAGGTGCTTACTGGAACATCACTGTTGCCAATCGGCGCTGGGCTGACCGGTCTACACCGGTCTTTTGTCAAAACCCTTTTGGCCGTCATCCGCACGACAAAGTCGTGGGAGACAACCCCGGCAGGGTCAGCCGGTCGAACACGAAAGCGCGGTGGGACCCGTCTTCAGATGGGTTTTTTCTTGTGGAACCCCGCTTAGACAAATCCCGTCGAGAAACGCCTCAATCCGGGCCTCCTTTCCTTAGTCTATGTTTATCATACACCCAAACAACTTTTTTGTCAAGTAAAGCAAGGCGGGAACTATATACAAAGTTACTCCGACCTCTAGGCGCTGGGGAAGTCTATACCATCAAAATCAGATCCTGGATGTGCATCTTCCCATCCACTTCTCCATTCTTCTAGCAATTCATGCAGAGCATTTATCTTTTTATTCAAATCACTGATGGCAAATAAAATGGCCCCGACCAAAATTATCAAAATCCATTCCATCTACCCATTTTACATTACCACACCATAAAAAGAAAGATAGGATTTGTGGGTTCAAATCCTATCGAGTGCACTTTTAGTCATGATTTACACTCCCATCGGGGTCTATTCCTAATATATAGCAGAGGCTTCCCTTTAGTGCACCAAATACCCTAACTATAGTTGGTGCACCATTTACTCTGAAGTGGAGGTAGGTGCTAAAATCTGCGTCTGTATCAGCAAAAAGATTTGCATTGAAACTGTCTTTTTTCTCAATACTAAATCCTTTATCATGCCTCATGCCAATAACATCTTTAAAAGTCATATCCTCAAACTTTCCCAATGTGGCATACAACCTTTCTAAGTGAGACTTTCCAAGGTTTCTAATACACCAATTTTTGTGTGTTTTGCAATGACGAAAACTGAACCTTATGGGACTTTCAAAGTGGGCTGGAGCAACTTGGGCTTGAAGTATGCCTTCTCTACTCTCGCCAATACTTCCTTTTAAATAAGGTTTATTCCTATTCATTCGCAAGCGTAAACAGATTTTTGTAGTAGCTTCTCAATACACTATTTTCAATAGTAGTTCCACTACCTTTTTGAAAAGCTTCAATCCATGGTTTATGCTTGTGAGTTATTTTCATAAGTTCAATAGCAGAGTATTTGCCGAACAAATCCCATACTCCCTTAATAAACTCTGATTTTTTATCGTTATCGATTCCCTTAAAAGATTTATCTAGGGGCAATGGTTTATTCTTGTTGCTTGAATAGTGATGATAAATTGAAGGAATAACTGGGCCCCATTTCCAAGCTTCAATCTTTTCAGTAAAAAGTGGTTTATTAAAAAGTGCCATATGCGAAGCTTGTGCAAAGTAAAGCAACTTTTGTAGTTTCAAATTTGTTATGCCTTCAGGAGTAGGCAGACCTTTATCAGCCCCCTCTTTTAAAGACAGGTCGATAAGAAAACTGGCTACATCTTTTGCCTTTAAAATATCCATATAATAATTATACCCCATTTTTAATTAGGGTGATCAAATATATAATTTCCAGCAAAATCCCCTAGCGCGATGGACAATATAGCAAAACCCCGCCAATAGCGGGGTTTTGCCTATTCTCGGTATTACCTAGCTAGATTAATACCAGATTATTGGTTCCTGCCGCTCATCTCGCCTCTAAGGCGTTCGATGAAGCGACCGGCTGCCTCTTGTCCGCCAAGACCAAAGGAGAGGCCTAGAGCAAGCGAGAGAGCGATGACGATGCCAGTAAAGAGAGTCTGGCTGAAGGCGGCTGCGATGCCGAGCTGTGAGAGAGCAACCAGGATCGCGAAGATCCAGATGGCCCACTTGGCGATAGCGCCGGCGAAGTGAGCGGAGTGTACGCCTGCTGTGCGGGCGGCCGTAACTACTACTCGGCCGGTAACATCACCCACAACACCGGCTACCAGGAGCACTAGGGCTGCGGCGAGTACGCGGGGCAAGTAGCCAAGTACGACTTCCTGGAGGAAGAGGTTTACCTGGACCAGGCCCAAAATGTCGAAAGCCGCAACCAGGAACATTACAATCACAAACCACTTTACCAGAGCGCCGATGAATTCTCCGGAATCGAGATTCACGCCTCCGCGACGAAGGAATGACTCAAGGCCGGCGCGACGAAGTCCTTCGTCGACCTTAAGAGACTTGAACACCTGCGCGATAGCGCGTCCGAGGAGAGCTCCTATGAGCCAGCCGAGGACGAGAATGACAATCGCGATTACAAGATTCGGGACGAAGTTGACTACTCCCACCCAGAGGTTCTGGAAAGAGAGTTGCAAAACTTCGCTCCATGTATTTAATAACATATGTCTAGACGGAATGACTTTAACTGCTAATTACCACTTTAAAAGGGGTATGTAAATATTATACACCGTGTAAATAAAGGATATTTTAGCCCTGTGGACAACAATTACGCCTTCTTTGCGATTTCTAGCCCTAGTTTGTTGAGAATAAGTCTGTGGCGGGCATCTAGGATGTCGCGTATGAGCTTATCGTACACACCCATGCGGTACTGGAAGTCAGCTGTTTCAAAGGCGGCGTAGCGCAATTCCTTACCAAGTTCCGCTTCTATAGAACCAATGACGTGATTTAGTCTCGCTTGGCTAATGTCATCTCCTACCACAAGCATATCCACCCTAGAGTCCGGGTCATGGAGAAAGACTCCGGAAATAAGAACGAGTTTTATGTTACCCGCTCGGCTAAGTTTCTTCACTATCTCCTTCTCCGACATGGGGGTGGCGTCAACTAGGAAGTTCCCGATAGCCGGAAGATAGATATACGTAGGGTTGAGAACGTAGCCTCTGGCTCGCCTTTTGATAAGACCCGCTTTAGACAAATTATTGAGTTCGCGCCTGGCCGTTTCGGACCGCTCCTTGGCTCTGTGGGAAACCTCGGATGCCGAGAGAGTCAATCCGGGGTTGAATATGAAGAGTCTCATAATTTTTACCTTCGCCTCCCCGCCGAAAATTAAGGAAACTGACTTCATGTTGTTATGCCCGTATTGTACCCCCAAACAAAAACCGCGCAATGCGCGGTTTTTGATTCATTTTTTCACCCCCAGAGCCTTCCAAACATCTCCTTCAGTATACTTTCCGCTTGCTAATCCGTACGCAACAACTTTCTTTACTAAATCTCTTTGAAAATTTGGGTAAACATTCTGAGGTATGGTCACGACACAGCAACTGCTATCTTCTGGTGGACAGGTATTGTCTTTGTATACAGCACAATGGGAACCTCTCCCAGCGTTAGGTAACACACAAAGACCGAGCCTTTCACAAGCTTTTATCCAATCTTTTTGTGTACATCCCTTAATTCTATCCACTAATTTCCCCTCGGCTAATTTTATGCTTGAGTGGAGGTTAGGCGATGACATACTCCGCTTCCCGCTCGGCAGTCCTCATTGATGAATGGGAGAACAAGTTTGTACCCCAGCGGAAGGGGCTTTTTAGATCAACAAACCTCAGAACCTGTTGAGAATATTTTGGATCGATTCCTGCTGCTGTAAGAATGGCGTCTCTTATCATTCTGTCCATTTCAGCAACGTCGTCCCCCATACCTCCGGTCATAATGGCTGGAAGCTCGTTGCATTCAGCCACCCACTCACCATTTTGATACTTCATGATAGAGAAAGTTAACATCCTATCCCCCAGGAATTTTTCCAGGTTGGCCTTAGCCTGTTGTATGTTCATGTTGCTATTGTACCATGACATGTCAAGTCTTATGACGAATTGACAATCCTATTACGTCAGCTACTATAGTAGTGTTGTTCTTTCACAATTTCATATTATCAAGAGTGAGCCGAGGGTACTGACCCTGTGACGCTCCAGCAACCCATTGAGTTGGGTGCTCCATTCAGCCTTGTCCCGCCGAAGCTTTAGCAAAGGTGGACCCGAGGAGAGATGATGTGGAGGTGGAAGCCTAATTCGCAAAACCGCCATATCGGCGGTTTTGCTTTGCTGGAGAAGAAAATGATTCACCAAACTCTAAAAGGCCTCAATCTGAATTTAGATGAGCTGAGCGAACTGGAGAAATTGCTTGCCAAAAACTTGCTCGGTCTTGCAGGAGGTCAAGAAATGATCGAATTATCGAACAGAGGTGAAAGGGGTGACAAAAAATTCTGCTTAAAAATTCCTGGCCCACGTAATTTCAAACAAGATTACGAGGTTGTTCTATCACGATTATCTTTCGATAGAAATTACGTGCCAGCTGGTACAACTTTTACAGCAAGCGAGTTGCTACTGACTTTTCTCGAAGACTTGGCTGAACGTCTAGCCATAGTTAAGGACCACTCTTAAATGAAGTTGAAAAGCACTACGATATATCGTAGTGCTTTTCTCTATACAGGAAAATCCTGTGTGTTATTTCAATGTTACCTTTCCACCCGCTTCTTCTATTCTCTTCTTCAATTCGGCGGCTTCTTCTTTCTTCATACCCGCTTTGAGCATAGAGGGAACGGCATCGACAAGGTCTTTGGCTTCCTTGAGACCGAGAGCAAGCACTTCCTTGACCACCTTGATGACGGCAATCTTATTGGCACCACCATCGGTGAGCTCGACATCGGCTGTCGACTTCTCTTCCTCCGCGGGACCCGCGGCTACTGCCGGACCAGCTGCTACCGCCGTGGCGGAGACGCCGAACTTCTCTTCGAAGGCCTTCACCAGTTCATTCAATTCAAGAACAGTGAGACCTTCAACTTCAGTAAGAATTTTTTGTAATTTGTCTGACATGGGATTATTAATTTTCAATTTTTAATTTAGAATTTTCAATCAATTTTTAATTTTCAATGGTCATTGGAAATTCAATGAAAATTGAGAATTGTAAATTGATAATTACGAGCGCAATTTAGCGATTTCATTCAGTGCGATAGCAAATCGCTGAATTGGCGAGTTCACAATGTTCACGAACTTACCCCGAAGCACATCGAGCGTCGGAATCTTCGCCATCTCAAGCACTTCCTCCGCGGCGACATACTTGCCCTTGAAGATACCTCCGAGAATCTTGAGATTCTCCGGAAACTTCTTCATGAAGTCGTACACCTCGCGGGCGGGAGCGATGAGGTCATCGCCCCAAGCGAGCGCGAGTTCACCCGGTAATTCAGGCTTGTCACCTTCAAACTTCTCCGCGTCGAGCGCTCTGTCTGTCAAAGTCTTCTTGACCACAGTATAAGATACGCCTCCTTCTTTGAGAGTGCGGCGCAGGTTTGTGGTGTTGCTGACAGAGAGCCCTTTGAAGTTCACGAAGATAACCGAAGTGGCGCTCTTGAAAGCGCTCTTGAGCTTATCGACTATCTCCTCTTTCTTCTGCTTTGTTATAGCCATTCAAAATAGCTAAAGCTGTTAATCGCACGTATAAGGCAAAGGAGTTTCTGATCTCGGCCGGACTTATGGAATGCCAGCTATCTTTGACCTTACGAGGAATACATTACAGGAAATATTATAAAAAGCAACGGCGGCGCCACGGTGTGGCGCCGCCCGAATTCAAGACTGGATGTTCACAGTCACCGACGCTGGAGTCCGATAGAAGAGCATTCTCAGCCAGCGGGCAACCCGCCGCCAGAAGATCGTCTGTGCCAGGAACTCTTCCCAACACGTTTCGATCATCAGATACTCATCGATCGTAAGCTTCCCGCAGTTCCGGGGAGCTTGAAGCTTGCGGATCGCCGCCGGAATCGGACTTCGTTCGTGCGCCCTCTTCGGCAAAATGCCGAACTGTTTCGCACACGCGGCAGCACTCGCCGCCCGAACGCCCGTCATCCGATCTCTGTGATACGCTTCCTTGGCATTCATGAGCCCACGCAGGAATTCCGATTTTTCCATATACCCCCCAACGTAAAATATTGCGTTTATACAAAGTCCTTCCAGATAATATTAGACCCGAGCGCGACAGTCAAATTATTCCAGTTATTATCCTTGAATTAATACTACAAGTTTACCTGATACTTCATGCAAAATATCTGCCGGACACTTGGAAACAAACTTCACTCCTCTGATTTTCCAGGACATTGACCTGACATGATCGCTTAAGATTACTCCTTTAACTTTTGGAGTTTCGATGATCACTTCGAAAAGTGAATTTCTAATGGTTGAGGTGACGGGACACATTATAGCCAGTTGGCTACGGAGATTGTAGGCATGCGTAGACAATATTAATGCAGGACGGCGACCTCTTTGCTCGTGACCTTTTGTGGGACTAAACGATGTGTACACGATATCCCCTCGCTCTGGTATATAGTTTACTCTCCCCATTCTGGTAGAATTTCCTTACCAACGTCAGGACCCCAATCTGTTTCCGGATGTCGATTTTTTGGATTGATACTAGCTATGAGCTCATCTAAATTGTATTTATTGTAGATAGGCTTGAGAGTTATTTCTACCTCACTCCCATAGCGAAATCCGCCCTTACGCATAGCTATTTTGGGTATGCGCACCGCAGCGCTGTTGCCCCATTTGCGTATTTTAGTAGTCATTGGCATAAGTATATACATTGTATCTACATACGCAAGAGACGATGTGAGTAGTGATTTCTGACAAAACAAAATCCCCTAATGGGAACTTTGTTACTTCTATTTACTACTTATTATTTACTAGCGTTTTCCTACCCTTCTGCGACTAACAATAAACTTGTTTGAATATTTCTTGGCTCGGCGGGACTTCTGACCCTTGCCAGTAGGCTTGCCGTAGATAGAGATGGCGCGTCGGCGACCGCGACCCTGTCTACCTTCACCTCCGCCGTGCGGATGATCAACAGGGTTCATGGCTGTGCCGCGGGTGGTCGGACGGATGCCGAGCCAGCGTGAACGTCCGGCCTTACCGAGCTTCACGAGCCTGTTTTCGTTATTGGAAACTTCGCCTATGGTTGCCCACGCGTTGGCGGGCACTTTCCTCACTTCGCTTGAAGGAAGCTTCACATCCACGTAACCGCCGTCCTTGGCGAGAATTTCCACGTAGTTTCCGCCCGAACGAGCAAGCTTGGCGCCACCCCGATGCTTGAGCTCCACGTTGTAAACGAATGTGCCCACGAGCATATTGCCTAGAGGCATGCGGTTGCCTGGGATTATGGGCGCTTTCTCGGAGACAACATTCTCATCTCCCACCTTGGCGCTGTTGTGCAAAAGGGTGTATCTTTTCTCGCCATCTTTGTACGTCACGAGACCGATGAAGCCCGAGCGGCTCGGATCATACTCAACCGTATTTATGACAAATGGCACGTCGAACTTGTCGAAAAGGAAATCAACATCCCGGTGCAATCTCTTATGCCCGCCTCCCTTGTGGCGAGTGGTGATGCGTCCGGTATTATTCCTGCCTGTGCCCCGGTGGAAGCCCTTGGTCAGAGCTTTATGCGGCTCGCTCGTTGTAACAATCTTCCGATAATCGATGCCGGAGGTGTTGCGGCGGGATTTTGTTGTGGGCTTGTAGTGTTTCATTATAGAAGTTCTATCTTATCGCCTTTTTTGAGCGCGACATACGCTTTCTTAACCGCACTTTTCACGCCTCTCTTGCCTCTAACAATAACTTTTCTCGCCGGAATGTTTACCACGCGAACATCTGTCGGAACTACCTTGTAAGCATCTCTGATGGAAGCGATGATAGATGCCTTAGTAGCAAATTTCTCCACCTCGAAAACGTAGACATTGTGCTTGTCGGCGGAAATGGCGGCCTTCTCGGTAATACGAGGTCCCTTGAGAACATTATTCGGTTTTATATTTAGCTTCTGCATGCTAGTTTGTCGGCTTCTTGGCTTTCTTAGTTTTGGGAATAGCCTTGAACGCAACTTCCGGATTCTCGATAACCAGATACTTGTACTGAAGAAGTGTTATGGGGTCAAGGTTCCTCGCTTCAAGCACTTCAACATTGCCGAGATTCTTGAAGGCTCTCTCAGTCTCCTTGTTCTTGCTTCCAAGCGCGATGGCCGCTGAGCTCTTCCTCTTGGAATACATCTTTTCAAAACCCTTCACTTCCGAGAGTCCGCCAAGAGCTTGCACCGCAAACTTCGTCTTCGGCTCAGCGAGCGCGAGAGAATCGACGAAGAGTATCTCCCCATCGCGATATTTCTCGGCGAGGATGGTGTGAAGAGCTTTTACTCTCATGCTCTTCGAAATCGTGCGGGCATAATTCTTTTCGTTTCTCGGACCGTGAGTGACACCACCACCGACCCAGATAGGACTTCGTGTTGAGCCGTGACGGGCTCTACCCGTTCCCTTCTGTTGCCAAGGTTTCTTGCCTCCTCCTCTTACTTCGCCTCTATTTTTCGTATGGGCAACGTTCTTTCTCCTCGAGGAAAGAATAGAGTCGGTAATTTGTTTTACCAAGTCCGCGTTCCAGCGCAAACCAAAAATACTCTCGGGAAGCGCGAACCTTCCAATCACCTTGCCTGTTTGGTTGTAGACTGGGGTTTCCATATTCTTCTTACTTCATACTTCTTACTTCTACTTTCGTTCCACGTCTGCCGGGAATAGCTCCCCGGATGAAGATTTCCCTAGTTTCCGGCTCGACTCTTATTACTCTTAGGTTCTTTATCGTAACTTTTTCTCCGCCCATCCGACCGGCCATGCGCATACCTTTGGCTACGCGTCCTCCCGCTCGTCCGCCTCCGCCAATGGAGCCGGCCTCGCGCTCGGAATGCTTTTGGCCGTGGGAGCGACGGCCTCCCTCGAACTTGTGGCGTTTGACCACCCCCTGGAAACCCTTGCCTTTAGAAATGCCGGAAACAGTAATCATGTCTCCTACAGCCAAGGGGAGGGCTTGGGAATCGGCATCTAAGCCCTCCCCTTGGTTCTGTAACACGACGATAGTCACGGGGAAAACTTCCCCTGATTCGTCGAATATTTGCGTCATGTTTACTTTCTTGGCTTTCATTTCTATTTCTATATCATTTTCACATCTATGTTCACGCCAGAAGGAAGCGACATGTTAGTCAGAGCTTCTATGACCTTGGCGCTGGGATTCAGAATATCGATGAGCCGCTTGTGTATTCGCATCTCGAACTGTTCTCGCGCATTCTTGTATACGAACGCCGCGCGGTTCACCGTATATTTCTTTATCTCTGTCGGCAAAGGAATCGGGCCTTGGATTTTCGCGTCATAGCGGAGAGCGGTGTCGATTATCTGCTTGACCGAGAGGTCGAGTATCTTCGACTCGTACGCCATGACTCGAATGCGCAACTTGGCAGTCGCTTCTTCAGCCGCCTTGGCTTTCGATGACGTTTTTGTTTTTTTAGGTACTTTTGTTGCCATTCGAGTAATTTCTAAATCCTAATTTCTAAATCCTAAACAAATTCCAAATTTTAAATTTAGAAAATTATTTAGAGTTTAGGGTTTAGGATTTGGTGCTTCCAAAATTATTACTTAATAATTTTGGTAACCACTCCCGCGCCCACAGTCTTGCCTCCTTCTCGGATGGCGAAGCGCTGCTGCTCTTCGAGAGCGACCGGAGCGACGAGTTTGACCGTGAAGGTCGATGTATCGCCCGGCATTACCATCTCAACACCTTCCGCGAGAGAAACTTCTCCGGTCACGTCGGTTGTTCGGATGTAGAACTGAGGCTTGTAGCCTGTGAAGAACGGCGTGTGTCGTCCGCCTTCCTCTTTCTTCAATACGTAGACCTCGGCGGTAAAGTCCGTGTGAGGAGTTACCGAACCGGGCTTGGCGAGCACCTGACCGCGGTGAAGGTCTTCCTTCTTGGTGCCGCGGAGAAGTACGCCGGCATTGTCTCCCGCTTCACCTTGTTTGAGAGACTTATTGAACATTTCGATACCGGTAACTACAGTCTTTGCGGTATCTTTGATTCCGACAATTTCTACTTCTTCGCCCACCTTAACAACACCTCTTTCAATTCTGCCGGTAACCACCGTGCCTCGGCCTTCAATCGAGAAGATGTCCTCAATAGGCATGAGGAACGCTTTATCCAGCTCGCGAACAGGCTGAGGAATATAGGTGTCGAGAGCGTCGGTCAATTCGAGAATCTTCTTGGACCACTCGTCATCGATGCCGGTCGCCTCGAGAGCCTTAAGAGCCGAGCCGCGGATAACCGGGGCGTTGGCACCGTCAAACTCGTACTTGTTAAGCAAGTCACGAACCTCTTCTTCGACGAGGTCGATGAGCTCCTTGTCTGGAACCATGTCGCACTTGTTGAGGAACACCACAACCTTCGGCACTCCAACCTGCTTCGCAAGGAGGATGTGCTCTCTGGTCTGAGGCATCACGCCGTCGGTTGCCGCAACCACGAGGATAGCGCCGTCCATCTGGGCGGCACCGGTAATCATGTTCTTGATGTAGTCGGCGTGTCCGGGAGCATCGACGTGCGCGTAGTGGCGGGCGTCGGTTGCATACTCGGAGTGGGAGAGAGCAATAGTAATGCCTCTCGCCTTTTCTTCGGGAGAGTTGTCAATCTGGTCGACTCCCTTAACAGTTGCCTCTTTGCCCGCGCGGTGAAGCACGTTCAAGATCGCGGCGGTAAGAGTAGTCTTGCCGTGGTCAACGTGGCCAATTGTGCCTACGTTTACGTGCGGCTTAGAACGATCGAATTCTGCCATATTAGTAATTAGTTATTAGTAGATAGTAGTTAGTAACTTCTTCTGAAAAAAAGAAAGCGCGCGAGAACCATTGCCTTCTTTGATTCATAAGCGCGTCATAAAAGTGCTATACCTTATTGAGAGTCCGCCAGCTGGCGGATCAAAGAGCATGGCACCTATAGACGTAAGCGCCATATTATACAACCCCTGTATAAAAGTAAAGGGGCGTCACTTGGACGCCTCCTCCTCCCG
The DNA here is from genome assembly GCA_001825155.1 of Candidatus Zambryskibacteria bacterium RIFCSPHIGHO2_01_FULL_46_25. Taxonomy (GTDB): domain Bacteria; phylum Patescibacteriota; class Minisyncoccia; order Phycocordibacterales; family Zambryskibacteraceae; genus UBA5004. Next base: position 99,471 of record MHVH01000006.1, on the reverse strand, counting down.
CCCGCGAGGTTACTTCGCGACCTCCTCCCGCTGCTTCTGGATGATCTCTTCGATCTCCAGGAGAGTCAGGGGCCTGTCGGCCACCCTCTCCATGTGAACGACCCCGCCAATCCCTTCGACCTCGCCGACGATCTGCCGCGCCGCGAAGTCCGACGCGGCGGTGAAAAACAGCTGATACTGTGGCATCGAACCCTCCAATCTCTACTATACACCCAAACCATTAAAAAGTCAAGGGCGTCCCTGCGGTGGGACGCCCTTTGTGAAGCGCCGGAGCGCCTAGAACTTGCGTCCCAGACATTCCTCCATGTAGAACTTGAGCCCGCTGGGCTCATACTCGGCGTCCGAAATCGGTTCCATCACGAGGAGCCCTCGTGATGGCGGTGGCATTACGGTCGTGGCGAACTGCTTCGCCAGAAGCCGATACGCCTCGTTCTCCTTCTTGGCCATCTCGAGCTCGTTTTGGAGTCTGCGCGACCAGATCCGAGCGGTAATCAGTTCGGACCGGAAAACTTCCGGCGTAACCTCCATCTTCTCGATGCGCCCCAGCCTCGCGTTCTGGAAGAGGTCCACCGTGACCTCTGCTGACTGTTGCCATGCATGGTTCTTACGGACGAAATGCACGCCGATGACGGTCGCTGTTATAGAGTAGACGACGAAAAACATGAGAAGTCTTTTCACTGAACTGCTCCTTGTAAGGGCTCTCGCCCGTGTCCTGCCGCACTATGAACCAATTTTTATAAAAAGGCAATACTAAACCCTCGCCATCGAGCCGGTTCTCGCTTCGATGATGGTAGCCGCCACATTCTGCGGCACCACAGCGTAGTGGTCGAACTCCATGGTCGAGGAACCTCGGCCCTCGGTCATTGAGCGAAGATTGGTCACATAGCCGAACATCTCGGAGAGAGGCACTTTCGCCTTCACTACCTTGAGATCACCGCGGTCTTCCATTGCTTCTATCTGGCCGCGCTTGCCACTCAAATTGCCGGTAATGTCGCCCATGAATTTCTCCGGTACCACTACTTCCACTTTCATAATAGGCTCGAGGAGCACAGGCTTCGCCTTCTTTGCCGCTTCCTGGAAAGCTTGCGAAGCGGCAATCTTGTAGGCAATTTCCGATGAGTCAACGTCGTGGTAGGAGCCGTAGTTGAGCTCGCAGGAAATGTCTGTCATCTTGTAGCCGGCGAGAATGCCACGGTCCATAGCCTCGCGCACGCCCTTCTCCACGGCGGGGATAAATTCCTGCGGGATAACGCCTCCCTTGATGGCGTCGACGAATTCGAATCCGGGTTCCCTATGCGCGTTCTTCGGCACCTTCTCCTCCGGGTCATAAGCCGGCAGAGGCTTAATCTTAATCTTCACGTGCCCATATTGTCCCTTGCCTCCGGTCTGCTTGATATATTTGTTCTCCACTTCCGCTTCGCCCTGAATAGTCTCTTTGTAAGAAACTTGCGGCTTGCCGACATTTGCTTCGACACCGAATTCTCTCTTCATTCTGTCCACGATAATTTCCAGGTGAAGTTCACCCATGCCCATGATAACGGTCTCGCCAGTTTCCTGGTCGGATTTAATTTTGAATGTCGGGTCCTCATCCGAGAGGCGCTTAAGAGCCATGCCCATCTTCTCTTGGTCTGCCTTGGTCTTAGGTTCGATACGCAGAGATATGACCGGTTCGGGGAATTTAATCTGGTCGAGAGCAATGGGGTTCTCTTCATCGCAGAAAGTGTGTGAAGTTTTCGCGTCCCTGAGACCCACGGCGGCGGCAATTTCTCCGGCAAAAACTTTTTTCACCTCTTCTCTCTTGTCCGCCTGCAGGCGCACGATACGGCCGAGGCGTTCCTTGGTGCCGGTAGTGGAATTATAAATATAAGTGCCGCTCTCGATAGTGCCGGAGTATACGCGGAAGAATGTCAGCTGGCCCACGAATGGGTCCGCCTGGAGTTTGAAGGCGAGTGCCGCGAAGGGCTCTTCGTCTGAAGCATGACGCACCACTTCTTCGCCCGTTACAGGGTGAGTACCTTTAATCGGTGGGATGTCGAGAGGTGAAGGCAAGTAATCAACCACCGCGTCGAGCACAAGCTGGACGCCCTTGTTCTTAAGCGCGGAACCAGCGAGAACCGGGAAAATTTTGTTCTCTATCACCGCCTTCCTCATGACACGCTTCAAATCTGTAAGCGATGCCTGCTTACCCTCGAGATAATCGTTCATCAAAGTTTCATCATTCTCAACAATGCGCTCGACAAGTTCGGCGCGATACTTCGTGGCATCGGCTTTGAGATTCTCGGGAATTTCTTTCTCGATAACCTTGTTGCCCATCTCGCCTTCGAAGTAGAAGGCCTTCATCTTCAAAAGGTCGACGACCCCTTCGTGTTTCTCTTCTTCGCCGATGGGAATTTGCATGCGCACCGCCTTCTTCGAAAGCCGACTCAAAATAGATTGGTACGAGCGCTCGAAAGATGCCCCCGTGCGGTCGAGCTTGTTCACGAAACAGATTCTCGGCACAAGTGCTTCTTCCGCGTAACGCCAATTAGTCTCGCTTTGTGGCTCTACTCCCGCCACACCGTCGAAGACAACTACCGCGCCGTCGAGCACTCGGAGTGACCTCTTCACCTCCACGGTGAAGTCGATGTGTCCCGGCGTGTCGATAATATTGAAGCGGTATTTGTCCGCATCCAAGGCCCGGCCTTGGGAATCAGTACTTAAGGCCGGGCCTTTATATGTCGGTTGCCAGAAGCAAGTGATAGCCGCCGCGGTAATGGTGATGCCGCGCTCGCGCTCCTGCTCCATCCAGTCGGTGGTAGTGTCTCCCTCGTGCACTTCGCCGATTTTATGTTGCGAACCGGTATAGAAAAGCACGCGTTCGGAAGTGGTGGTCTTCCCCGCGTCAATGTGCGCTATGATTCCAAAGTTGCGCACCTTCTCCAATGGATAGTCTCTTTGCATATAAGTACTAATCTACGAATTACACCAATCTGCTAATGCCTGCGAATAATTCGTTGCCATTTGTATAATTTGGATCATTTGTAAATTGGTATCTACCAGGCAAAATGCGCGAAGGCCTTGTTGGCTTCAGCCATCTTATGCATGGTTTCTCTCTTCTTTATGGCCTCTCCTTCGTTGTTTGACGCGGCGATAATCTCTTCCGCCAATTTTTCGTGCATAGCTTTGCCTTTTTTATTGCGGGCGGCATTTATAATCCACTTCATGGAGAGAAACTGGCGACGTTCGGGACGCACCTCTCTCGGCACCTGGTAGTTCGCGCCTCCGACTCGGCGGCTGCGCACTTCCATCAAGGGGCCGGTGTTCTTCAAAGCAGTTTCGAACACTTCAAGCGGGTTGGCATTCTTCGTCTTTTCTTTTATCAAATCGAGTGCCTGGTACACGACTTTGCGCGCGGTATTCTTCTTCCCCTCTTCCATGACGTAATTTACAAATTTAGTCACCCTCTCGGATTCGTAGAGGTAATCGGGTTCTATTTTCGGCTTAGTCTTGAGTTTGCGTCGCATTTTCTTGCTTATTCAACTTATACAACTTATTTAACTTTTTTTGGCTTCTTCGCTCCATACTGGCTTCTGGCTTGTCTTCGGCTTTCTACGCCGGTTGCGTCAAGAACGCCTCGTACGACAGAGTAGCGGAGACCAACATCTCTCACCAGTCCTCCGCGGATAAGTACCACCGAGTGCTCTTGCAGGTTGTGGCCAATACCCGGGATATATGCAGTCACCTCCATGCCATTGGTCAGACGAACACGAGCAATCTTGCGAACGGCGGAGTTCGGCTTCCTAGGAGTCTTGGTTGTAACCTTGGTAGCCACGCCTCGCTTGAACGGGGAGTTGAAGTAGACCGGCCTGTTTTTAAGGGTATTGAAAGCGCGCGTCAAAGCAACCGACTTCGACTTGCGGCGGAGCTTCTTCCTTTTTCTCTTGACCAGCTGGTTGATTGTAGACATTAAAAACTCTCCCTTTGGAGACAAATACTGTACTAAATGAAGCCATAAAAAGCAAACTGGACCCACCGCGCGTTGCGAGGGGCCCAGGGTATTACGGTACGAAATGCCGGCACACGAGTATGAAAACAATGAGAACCGCGACCGTGCCGGCAACCCAGTACCAGAAAGACTCATCCCAGCCCTCTGTCCAGTGTATCATGGGATACCTCTTTTTATATCATACACCCAATGGTCGAGTTTGTCAATACTTTAAAACGAGATTCCCGTAATAAGCTTGAAAATAAGGACAATTAAAGGGAAGAGGTACTGCCACAGGAAGAAGATGAAGAAGAGCACCAGTATAAGCCCATACTTTTCAAAAAACTGTCTGAGCCGGAGCGAATTCTCGGGAAAGATGGCGAAAAGGAGCTTCGACCCATCAAGCGGCGGTATGGGTACGAGGTTGAAGATTGCCAAAACAATGTTGATGAAGACGATTATGGCCGTAATGGATACGAAGGATTCGTTCGCCCAGCTTGCCCCGCTGGCGGTAGCCGCACGCAGTATGAGTCCGAAGACGATAGCGAGGAATATGTTGGATACAGGCCCGGCTCCGGCGACTATGGCCTCGGACCACCGACCAGGGCGCAAGTTGTAAGGGTTATACGGCACAGGCTTCGCCCAGCCGAAGATGAATCCGGCCGTCATGTAGGCCACAACCGGCACGAGGAAAGAACCCACAAGGTCGAGATGCTTAAAGGGGTTTAGGGTCAGCCTTCCCTGCCAACGGGCGGTATCGTCGCCCAGGTAGCTTGCGGCATAGCCATGCGAGACCTCGTGAATGACGACCGACATGATGAGAATGGCGATTTGGAAAGGAAGGTCCATGTTCAATTAGACGAATTATAGCAAGTATGTTAGTCTAATGCCCTAATGGCAAGAATTTGCGCGGTAACCAAGAAGGGCTCAAGAATTGGAGGCGGCTACTCCAACAGGACTCGTGCTACCCAATTCAACCCCACCGGCATGGTACGCAAGTACCCCAACCTCCAGAAGAAGCGCCTTTACGTACCGGAACTCAAGAAAACTCTCGTCCTCACCCTCTCAACCAAGGGCTGGAAGACTATCGCCAAGCGCGGCGCGCATTCTGTCTTAAAGAAAACAGGGGTTATTTAATAAAAAGAAGAGCCGGAACGTTCCGGCTCCGCGACCATATATTTCTAATACGTTATAAACTCACCACAGTGAGATAATAACGTACACAATAATTTATATAGTAGAAGAAATTTCAGACAAGGTCGAATTCGTCTCTAAGATATCGATCGTTTTCCAACTCTTCAACAATTAAATAGAGAAGATTTTTCCCGACCCCGAAATCAGTTTTCAATAGTGCAATGATATCTTCGCAGTCATAAGGATAGACCCAAACACTTTCTTGTAACAGATAAAACCCGGCGGACTTAAAAAGGGTTCTTATCTGATCGCGCTCCTTTCTCTTTTTATCTGGTATGTCGAAAATAATCACTCGCCATTTTTTATCCCATTTTTTCGGTCTTTCGAATTTGAATTGATTAAATTCCCATCTGCGAAGCCTTTCTTGGCCGGCCATGGTAAGTTCATAAAATTTTCCATTAAATCTCATAAGACCCTTCTTAACCATCTTGCTCGCGGAAGAACTAACATATTCTTTTTGCCTCCTATTTGGAATAATACCGAGTTTCGCCATAGCCCCTAACACGTTTGGAGCCAGGAGGCCAATACCCAAAATACCGGCACCGGCTACCGTAGCTAAAATAATTTGCTGCAAATGTTTCCTCTTGCTTCTTTTTCTGCTTTGTTGCTCCAGTTTACCCATACGTTATTAGCTCACCACAGTGAAATTATAACGTATGTATGAATACCAATCATTATTAGCTGTGGACTATTTTACCTGGAGGACCTTCCCATCCGTTTCGAATTTGACGCGGTGAGGTGGAAGTGGTAATTTGGGCGGCAGAAAACAGACAGAAAGGAGAATTCATGCCTCACATTCACGCCACTCTGCCGTTCAACGCCTTCGCTGAACGCGAGGCGCTCAAGGTTCACAAGGAAGACATCGTCCGTATCCTGGCCGAGTTCAGTCCATACAAGCCTGATGACATCCTGCTCGAAGCCAAGATTCTCACGCGCGAGGAAGTCGAACTCTCGGTGAACCTCGTACCTCTCGTGTTCATCATCGATCTCGGCACTTGCCCAGAAATCAGTGTCGACGATGTCTACGCGGGAATGGTGCGCGGGGCATTGCTTCGCCGCTGCTCGAGACTCCGATTAATCCACTTCATCCTCTGGATCAAGCGCCACCCGGACAATGGTGTCGCGGAGCACAAGCCGTGATGCAGAACCTGGGCGCTGCCGCGTACGCGGCAGCGCCTTCCTCATTTAATTTTTAAAGTTTTGCCATCCGTTTCGAATTCGATGGTGCCGGAATCTATCGTCGATAGAATTTTTGCCCCGACTTTTTCTAAAATATTCAAAACTTCTTTGTGCGGATGGCCGTAAGTATTGTCCTTGCCGGCGGAGATTACGGCATATTCCGGAGAAACAGCTTCGGCGAAGGTAAGCGAGGTGGATGTGCGCGAGCCGTGGTGCCCAGCTTTCAGAACATCCGTATCGAGAATTTGTTTATTTAATCCAAGCAGAATATTTTCAATACGAATCGGCGAATCGCCGGTGAAGAGGAACGACGACTCCCCATACTCGAGCCTTGCCACCACCGAAGCGTCGTTCGTCTCCCAGTTTGAGACATCCCGGTCCGGAAAAAGGATGGTAAGTCTTACTCCATCACCGAAGTTTATAACCTGTCCCCTTCTCGCGAGCACGGTTTCAATATTTTTTTCATCTACTCTTTTCGCGAGCTCGTCATCTATATCGTTGTCGCTCTCGACGCCCGGTTCGATGATAAGCCCGACATCATAGCGCCTTACCACTTCTGGCAAACCGCCTATGTGATCCGCGTCCGGATGCGTGGCGATAATGGCGTCAATTCTTTTGTCAGCGAAAGGCAGAATTTTACCCAACTGCGAGAGCACAGTCCTATTCCTGCCACCGTCTATGAGCACCCTGCCATGCGAAGGCGAGTCTATGAGTATGGCATCGCCCTGTCCAACATCGAGGAAATAGACACGGAGATTGCCATCCGCCCTTCTGCCCAGAACAGCGGCCCAGACAAGGATGTTTGCCAGGAGGAGAAGCCCCGCCAGCCACTCTTTCCATCTGGCACGGAAGGTTTGCATGTATTCCATCGTCATTAAGTATATAATCGATATATGGCGAAACAATTCGAAGAAAAGAAATTCAATATCCCCAAGCTCAAAGGCATTTCGGAGAAAACTGTCGAGGAGCATCTCAAGCTCTATGCCGGCTACGTCAAGAACACCAATATCATATTAGCGAAGATTGACGAATATTCTGAAGATTCGAGCCCACTTGTCGGAGCGGGCGAGGAACACGCCTATGCTTTAGGCGAGATTGGCAGACGCTTCGGCTTCGAGTTCGATGGCATGAGGAATCACGAATATTATTTTTCACACCTAGAAGGTGGTTCGACTACGCTCACCGCGGACGGCTCTTTGATGAAAGCAATTGAGGGTGAATGGGGCACGTTCGACAGATGGCTCAAGAGATTCAAGACGCTCGCCACTACGCGCGGCATCGGCTGGGCAATGCTCTACTATGACCCGCAATCTCAGAGACTTCTAAACGCTTGGATAGATGAACAGCACTTGGGTCATCTCACAGGCCTTGCTCCCATACTCGCTCTCGACATGTGGGAACACTCCTTCGTCGCCGATTATCAGCCTTCCGGCAAGAAGCAATATGTCGAAGACTTCTTCGAGAATCTCAACTGGCAATCTTGCGAGGAAAACTTCGCCAGCGCCACACGAAAGTAATTAGAACCAAGTAAACCAAAATAACCATCCACGCGGAAACGTGCGGAACCGCGATAGTGGCGAAGGGCAGATTACCGAGAAAGCTTGAGACACCGAGTATCCACCAGAGGAGAATATACGCGAGATACGAGAGAGGCATAGCGACAAGCGCGCCAATATAAGCAGAGACGGCGGCGAGAAAGCCGAGAAGCATGGTGTAAGGGATAATGAGGAGCACCAGAACGTTTGCCGGCAGTGAAACGAGAGAGAAATCCCCTACCGAGTAGACAAGGAGTGGCAGCACCGTCACTTGCGTAGCTATAGTTGTCGTGACCGTCATGCGCAACTCCCATCTCTCGGTTATAAATTCCAAATATTTTTCGACAACAGGCACGACATAGATAAGAGCGAGGGTGGCGAGGAAAGATAGCTGGAACGAAGCGTCGAATACAAGTATTTTCGGATTATGAATGAGCATTACCGTGCCGGCCAGAAGCAAGGCGCGGGGCGCGGAGTACTTCCTCCCCAACATTTTTGCCGCGATGACCGTAAGCACCATGATAGCCGCTCGCACCACCGTCGCTTCCGCTCCGGTCATGATGACGAAAAGTAGAATCCCTGCAATCGACGCCCCCGAAGCAAGCTGCGGCACGGCGGTTCTCGAAGAAAGCAAGAAGAGTTTCTCGAACATTCTCCGCAGGAAATCGGCGATAATGGTAATGTTGTAGCCCGAGAGCACCACGATATGAATAATGCCCGCGCGGCGGAATTCTTCAAGAATATTCTTCGGCATGGCGTCACGACCGGCGACAATGAGCCCCGCGAGCAGAGACGCGTATGGCTCGGCGAAGGTTTCTCTAATCTTGTTTACGAAACTTTTCTTAATTTTAAGCAGACCTGCTTTTATAGGCTGGCCATGACCGCTCAAGACAACCTCCGTCTTGGCGAAGCCCATGGTCCAGTAGATATCGTCTTTCGACAGATACGCCGCGTAGTCGAAATCCTCTAACATGCCGGGCCTTTCGAGCTTCCCTTCTATTCTCACTCTGTCTCCGTATAAAATTTCTTCGTATAACCCGGCGCTCACCAGAACTTTTTCCCCATTGTCCGCGCGCAGTACAAACCGGGTCGCGTTATCCCGCTGTTCTGGCTCGCTTACGACAATTCCCTCGCCCGAAGGCGTGACAAGCTCGTGAAAATCTTTCACCGCGTAGCGCAATGTGCCCAATCCGAAAGCAATCAGAGCAAAAGTGACAAGCAAAACTTCTTTGCCGATATGATTTTGATAAATTTTCTCCGCGAGAAGTACCGCAAACGCGACGAGAATGAGAAAAATGCTTACAATAGGCGAGATGAAAACAAAAGACGCCACGAGAATGCCCGAAGCGAAGCTAAAGATGCTTGTAAAAATCGCGCGGTCCATTGTAGAGAGGCGTAGAAATATCGTCCGCGTAAGAAGTTGCTATCTCATCGCATCGGTCGTTCGGCTTGTGACCAGAGTGGCCGGCAACGTGCTTCCATTCTATCGCCTTGCCTTCAGCCACCCTCAAGAGTTCTTTCCACAAATCCTGATTTAACACAGGCTTTTTCGAAGTGGTACGCCAGTTCCTCTTCTGCCAGCCTGTAATCCAGGAAGTCATGCCTTTCATCACGTATTCGGAGTCGGTATGCACTTCCATCGGAGTATCGTCGAGTTTACCGGCGAAGCCCAATGCCTTAATGGCGGCCACGAGTTCCATCCTGTTGTTGGTCGTATGTTCTTCCCTGCCACCAAGCTCCGCCACCCTCACGGTGTTTATGATAATAGCGCCCCAGCCTCCCGGACCGGGATTCCCTCTCGATGCTCCGTCTGTATAAATAGTAATCATTACTTAAAGTCTAGCATAGGCAAGTTAAAGGATTTTTTATGAAATATGAGCTAAAGTAGGGATATGTCTGATTCCCAATTAGTGAATACTTTCGTAGAGATAACAGAAAAACTCAACAAAGAGAGTATCCGCCCGATTGTTTATGGTTCTTTGGGATTATATTTGGCGTTGAATAGTAAAAATGACGTCAATGACATCGACTTTATCATAAATAAGCCTGAGGACTTTTTAACATGCAAAGAAGTTTTGTTAAAAAACGGATTTAGAACTGATCCGGATCATGAAAGAGAATTAATCAGAAGTGATGTTTATGTCTCATTCATAGACAAGAAAGATATTGAAACATTAATAGGAGAACCGCTTAAATTAGAACCGGCTTCGTTAAAGAATGCCAATTTTTTCAATATCTCCCCCGATCAGCATTTAAAGATTTATGAAATCGGCCTTCAAGGAAAACTTAGGAAAGAGAAAAAAGAACAAGACGATTTAAAAAGAATAAAAGAGATTGAAGATTATTTAAATTAAGTTTAACTTTCTATATCAACTATCCTCAGACGTATCTCCGGGCGATTTCTGAAATAGGATTTTTCAATGTGGGCGTAGAGGGTGCATTGGGTAGCAGTAGGAAGTATGGAGTAAGAAGAAGGAGAAGAGAAGAAAGAGATGGCCTTGAGCCCATTGCCGAGGCCGAGTTCCATGTGATTATTCTCTTTGCCGAACTGGCGAAGCGATTTTATCGGCGCATTGGCGATTTTGAAAACCGGTTTCTCGTTGCCAATTCCAAACGGGGCGAATTGCGCAACAACTTTCCAAAGATCCTCGCAAATATCGGGAAGAGTGACCGCGAGGGACTTGGCGGTTTCACCGCCAAGTGGCGGAGAAACCGCCTGAAGCGCATCTGAGAGTTTCTCCTCCAGTGTTGCCAGATTTTCCAAAGTGACCGAGAATCCGCCCGCGCCCGTGTGCCCACCAAATTCTATGAAGGAATCCTTCGCGCTCTCCATCAATTTAAATAAGTTGTAACCGTTGTACGACCGGCACGAACCCTTAATCACCCCATCTCCGTCCCGACCCCACACAAAAGCTGGTTTTGCATACGCCTCTACCAAAGAGTTGCAAACAAGACCCACAAGAGACGGCTTCCACTCCGGATTGCCGACCACAATCACTTCTCCGACCCTTTCCCGCTTTTCGAGATGATTCTTCGCTTCTTTTACCATGCTTGCCACCATCCCCTTGCGTTCATTGTTGATTTTCTCGAGATGAACTACCAGCTTTTCCGCTTCCTCGGGGTCGTTCGTCGAAAGAAGTTTGAAGGCGTCATACGGCACGCCCATACGGGAAGCGGCATTGATCCTTGGCGTAATCATGAAGGTGACATCGTCTTCTGTAAGCGTTTTCCTATCCAGATTAAGCTTGTTAAAGAGCGCCGCGAGCCCCGGCCTCGGAGACTTTCTCAATACATCGAGGCCGAAGCGCGCGAAAATCCTGTTCTCCCCCACCAGCGGCACCATGTCCGAGAGAGTGGCGATGCCCACCATGTCGAGAGACCACTTCTCCATACCCTCCTTGATGCCGATCCGCCAGCTGGCGGATTTTTCTTTCGCCAATATCGCCTGCACCAGTTTGAAGGCGATAGCCGCGCCACAAATATCCCGGAAGGGATATTTGGAGTCTTTGAGTTTTGGATTCACTATGGCAAACGCTTTTGGCAATTCGGATGACTCGTGGTGGTCCGTCACGATTACATCCATGCCAAGTTTTTTCGCAAGCGCCAATTCCTCTGCGTCCGCCGTACCGCAATCCACGGTGATTATAAGATTGGCTCCCTTCTTCGCGCATTCTTCAATCGCGTCCTCATTCAAGCCGAAGCCCTCGTCGTGCCTGTGAGGAATGTAGAAAGAAATATTTTTATACCCCGCTCTGTTAAAAAAGTCCGAGAGCACTACCGCTCCCGGTATGCCGTCGGCATCGTAGTCCGAGAAAACCACAATATGTTCATCTTCCTTCATCGCTCTTATCACCCTATCGCGAGCCTTCTCCATGTCTGGGAGCAAAAGCGCGTCATGCAGTCGATTATAGTCCGGATTGAAAAAGTTTTCCTTTTCTTCAGGCGAGATACCTCTCTGTTTTAGGAGAATTTCCAAGAGTTCGGGGAAATGCATTCGAGTATTTTAGCATGGTAAGATAGATTTATGAGAAAAAACCTACAAACCGGCCAAGGGGTAATACAGGGCATTGTCGTGCTTGCCGTGCTTCTCGTCATCGTATTCTCCACCTCCTCAGGCGACCGCAAACTCGGCTCCATCAACCCGAACGGAAGCCCTTTCTCATCCTCGGGGTTATTGTATGCGCCTTCATCCGATTCTTCGCGCACGGCCGCGCAAGCGCAATATATATCCATTGGCTCCGGCAACGCGGCTTACGCGTATCAATCGTATGAGGAATACATCACTATAGACAACACAGGCAGCTCCGCAGTAAATCTCTCCGGCTGGCAGCTAAGGAATGGCAAGGACGAGCGTCCATACTATAGCGGCAATATCCTCCAACGCTTCTCGGCAGACGTGGCAGTCTTGCCAGCCTTCGTCCTCGAGGCGGGCGGTAGAGCTGTCATCACCACCGGTTCAGTCGGAGTGCAAACTCCTTACAAGATTACCAATTTCAAAGAGAATATATGCACGGGCTATATCGAGGCTCTGCCGGATTACGCCTTCACCCCCTCTCTCTCGCGAAACTGCCCCAGACCATCCGATGAACCGGGCGTAGAGAACCTGGATCGGGAGTGTCGTGACTTCCTCTCCTATATGCCTTCCTGCCAGACTCCCGTCTTCGGCGGCAAGGATAAATTCGGCGAACGATGTGACGACTGCATTGACGGCAAGCGTCTCTCCGGCGTTTGCAGAGCCTTTATCAAAGAGCATTACAGCTACCGGGGCTGTCTCGCTTATCACAGCTCTGACAAGGGATTCGAGAGCAAGAACTGGAGAATCTTCCTCGGCCGAGGTTGGGAGATGTGGGCGGATAAGTATGAAACGATTGAGCTTTATAACACGAACGGGCAGTTGGTAGATTACGAGAATTACTAACACGATACTAATATACGAATGAGTACGAATGAAACGAATTGCATTTTCTGCAAAATAGCAAAAGGCGAAATTCCTTCGTACAAAGTGTATGAAGATGAGAATTTCCTCGCCTTTTTGGATATTAATCCCCACGGAGTGGGCCACGTGCAAGTTATTCCGAAGGAACATTATCGCTGGGTATGGGACTTGCCCTCCGGGGGAGGGCAAGGATCGATTGGAGCGTATTTCGAAGTAGTGAGAAAAGTTGCGTTAGCGCAGCAAAAAGCTTTCAATACAGAGATGATTCGCTCACAAATCTTCGGTGACGAAGTCCCCCACGCCCACATCTGGGTCTGGCCAAATGACGCTTCAGGCGATCCGAAAGATTTTGATACAAACGCGAACAAGATTCGTGCCGCGCTGGAATAAAGTAAGAGGAAAAATCGTCACGGAGCGCGACGGCGCGAGTGGAGCGTGCATTTTCAACAGAAAATGCTAGCGCGATTTTTCAAATTACTTTATTCCAAAGCTTGAATGCCGGGCAGAGTCTCCGTGGCTAAGAATTCGAGCATAGCGCCGCCGGCGGTGGAGACGAAAGTGAATTTATCGTAAATATTCAATTCTTTAATCGCCGCCAGAGTATTCGCGCCGCCGACTATCACCTCTTTGCCGCTCTCGGCGAGAAGGCGCGCGAGCTTCAGCGTCCCTTCCGTATAGCCTTTCTCATATTTGCCCAGAGGTCCGTTCCACAAAATAAATTTTGCATCGGCAATTATTCCGGAAATCTGATTGATGACGTTGTCGTCGGCATCAAGTGCCGCGATGTCGCCCACGGGCAATACCACTTTCGGATTTTGGGTCATGACTTCCGGCACTTTCGCCGCCATGGCTCCGGCGATAAAGACCTTGTCCGCAATTTGGGCGAATTTCTGGACAAGAGGCAGTTTTGTATCGAATTTTGCTCCGCCCAAGAGAAGAATAAACGGATGGGGCGGGTGGAAGGCTTTCGAAAGCGCAGCTATTTCTTCCATAAACTCGATGCCGGCATAACTTGGCAGAAATTTCGGCACCCCAACTATAGACGCGTGTTCTCTATGCGAGACAGAGAAGGCCTCGTTGACGTAAATGTCTGCTTTGTTTGCCAATTCTTTCGCGAACTCCTCGGAGTTCGCTTCTTCGCCCGGATTATCGCGCAAATTCGGTAAGAGTTCCGCGCCTTCGGGCAGGTATCTCTTTAAATCTTCGATGGTCTCGTTTTCCAAATGTGTGGCTACAATAATTTTGGCTCCCATCTTCTCCAAATACTCCAATGTAGGAAGCGTTGCTCTGATCTGAAAATCGTTTTTTAAATCAGGAATACTCCAATCCACGCGCACCAAGACGCGCTTGCCCTGCAAATCCCCAGCTTCGGTGACTGATTTCATCAGATGAATTATAGCAAAACAGAATCAGAATTCTCCATTACAAGTGGTTGACTTAGGGATAGAAAATCTGTATGTTACTTGTAGTTCAATCAAGACTGTTCCTGCCACTAATAACTACTAAAGAAATGGGGTGATGATTGGAAACGAGCTTGTACGTTATCAAGCCCGAGGCCATGGCATACTCTGGTGAAATCAGGACAATCATCGAAAAAGCTGGGCTTATCATCATAGACACCAAAGTTCTTGTCATGCCTAAGTGGGCGCTGAAAAAGCTGTATCCGGATCTTTCCGAAGATCTCTGGAGCGCTACATGCCTCGCCTTTGCTTCATTGGCAGAGGCCGGATTGGTGATTGGCGAAAATGCGGTAGCAACCCTTTTCCGCCTTTCGGGGACCGCTACTGCTCCTGGCGATTGCGAGCCTGAAAGTATAAGGATCCGATTCGGCCAGAAGAACCCGTTCATTATTGGCGAGGTAAGATACTACGCCAATGCAATTCACCGTCCCAAAAACCAACAGGAAGCCGAGAACGATGTTCGGCTTTTCCACCAACTGTAACACAGGCCCGAGCGCAACAACGCCCGGGCCTTTTCATAAAAAATAAGGTTTTTGATATATAATAGTAAGGCAGTAGAAAAACTATGAACAAAGAGATAGAGGTTCGTTTTTTGGAGATAAATAAAAATGAGTTGGCAGAGAAGCTCATTAAACTCGGAGCAAAGGATAAGGGAGAAAACATTCTAAATGAAACTATCTTTTACGACTCAGATCTCTCTTGGCTCGAAGAAAAAAGATTTGTCAGATTGCGTACAATTGGCAATGTTACAACTTTGACCTATAAGGAAAATAGGGGCCAGACAATTGATAGTGCCCATGAAGTAGAGTCTATTGTCGATAATCCAGAAAAAATGACCAAACTTCTTGAGAATGTTGGTTTGATAGCATATCGTCGTCAGGAAAAAAAGCGCCACAGTTTTTTACTGGGCGATACTGCCATCGACATTGATACCTGGCCTAACATCCCGCCTTATGTTGAGCTTGAAGGAAAATCTGAAGATGAGTTACAACAAATTTCAGCATCATTAGGATTTAGCTGGGGCTCTGCTGTTTTTGACGATGCCAAGAGTGTTATAGAAAAAAAATACAATATACCTATAGGAAAAATGCGGTGGTTTACTTTCAGTAGGTTTGAATAAAGAAACAGGTGCCAAAGAGTGGCACCTGTTGTGTTGCTTTACCGTCCGCGCCCGAGCTGATTGAGCACAATCTGCTGGAGAGCGTAGGTGAAACTCTTGAGTGGCGGGTCAGTAATGAGCCCGTTTATGGGATCCCAGCTTTTTACGGCAGTGGGAATGCCGAGCCTATCAATGACTCTTTGGGCATCGGCACTCGTTATCGAGTAGATCGACCCCTGTCCACAGATTTGCCTTTGGGCAAACGGGCAGAGGGATGCTTCACATTCGGGACGGGACAGCACCTGCACTGAAGAAATGCTGGGGATCTTCAGCATGTGCGTGATGGCGCAAGAAGACTTGAAGTAGACTGGTGTGTCCGGGAAATGTTCCCCAGCGAGCTCTAGGATGGTTTGAGCCAGTTCATATGGAAGATCCTTTTCATTTTCCATCTTGGGAATGTCGGGCATGCTAACTCTATGAACCTCGACGAGGCCACGCTCAATTCCCTCAGTCCAGCGAAGACCACCAGGAACGATGCAACTGATGTATGGTGCGTAATGTTGCTTTACCCACAACATCATCATCTCAACGCGTTCGCGTGTCCCGCTCCATTCGGGAGTAATGGGGCGCATGTACCAGGCGATTGCCACACCCGCTTCCTTGATCTCTTCAATGTTAAGGAAACGGTTGTTACGTATCGGCTCTATGTGAGGAGGGTTGTCCGCCCAACACAGGGAGAGCATCACTCCTTGTGTTGCATTAGCGATACGTGCGAAATCAAGCTTATGGCTTCTGGGAACTCCGCCTTTGGTGACGATCTAAAACGGATTTTTGAGTCCCTTCTTGACGAAGTAGTCCATGAGCGCGAACGTACTGTCGGTCACGGCGCCTGGAGCGAGCGGCTCGGTGCTAGCCGTGCCAATGCTGATCACGGTCTCATTGGGGAGAAAAAATGGATGATCGACGAGGGCATCCACAATTTCCTCGATGGTAGCCTGGTTTCTCCTCTGGGGATTCAGGGGCATCGTACCCTGATTTGCTAAATCCTGTTTGCTTCCCTGAACCTGACAATAGGCACACTGCCATTTGCAGCCAACCCACAGGTCGATGGAAAGCGAACTGTTAGCCACACTTACGCACGACAGCGGATGGTTGTAGTCAGGAACAAGTACTCCGTAAGTGTACTCTCGGACAACAAAATCCTTACCTGAGATGTTTCCGTGTAGCTGGACCAGCGGCTCGGTATTTGCGAGTCTCACGTACTCGTTTTTTGTCATGCCTTTGCCTCTTTTCTAAAGACCAGATTCTATTTTATTTATACCACATTTAGACAATAAATAAAAGGGTGTGTAAATAGAGAAAAATTTCCATAATCATTTTCCTGTAAGAGATTTAGCGATAGCCACAAATTGTTTGGCATTGAGTGATGCGTGACCGACGAGGAAACCGCTTATCCCGCTCTCGCGCGCAAGGGTGCCCGCATTGGCATACTCGACCGAGCCGCCGTAGAGGATATGCACGCTCTCGGCCGCCTTCCTGCCGAAGAGGTCGCTTAGAACCTTTCTTATAAATATGACCGACTCCGCGAGCTCCGCTGGAGCAAGCGACTCCTTCGCGCTCTTGCCTATGGCCCAAACCGGCTCGTAGGCAATGATAACCGATGAGACATTACTTTTGCTCAAGCCGGCGAGAGACGCCTTAATCTCATCGCGCAAAACTTCGAAATATTCGCCATCCGCGTCTCTTGAGGGCTCGCCGACACAGACCAGAGGCGCGATGCCCGCCTTCAGAGCGGCTTTGACCTTCAGAGATACCGCCTCGGAAGATTCTCCCTGCGCTCGCCTCTCGCTGTGTCCTACTATGGCGAGCCTCACACCGAAGCTCTTGAGGATTCCCGGAGTTATGCCACCGGTATAAGACCCCTTCATATGCGCGAACATGTTCTGGGAAGCGAGGCCGGCGAAGCTTCTCGCGCCAGAGGAGACAAGCTCGAAGTAAGGCAAGGGTGGCGCGATGAAGAGGCGCGTTTTCTTGAGAACAAGTTTTGCTTTCGATAATTCCCTTATAAGACTCTTGGCTTCTTCAAGAGATGCCGGATGATTCTTCCAGTTCGCAACAAGTATGGGCTTTGCCATGTTTGTATTATAGCAAAAGAACGTACCGAGCAATTTTTCCTCGAAAAGTGTACTAAAAATAAGGGTTCTCTTGTACAATACGATTTGTGATAAGGATACTCAGCCTACCTTCAAGACACCCGTATACATCGAAATTCCAGAAATCTGGAGAGATAGTTTTTGTTAACCCAGAAACTGACTATTTTAACCGTATTGGGGGTAACCCTACTCCAGAATTCATCCAAAACAGACACCAACCAGACTCTTATGATTTAGTTCATATTCACTTTTCTTTTGATAAACTTACAGTTTTGGAATTAAAAAGCTTATTAGATTATTTTAAAATGATTGGCAAACCTATTGTCTGGACGTGCCACAGTAGAGAAAGTTTGAGAGAAAAAGGTTTAGGAAATGGTGAGTTTCAAAAAATGCTTCACCTTTATTCAAATGTATTAATTACACCTACGCATGGTTGTAAAAATTGGATTATAAATACATATGGAAATAATAAACACATAGAAGTGATTCCTTTGGGGTATATGGCTAATCCTGATGCTGTGCTATCAAGTCACATGGCTCTAAATTTAAAGAAAAAGAGTAATTTTATTTACCTAGTTGGTGATATGCGACAAAACAAGGAAATTAATCATTCTGTCGAACGCTTTTTAAAATGCCCCCAGCTATCAGACTGTACGCTCACAATCATAACTAAGCCATTAATCGAAAACTCTATCAATAGAGATGGGAGAACGGCTAGATTTTTTAAAGCTATCCATTCATCACGACGGATAAATCTTATCTCTCAACCTGAAATTTCAAACGATTACCTCACTGAGATTTTTTGTGAACAGCATGTATGTATGCTCCCTTACCTATGGGGAACGCACAGTGGTCAGGTTGAATTAGCAAAAGATTGTGGATGCTATTCTGTTATATCCAATGTTGGATTCTATAAAGAACAAGATGACGAAGTAATAAGTTTTGATTATGATAACGATATTTCAATTTTTACCGATAATTTAATTAAATCTCTTATTCAAGCGAAGAGTTTACCTCTACTTTCACCACAACCAAATAACAGGAAATTAGAGATGAACTCAATTATGAAGAAACATATAGATTTATACAGAAAAATACTTGAAATTAGTAACTCCGAGCAAAAATTACTTTTATAGCAGTTGGGTTACCGCTATATATACATTTTCCTTCTGGCACCTTTTCAAGAGTAAACGGAATGCAACGAATTGTTGCCTTTGTTTCTTCTTTAATTTTCTTTTCAGTTTCGGATGAGCCATCCCAATAGGCTTGGATGAAATTTCCAGCTTCAATATTTTCAAGAAAATCATTCCAATTCTCAACATCAACAGTTTTTAGATCTCTTAGCGCAAGAGCTTTTGAATAAAGACTGTTTTGTATATCAGTAAAAAGTTCTCTGAGTGACCGCGACAATTCTAAAGCTGGTAAAACAATCTTTTTGGAAGTATCTCTTCGCACAGCAACCACAGTACCACCACTTATGTCTCGGGGGCCGATTTCAATTCGAACTGGTATACCTTTTTTCTCCCATTGATAATGCTTTTGCCCAGATCTCATATCCCTGTCATCAATAATTACGACAGTGTTTCCGTACTCAGAAATTAACTCATCATGCAACCCTAGAGCATGTTTTAACACAAGATTTTTACTCTCTTCCGAGTTCCAGATTGGAATTATAACAATTTTTATTGGAGCAATATTGGGTGGAAGCACTAAACCCTTATCATCACTATGTACCATTATAAGGCCACCAATAGTTCGAGTACTCAAGCCCCAGCTCGTCTGCCAAACAAAAGACCCCTGGTTGTTCTCGTTTGTGAATTGTATATTGAAAGCCTTAGCAAAATTTTGCCCAAGATTATGAGAAGTGGCAAATTGTAATGCTTTGCCATCTTGCATCATGGCCTCAACGCAATAAGTTTTGGAAGCTCCGGCAAACTTCTCATTTTCCGTCTTAATACCAAGTATAACTGGAATAGCCATAATATCTTTCGCAAATGTAGCATAAAGATCGAGTATCTTTCTGGCAAATAAATCTGCTTCTTCATGGTTTGAATGAGCAGTATGACCTTCTTGCCAAAGAAATTCCGTTGTTCTTAAGAAAAGACGGGGACGAAGTTCCCAACGAACCACATTGACCCATTGATTGATGAGCAACGGAAGATCGCGATGAGACTGGATCCATCTTGAAAATGTTTCGTACATTATTGTTTCTGAAGTGGGTCTTACAATTAATGCTTCTTCCAACTTTTCTCCACCAGCATAAGTAACTACGGCAACTTCTGGAGAAAAACCTTCAACGTGATTCTCCTCTTTTTTTAACAGCCTCTCTGGAATAAGCATTGGAAAATAAACATTCTGTACAGACATATCTTTGAAACTTTTATCTAGAAAGTTTTGGATTTTCTCCCATAATGCATACCCAGATGGTTTAATAATCATAGAGCCTTTTGTTGGCCCGTACTCAGCTAGATCTGCCCCGAAGATGACATCCAAATACCACTGAGAATAGTCCTCATCTCGAGGAGTAATCTTAACCTCTCCAGCTGCCATTTTTTCATTAACTTTCATTATTATTTCCTATAGTACCATATTGTATAGATTGTATGTTTTTCAATATCCGGATGCCAAATTGATTAATTATCATGCCGTCAGGAATACCAATATATGTTATGAGTTGTTGAAAAGTATCTAACAAGCAACCTCCTCCTTCCGGAATCCCTATAACATCCCCCTCCGAAAACCCTTCGATTATATTTTTATTTTCTTCATCCAAATGACCAAATACAGAATAATTTCCACACAAATCTGCCGCACTCTCATTGATTTTTGGCAATGATTTTTCAATTTGATCATAGTTTATAGATTTACCCAAAATTGATGCTCCTCCACTACCTCCATATATCAAACCCTTTTCTTTTATAAAGATTTTAAATTGTGGATAAAAATTATTTCTCTGCAACAAGTCGTGCAATCGAGATGTGTCGCTGGCTCCTCCTATATATATGGCATCAAAATTATTCCGGTTTAATGCGTGTGACTTATTTTTTATATCGATCCAAACCGATACTCGTTTTGATAAATTATGCAAAGAAATCATATCTGTAAACCAGGTCACACACTCATCATATCCTGTAAAAGTTCTTTTCAATCCAACTGGTAAATAAAGTATCTTCTCTCCAGCTGCCCTAAGAAACAAGTCATCTAGTTGATAACTGTCCTTAACAGAACCTCCACCAGAAAGATAAATATTACTAGACATTGAGTGGCTAAGAAATCGGAATTTTCAATTTTATAAGATCATCAGTCAAAAGAGGTATATTTTTTATTTCTTTTTTTACCAGATATTCGAGATCGTCGGACATAAGAAAGTCATTTGGCACATGAACAAAAACTATCCAGGGATCTAGCAAGCCACGACCGCTTTGACTTACCAGAACAACCTCGTTTTGTATGTTAAATTTTTTATAAATAGCTTCGCTAATCTTTTGAGCAGCAACATAATATATCTTGCCTATATGATAGACAGGATTTTTGCCCGCTGCTCCTTCCATACTCATTGGGCGCATCGGTGATATTATTCCTTGAACTCGGTTTCCACGTCCAACAAGCCCCTCGTCACCACTTTCAATAGATGATCCGATAGCTGTTAAATAAAGTTCTGATTTGTCGTAATTATCTCTGGTATTTATATTTAATTCATACTCCTCTATACCTAATTTTTGGAAAATGGTGTAAATTTCCTTTTGCACCGCGTGTATGTTTTCCTTATAAATTTCAATTGACGAAACTTGGTCTGCAATTTGTGGAATACATATTGTTATTTTATATTCATTTTTATGTCTAAAACCCATTATTTTTATATCGCTTCCAATCCAAGGATTCATGGATATAAACTGTTCACAAGTTAACGACTGGTCGATTGAGAATATTAGGTTTTCTAGTGAGGAATACGGTGCGAAACCCACTCCCATAGAAGTATCGTTTGCAAAAAGCCTCTTGAGTTCTGGCACGTCATCCAAATTTCTTGGTTCAAACCAATATTTCCTTGAGCTTTTTTGTATGTTTTCTTTTTCTCCAATTGTACCTGGACTACTTTGAGTACTTAAGTTGTAGTGAAATTCCAATTCTTTTTCAATATTTTTAAAAGGAAGTTGACTAGCAAGAAAGGTCTTTGACCAATCAATTAAAAGTGTTTTCACATCAATATCATGATTGCCAAATTTAGTAGAGGCGCGACCGTTTAGAAGTACCCGTATCGGCTTCGTTAATTTACCATCCCCAAATCTTACATCTGACGCACCCCCCAATAACCCTACCTTGTCAAAATTATGATGAAGCACTGCCCCATAGTTCTGTTTTGTATACATAGAATATTGTGCTGATAAATACTCTGCAAGTCCATCCGATAGGGTGTCGGGGTGGCCCTTGCCTTTTCTTTCCACAAATTCATAAGGCAAACTGTCAAAATCTTTCTTTACTAAAACAAAATTCATTAAAAGTTTGTTAGTGGTGGGAGATGAATAAGGTTACAAACAAAACCAGGATGATTCTTCCAATTTGCCACCAATATCGGTTTTGACATTAGCTCATTATAGCAAAAAGAAAAGGCCAGTCCTGTTAGGGGCTGGCCTTCCGAAAGGACGAGGAGGTGTCGGCGGAGGGTTAGAAACCCTTTCCCACCGGCACCGGGACGACACTCGGCCGGCGGAGCTTGACGCAGACTTCTTTCGTCTGCGCCTTGACCGACTCGGCCTCGTAGGCCGAGCGAACCTGAATTGTTCCGCAGACTGATCCACCATAGCTGGCGGTCGCATTCTGCGGTGCCCAGAATTCTTGGATGATCCAGACGCCGTTCGGTCCGACTTGCTCCGAAGTGGAGTAGGTCGTCCCGTAGTCAACCTGGACCTTCGTCCAGGAGCTACCCTTGAATGAGAAATCAACGATGACATTCTCGTCCCAATTCTGACGAGCCCACAACCCGACCGCGATGATGCGGTCGCTTGTGTACCAGGCGTAGGCGTCGCTTGTAGCGAAGCCACTCTCGTACATGTAAATCGTCGGTGCTGTGACGATCATGTCGCCGTCCGTACCCACCCAGACCACGCTGGTCAGGTGGTGGACGAAGCCGTTGGCTTCTGCGCGAACGTCGAGAACCCGCCAAGAGTCGTACGGGTTGTCAGACGGCGGGAGAGATGGGTTCGAGATGGTACCCCTGCCATCCTTACGGATGCAGTCCACCACCTTGGCGGCTTCGCACTTGCCGAACTTCTTCGATGTGCTGTGGTCGGCGAACCATTCGCCGGTTCCTGCGTCCTGGTGGACGAGGGAAATCGTGACGGTCGCGCCACTGATCGGCATCCCGTAGTACGACATGACCTGCACTTCGAGACCAGTCGGCTTGATCGGCATGGGAGGAACAGAAGTTCCACCACCACCACCGCCACCACTTCCACTGATGACCATTCCGGGGCGTGAGGCGCCTTGTGCCGATGCTGACGTTGCGAAGGCGATGACCATCAGGACGGTCAACACCACGACGAATCGGGGAGTCTTCATTTCTTGTGCTCCTGTCAAAGATAAAACTCGTGAGATACCCCATTTCTGCTTGAAATGAGCCGTATATTCACGATCTGATGTTAATTATAGCACTTTCAATTCTATCTGTCAAGCAAAATACGAACAATATTATCGATAATGGCATTTTCACCTTTTATAAATATCATGTTCTCCTATTTTTCAAGAACTTCTTCGAGAAGATTCTTTTCAAGATGCCTCACCTGTCTGATAAAAGAGGGCTTGAAAGAGATTCTATACATAAAGCTTATTGTGCTTTAAGAAGCTTGCGCAAATTTCCTCTAATGGTTGGCTCCCTTTCCGCGCGTCGCACAGCTCTAATAAGTTTGGGATTATAAACTAGGCCAATCTCAAACTGATCTTCTACATATGCTTGAGTGGCACGCTTAAGGACAGCTGAAAAAGAAAGCCCGTCGCGCTTGGCTTTCTTCATCGCCTGATCCTTGAGTTTCTTGTCAATTTTGAATATTACTTGTTCTACCATAGTTATATAGTATATAAACGAAGTATATATGTCAATCTTACGGATTCTAGAACTCTTCAAACTGCGGGTCGAAGATGACCTGGACTGTACCTGGAAATATTTACGATTTATTGACAAGACTACATATTTTATGTATTATGCATCGAGACGGCCCAAGCCAAAAAGATCATTGAAAATTGAAAGAGGAGGTATCAAATGTCGACTATATTGATTCTTACCCATTCAGAAGACGACACCGCGGGTATGGTTATCCGACACCTAAAAAACATGGGGGTCAGCCACAAGAGATTCAACACTGACCAGTTCCAAAAAACAATCACACTGTCTATATATATGGACAGTCGAGGGAAGTTACAAGGTCACTACCACTTCCCCGATGGGGACCTCGATTTTGTCGACGTCGGGGTTGTCTGGAATAGAAGAGTGAAGGACCCTAGCCTGCAGGAAACATTCGCTGATCCAGAAATTCGCGATTGGGCGCTGCAGGAAACTAGGTATGCGCTCTACAACTCTTTTACTCTAATAGACGCCCCGATCGTAAACCCGTTTGAGAATAATGAGAGGATAAAGTTCAACAAACTAGTCCAGATGAGACGCGCTTCAGAAATGGGGTTCGAGGTCCCGAGAACTTGTCTGACAAACCAACCAGAATCAGCCCTTGATTTCTGCACAGTCGGTGAGCAGAACATGTTGTTCATTCTGAAGAAAATCAGAAAAGGTTTGGTAACACTCAAGGATGGACGACGCTTACTGCTGCATACTTCGGTAATTCCGAAGGGACTGATAAATATCGACAGTATGCAGTGCACTAAAGTGGCTCCCCTGCTTCTTCAGAACCATATCGAGAAGAAGTACGACGTGAGGTCGATAGTAGTAGGAAACGAAGTGTTCTCATTTGCCATCCACTCTCAGGAAACTGAAAGGGGCAAAACAGATTTTAGAACAGCGGCGATATTTGGAGAAAAACTCAGACACGAGGGTATCGATTTAGGTCGAAAAGTAAACGATGCACTTGTCGCTTACACGAAAAGCTTCGGCCTTGCCTTCAGTGCAATAGACCTTATCGTGGCTAAGGACGATAGGATTATTTTCCTGGAAGATAATCCTAATGGTCAGTGGGGCTGGTTGGAGGAAGCGACTGGCATTTCAATTTCCATGGCATTCGCGAGGTACCTTGCAGAATGGGTGGAAAAATGCTAAAAAGTAATTCGTTCCCCAGTACACCAGGAGAAAAGGAGAGGTCCAAGATGCAGAACCAGGCGTCGACACAGGTCCAGAATGCTACGGAAACCCTTGAACTTCCTCTTCCGCTCAGCCTCGCGCGGGAGGTCCCGCAGAACTTGGTGTTCGAAGAGGGTGTCCGGTCGCGCGACACCATCACGTGGACCAGCAAGACTGAGTACACTTCGGACGACGACTAGGTTACAGAGCCTCGCCGTCGTCAGCGGTCACCTACGGACAGGTGACCGCTTTTATTATTTGCTAAAATATCTCCTAAATACTGGCTCTTGAGAAACAACGTGATTCGCCCCGTAAACGGCAAAAAGGTTTTTCCCCTCCAACAAGACTTTTAATATATTCGCCGTGATGAATAATTCCCTTACATAATTCATTTCAACGCCTATTTCATTCATCCTCCCATGATTTTGAAACGGACTTTGCGCTTTGCGTAATATTTCTTTATTAATATCTTCCAATTCTATTTGGCCTGCTTTCATAGGTATTCGGATATTCAGATCGGTTGACCGTGAAAGTTCTTGATTTATTTCGTCTATGGAAATTATGTCGAAATCTTCCTTCAGTTGACTTAGTAAGGCCTCG
Source organism: Candidatus Zambryskibacteria bacterium RIFCSPHIGHO2_01_FULL_46_25 (assembly GCA_001825155.1). Lineage (GTDB taxonomy): Bacteria > Patescibacteriota > Minisyncoccia > Phycocordibacterales > Zambryskibacteraceae > UBA5004. The sequence goes on along the minus strand of MHVH01000006.1, from coordinate 74,072 downwards.
ACCTTCTGAATAGCATCCTTACTGATTCCCGCCAGCAAGATTCCCCAAAGGGAGTTAATGAAAATCCATGAAGCTACTTGCACTGGCGTGAATTTCTTGCTTTTTAATACAGCCGAGCTTATATCATCACCGTGCATTTCCGGGCATATGACTTCCATGCCACTATTTTTTGCTAAGTTTAAAATTTTTTTTTGTCCACGCATCTCTTTATCTTCTCCAGTTTTATCTGCCTCATATTTTTTCAAAAATTCCAAGGCAAGTACCGAACCATTTTTATTTGAATTGCTGATGAATTCTTCAAAAAGATTCTCCATCATATTGAGCTCTTCGAGACTAGGCTCTTTCGAATGATCCATTCCAAAGTAGATAAACTTTTGTTTATCTGATTTTAGTTGGAGAATGTAAGGTATTTCATATTTGAGCTTATCGAAATGTTTCGACAACGGGATGACTCCCTGCAGAAGTCTGGAAATTTCTTCGCCGAAACGATCATTTAACACGGTTTGGAGTGCATTATTTTCTTTGTGTTGAGCCATTATTCTTGCTCAATATGATGCCTCAAACCATCAAATAAAACAATTTATTTCGCCTTTTGCTGAAATCAAAACTCCTCAAACTCGGGATTGAAATTGACCTGAACTGTCCCTACCGGGCAAGTGGATTGGAGGCCGTCGCTGTCGCGGACGGTAGCTTGGGCGCTCTTCTGTCCTATGGTGCTGTAAATCTTGGTGTAAGGATTGGAAGTAGGCGCCGGAGAGGTGGGAATATTGGTGCCGCTCCAGGAATAAGTGTATGGCGGAGTGCCACCGGAGACGCTCGCTGTCCAAGTTACGGTCTGACCCAGAAGCACCGGTTGCGGTGAAGCCACGCAGGAGACGTTACCAACCGGATTAGCGTAAACAATGAGGTTGAAGCTCGTGGTCTTACCGAGAGGAGAGCCCGTTACGATAATAGGATGCGTGCCCGCCGGAGTAGAAGGAGTAATAGTGAAGGTGATTACCGGGGAGGGGGAGCAAGTTGGAGAGCATGAGCTGTTCGATATGGAGTAAGAGGTGCCAGAGGGTACGCCAGAGAGGGAGAGAGTTACGGGCTGTGTCGTGCCGGAAATGAGGGTCTTGGTAATCGTGTTCTGAGCGTAGACATCGCCACCCGCTTTGGTCACGCTCAAGTTGCCGGAATTTGAAAGACTGTAGTTGAAGGATGATGAGATGCTCACGACCACGCTATCTGACGCCGTCCCCCATTGTCCGGTGCAGTTCAAAGAATACGTAACGGGTGAAAACAGATTGCCGCTCGGCTGACTGCCCGAAGTGCCTGTCCAGCCGCCGGGAGTTACCGTACAGTCTGAGACATTTTCCGAACCCCAGCTGATTGTCGTGCCCGTGCCATATCCTATTGTTATGGCGTCCAGTCCGCCCGCTTTGATATCGGCGGAAGGCGCGGACGGAGCGCATTGCACCGTAGTGCCAGAGGTGCCGGAGTTGGTAAGTAGTGTGTGCGGACCCGTACCGTTGTTATTGATGCCGTAGGCATATATGGTGTGCGGGTCATTGTCGATAAGCTCGGGATAACTGTATGTGCTTAAGGTGAATCCGTGATTGCCGGAGATACCAAAGGCCGCGTTGACGTCCGGACGCAAGCCTGACGTGGACATGTTGGTGAGGAAGGTGCCACTGTCTGCCGGTCCGTCATAGTAAATATCCACTTGTATCTCGCTGTTTGGGGTGTCTGAGTCGAATGTCCAACCGCCGATAATGGAGCAATTAGCCGCGTCGAGATACCCGATTGGCGCGGTAGCGCCCGACGTCTCTCTGGTAAAGTAAGCCGCGCCGCAGTATGTATTAGCGTAAGTCTCATTATTCATGTAGACGTGACCGTTGAAAAGACCGTAATCCGGATTGCCACTGCGGTGAGAAGCGAGATTGACGCCCCCCCGCCATGTATTATTGCCGATGAAGGTGCCCGGATACCACACAATGTCATCCTGACCGTTAACATTGGACCAGGTTGGGAAATAAACGGAAGTGGCGTTTTCTACTCCGTAAGCATACAGGTAGAAAGTGCCGGAAGTGTCGCTGGTAACGGCGCTTTGCGGCGCGGAACTGGTGCATGTCGGCGCTTGTGGCTCTTGAGGTTGTCCGGGCGATACCTCCACGTAACAATTGGCGGAAACGCCACCACTGGTAACGGTTACTGTCTTGGTGCCGGTCGTGCTATACGAAACGGAGAAGCTGCTACCCGAGCCGGAGGAAGGACTGCCGCCCGATGCCGACCAGGAGAAAGAACCCGAGCCACCCACTCCCGAGATGCTGGCCGTCGCGTTTTTATTCACCGTCTGAGAAGCAGGACTGCAAGAAACCGGTGGAGAAGCGCTGGAGACATAAGTGATGGTAAAGGTAATAGCCCCGTCGGCGCTAACGCTTTGACTCACGGAAGGAGTAACGCTCTTGGTGTAATTGGCGAGGTTGTCGGCGGTAATAGTGTAACTGCCGGCGGGGCCGCTGTAACTTGCGCTTGTGCCGCTACCGGAGAAGTTGGATGGTCCAACAATCGTCCAGGAAGTATAGATATTGGATTGAACGTTTATGGTCGCGGGCGATGGAGGCGGTTCGCAATTATAAGTGTAAGCGATGTTGAAAGTAATTGAGCTCCCCGCGCCGACGCTCTGGGTGGCAGACGGAGAAACGGCTTTGCTGTAACAGGTTTTGTCGCTCGCGCTAATGGTGTAACTGCCCGCGGAGCCGGAATAGGACGCCGAAGTGCCTGTAGTGGGGCCGAAGTTCTGTTGTCCGGTAATAGACCAAGTGGTGGAGATGTTGGATGTGACATTTATGGTGGCCGGTTGATTCAAATTGATCAAAACGTCCAAGGAAGCCTCGGGTTGAACATAATACACATTATCAATGGTATTTGGCGCGCAATTCTGGCTAACCCAAACATTGACGTTGGTATTGCTGGTAATTGCATCGGTTGCTGGGTAATACCGTCCATTGTGATTGGGACCAGGGTATAACTGCTGGTTCTGATAAGGATAAATAATTCCATTCGGAGAACTTGGTTCAGCAAAGGTATAAACTGTAAAATCTAAAACAGTTCCAGGGTCAACGGCAATGGAGCCATCGCCGGTATTACTGTTGAACATCTGCCCGCCAATATCAATCATGATGGTTGGCGTTGACGCATAACTGCAATAAACAATAGCCGAAGCCTTTTTGGGGAAGAGCAATGGAGAAAGAGATATAGCAAAAAGAATACAGGTAAATAAAATAATTCTAAAAATTTTGAAAGTACCCATATATAAATTGTAGCATAAGAAAAACCCCTCACATGCATGCACGTGAGGGGTCGAACTGTGGTGCAAACCGCTTTACTTTGCCGGCGCCCTCCAATTGAGCGTCTGCTTGATGGTGAAATCGGGGTCTCGGTTGGAACAATCACCAACACTGACAATAGGACTGGTGCTGACCCAGATGTACCACTTGAACGACACCACATTGGGAGTGTTATCGTCCACGTCGATTGACCGACCCGCAGTAAGGGGGATATCAGCAGAGGAGTTGATGGCCATGCCACCAATCCGACTCCAGTGCTCCTCTGCCACTCCCTCAAGGATGAAAATACTCCTGACACAGGCGTGGAATACGCTTGGACCACTACCAGTCCAGGCGATGTTTGCTTTCTGCCCCACCACCAGCTGACCGCCGATTGCCGGCGTAGCCGAGATAATCCAGAATTTGAAGGTCTGGTTCTCGGACAACGGAACGGTCTGAATCGAGGTGCCTGGGAAGGGGGTTGGCCCAGGCGGCACCTGAGAGGGACCGCTCGGGGACTTGCTGCAAGCGCTGGTCATCACAACCAGCGCCACGACGACGAAAAACTGTCGAATGCTGGTCATGAGACCCTACTTCCTGCCCGTGATTGGGCGGTTTACGAAGTCTATCGGACCAAGACGAGGCACCTTACCCCGCCCTTTCAGTCTGTCACTATCATACCCCCTTTATATTGAAAAGTCAAGTGCAAGCTCTGGCTTGTGGATAACTCCGCTCGTATGTCAAAAATATGGCTTGGTTGAAGGATAAATATTCGCAACCCAGATTTATTTCTTCCCGGAAAGACCGAAGCGTACATCCCACATTTCCGGCAAGGAAAATTTCTTAATCCAATCCAGATACAGGTCATCAGCGCTCTGTTGATTGTATTCTTTCTCGGAGAATCCTAGTTCTTTGGCAGTTTTGTGGATATCGTCTTCTTCCCCTTCTATCTCAATAATCGCCCCATATGGATAGATATCCAGCGTTATTTCTGTATCCTGCGGATTCAAGAAAAGGGTTCTGATCTTTTCATAAGAATTTTCTTCAGCAAAGTTTCCCTGGGAGGAAATCATTGCCATGGCATCTTCTACGCTGTGCCCGTGATAAAGAGTTTCTTCTATTTCCTTTTTTATACCTTGCTCGATTGCGTATTTATATTTATGAGTAGCATTTACCAATCTGTATTCAAAATTATCCTCCACCCGCAAACGTATTTTCTTGTCATCTTTTTTTCTCCCGAAGATCATATCACGAACATACGCCGTACGCACATACTTCGAAACAAACCTAATCTTTTTGAGCACAGAGGGAATATCGTGGACAAGAATCTTTATCTCCTTTTCAGTTTTGGAATTTTCACGCTGTGTTATGTATATAACCTTAGAACCATCTGCCAACACGGAGATAGGCTCTAGACTAGGAGTATCAATAACTCTAAAAACTTCAACCACAAGCATGGTCGGGAAATTCGGATGAGTTTTGATTACCTCTATTTCATCATGATCTTCTGGAATAGTCGTAACGTGACGATAACTAACCTTGCCCTTTATCTTTACTGGAATAAATTTGTGTCGTAAATCTTTTACTAAAAGAGGTTTATTAATACCGCCCGCTATGGTTGTACTCTTGGTTTTGGAATACATAGGCATTGTGGTTGTATACAAAGCCTCAATCCCTTTTTGCCTGTAATATCTCGCAACTAGTCCGTCCATAAGAGATACGGCATTGGTCGGAGCTCCCGGTAGAGTATAAAATCTTGTCAGTTCGACAGCTTTATTAGGATCAATTCCGTTGGCAAGCAGTGCGTCGCGTTTATATTGTTTAGCGATAGGAGAAGGCTCTGTAGTTTCTATAGCCCACGGGATATCATCGCCAGCAAAATAAAAACCGAAAGTCTCGCCACGCGGACGATCCCTATGAATATAGTGAAGTTCGTTTGAGAATAGACTTATGATATCCTCATCGTGAACCACTCTAAAATCTATGTTGAAAGACCTTTTGTCATTTTTTGCCACAAGATTTTCACCCTCCCACTTTAATTCCAATCTGTCACTTACATTAAGGTCATGATATTTCTCGGTTAAGCCCCTGAAAAGATAATCGATATCAAATTTACCTTTTAAATTATCAAGGCGGTCCCGCACAATACGATACTGTTCATCAATTATAAATTGTATGAGGTCATCATTAATATCTTTTGGGTCAAAGGTCGTGAGACGAAAGAGAACTTGATGTTCCAAATCTTGGGGATCATATATTGCATTTTTGGGAAATAAAGGAAGAATTCGCTTCCTTAATTCTGAAATAAGAGGGTGCGCACTCCACATCCTTTCAAGATCGTAATTTATTAAGTTTATAGATAGCTTTTTCTGCTGTTCTCTCAAAGAAATCATGTTAAACTCTACTTTACAATAGAAGTAAATGAATAGTCAAAGATTGACCACAAAATCAGCCGGGGCTGAAAAATCTCTCTTTGAACTCGCACTACAAGCTATAAAGGAGATAGAGGTCAAGAAGGGATCTGTGATTCAATTCTGCGGACCTATCTCAACAGGAGGATTCGGCAACATAGACGAAAACATCGAGTGTATTTCTTCCACAATACAAGCCGCGGAAAAAATTGGAATTCCCGTATTCAACCAAATGGCCTACGAACGTAGGATGGATCTTATACTTGAGAATCACACTGGATACGACTATCCTTTATTAGAATTCTTTTATAAACCAATACTTGAGTCCGGAAAAATTGGGGCACTCTTGTTTCTCCCGCTGTGGGAAACGAGTGTTGGCAGCAAATGGGAACATGATTTCGCAAAATCAATTAATATTCCTGTTTTTTACCTCGAAGGACCCTTTATCGTTGAGATCAGAACTATTTATGAAAAAATTAAATCCCCCTCCTAAAATTATCATAAGAAAAACTCCTCACACGTGCGCGTGTGAGGAGTTCGAACTGCGGACGAACCGCGACTAGGTGACTCTAACGAACGGTCACCGAGGTTTCCGCCAAACGGACGAAGACGTCCGGCTGAGCAGCCACGCCGTAGAGTACGTACCGCCACTCACCCGGAGCAGACGGCGTGTGCGTGGTCTGCCCGGAGACCGTGGCGGTTGCGAGCGTGCTGCACTGCACATTGCAGACATCCACGCGCACCGACGAAGTGGCAGTCCACGAGACGTTGACGGAGTGCCCGAGCGAAGTGCTGCCCGGACTCGCTGTCACCGTGCCCGTCGTGGGCACGACTACGGGCGAAGGCGAAACCGTCGAGCGCGCCATCTGCTCACAGGCGCTGGTCATCACAACCAGCGTCACAACGACGAGAAGCTGTCGAAGCATTCTGCTGGTCATGTGACCCTACTTTCCGCCGGAGAATTCCGGCAAGTTACGGTTTACTGTCTGCATCTAGCATACCTCCATTCTTTCGCAAAGTCAAGTCAAATCTTCCCCCTTACTCACTTTATCCATATTTTAAGCCACTTTTAATAAAGTTATCCCCAACTCACTTTCCAAGAATCTTCTATATCCACAATATTTTCTGTTAATTGCCGATAACCTCTAACAATTTTTTTCTATAGTTCCCTGTTATTTTATGTTTTGCACCCAGTATCATGAATAGCTGGCTCCTACTTTTCATACTTTTACGCACTCGGTTTATCTCTTTCAGAATCCATTTCTCCTTTTCTCCGACTAAGAAAATTATTTCATCTGCCTTGACTGGACCTACGTTCTCGCACACGGGGAGAGAACACAGTACCAACTTTTTGATCCGATGCTTCTCTGCATAATCCAACGCCAAGAAACATCCCATGGAAAATCCGACAACGGTGTCACACTGAGGTACCTTCTCGCTGCCTGGATTATTCCAATCGATTTTTATGATATTTAGATATTTGGAAAGCGCCCCATAATCAGATGGTTTATCGCCTAGCCCGTAGAAAAAATTTATTCTTTTGTTTCTTTTTTTTGAATGCATAAATGAATACATAAAAACTTAGAGGAGGACACGGAGTCCTCCTCTTCGTCCTACCTGGTGTCGAACTGACCGCTCTTCGCGCCTGCGAGAAAGGCGCTCCACTCGGCGTTCGTGAAGAACAGAGTCGCGCCACTGCGATTCTTGCTGTCTCGCACGGCGACACCTTCCGGCTTCTGCGCAACTTCCACGCAGTAGTTGTGTTTCCCGGATTTCCACGACTTGACGAAGTCCTGATTCTGCACCGGGAAACTGAAGGGCTTGCTGATTCTCTTTCTCTTCATGACTTTTTACCTCCTTTCCTCAAGGGAAACTTCCAGAGTCCCCCTCTCAAAGATACGGACCAATCTTAATCTGTATATATTAAACGCTTATTCCTAGAAAAATCAACCTTTAATTCAACCCCATCTGCTTAACGGCTCGATTTACTATGTCAGCTACATAATCTTTGCGTTCCTTCGCTATTACGGGAAGTGCTATGCGTACAGAAGCATTATTTGTGGGAAGTAACTCAACCTTCCCGTGATTGAAGTCGGCAAGGCGCGTAATAAATTCATCAAGCCAAGAAGGATTGACCGTAAGAACGTCGTCAAAGTTGATCTGAACAAGCATATTTTGATTTAGCTGAGGACGAATCGCGTTAAAGGCTTCTTGCCCATTGGGCCGTCCCACTAGCACGTTACCGAATCTTTTGAGATGAATTGTTTGCATAATGATTTTAGAACTTTATAACACAGTATGTGCCTCGCACATTTTGGTCCGCCAGGCCAATACTGAGATAGCCCGGCTTCTTAACCGGGACGGTAACGACTCCAATACCAGAACGGTAAAAAAGTCCCACTTCACGTGACTCAAGAACTTTAAGTACAACCTTCAACCCCTGTCCTCTTTTTTCTGGATTTCTTCCAGAAATAATTTCCGTAAAGGCAACCTTCAAAGCTTCCATATCAGTGGCAATAGATGGTCTTACTTGTCTAAGAGTTGCCTTAACGCCTCGACCACGGTCAGCTATCACTATGACTCTCTTTCTAAGGTCATAGGCATAGAACGCGCCTGGACTATCTGGCCAATTACCCACATTATGGGCAAAAGAATTATCGCCAATCTCGCTCGCAACCAGAGTGATGAGTGAATCCAACTCTTCCGAGAAGCGAACGTCTCCTTGGAGTTCCATACCCATTTTTGTCACTCGACTTGTAAAACGGTCAGGTAACTCGCAATAATATTCGGGAGGAAGTTCTGGTGGTATCGCGCTTGTTGCCCACACTAATCCCAGAGCCTCTATATCGGCGGCAAACTTTTTAAGTTCCGCCAAGTGGTAATAACGCTGGTTTCCAACACTTCTTTCCGCATAGAGCTTCCCAGACCCTTCCCAATTCCGAAGAGTCGAGACGGATACTCCAAGTATCTTCGCCGCTTCACTTATTCGTACTTTACCGTCAATCATAGGAGTTTACTAAGTTTAATGTCTAAACCTACTAAAGTCAAGCAAAATTAGTAGGTTTTCCACATAAACCTATGCCTAGTAAAAACCGTACTTGCTAGTTCCAATCAACCCTTTATTTAATCTTCACCACTTTGTACGCCGTGAACTTGGAGTTGTCGGTGGCGGAATTGATGTCGCCCTTGCCGTAAAAAACCGCTTTGTCCCCTACTTTGAGATTATCGAAAATGTTTTTGCCTTCCGTGCCGGAGAAGATTATCTCCCTATCATACATAACCAGCGCATTACCCTCGTCCGTCCTCTGCACTCGGCCGGCACGTGCTGTTACAACGCCTCCCGCAATCGAGATGACTTGCCCTTCGAACGATATTTCGGCGAGATTGAGCTTGACCGCTTTTTCCGACGACAGCTCATCGGGTTTATTGAAGACGCGATAGGCGGCAAATCCGGCCACGGCGAGAATCACAATAACGAGAACGTAAGCAAGTATTTTCTTAGTCATATATTTCTAAATATTGTAACATAAGCATATGCGAGAAATCATCTCCTGGAATGTGAACGGCGTCAGAGCGGTGCATAAGAAAGGCAATTTGGCCGAAGTGTTCCATATGAAACCAGACATCCTATGCTTACAGGAGACCAAGGCTCTGCCCGACCAGCTTCCTCAGGAGGCAAGGGACCCGGAGGGCTACCATTCCTACTTCCACTTCCCTACCGTCAAGAAGGGCTACAGCGGCGTTGCTATATACAGCAAAGAGAAACCCTTGAAGATTACCCGAGACCTTGGCATTGAGGCCTTCGACCAAGAAGGGCGGCTAATAATGGCCGAGTATAAGGATTTTATCTTGATAAACTGCTATTTCCCCAACGGCGGCGGAGCGCCAGAGAGATTGCGATATAAGCTTGATTTCTATGACTATTTCCTAGAATTTATCGATAAGTTATCCGCCACCGGACAGGCGGACAGGCTCAATAAGCCTATTATCTTCTGTGGAGATGTGAATGTGGCTCACAAAGCAATAGACCTTGCCAGACCCAAGGAGAACGAAACTCACATAGGCTTCCTCCCCATAGAACGCGCCTGGGTAGACAAACTTGCTTCCCACGGATGGACAGACGTCTTCCGTCACTTCCACCCGGAGAAGACGGACGCTTATACATACTGGGATATGAAGAGCTTCGCTCGCGAGCGCAATGTCGGCTGGCGGATTGACTACTTCTTTGCCTCCCCCGAGATGTTAGAGAAGGTAAAATCTATTAAGATACTTGACGAAATTATGGGTTCCGACCACTGTCCCGTGAAGCTAACCTTGAAAGATTAGCGTGCTGTCCACAGATTTGTCTTTTATATTTGTCCTTTAAGGATTAAGATGGCTACAGACGCCCGGCAGTGCTTGCCTTCTGCAAGCCAATGCTATTGGTTCCGTTCTTTACGTTCTTTTTACGTACGTACGACTTTTCGAGAAGCTGTTCTGGTTTGGAGAAGTCAGGAGCATACGACGGATCCTCAACATTCATTTTAGATCCCAGGCGTAACTGCTTCCCTCTTTCTTACTGGAACTATCTTTTCACCGTTTTGTTTGGTGTTGTGCGTCGAGTGGTACTAATAGAGTTCCCCGCCAACTTGCAAAACACAAGGAGGCGGTAAAAACCGTCAATAAGCCCGTTGGCGGTTTTTGTATGTCCTTTTTATAAAACTGCTTAAACCCTTGCTTATTTCACAAGGAATTTCACAAACTGTGGATAAGTATGTGGAATATGTGTACTAAAAGACATATTATTTAAGAGTAGTCCCTTAAAATGTCCCTAATTTAAGCCATATTTATAAAAACTATGTTTCATATGAAACATATAACTCAATGTTAATCATGAAACCCGATACTAGAACTCCTAAACGCAAACTGGGCGATATCGGCGAGAATATCGCCTGCGAGTTTCTCAAGAAACACGGGTATGAGATAGTTGAGCGCAATTATCTAAGGAAGTGGGGCGAAATAGATATAGTGACTAAAAAAGCTAATATTATTCACTTTGTAGAGGTAAAAAGTGTTTCTTGTGTAACTTACCAAGGCCTTGCCTTGGTAAGGCCGGAGGAGAATATGCATCCTTGGAAGCTTAAGCGTTTGGGTAGGGTAATCCAGACCTATTTGTTACACAGGAAACTGGAATGTGACTGGCAATTGGACCTTATTACGGTAAAAATGGACATGACCACCCGCAGAGCGAGGGTGGAGATGATAGAGAATATAGTGATTTAGAGGTGCGGGACGGGAGAATCGGACTCCCGACCACAGTTTGGAAAACTGTTGTTTTACCACTAAACTAGTCCCGCATTATTGTTTCGGAGTACCCGGAATCGAACCGGAGCCTCATCCACCCCATGGATGTATACTACCACTATACTATACTCCGTTTACGTGTCGGGCTGCTGGGAATCGAACCCAGACCTTATGCTCCCAAAGCATATATACTACCACTATACTACAGCCCGCTTCGGTGATGCTCAGAGTCGGGGTGCCGAGAATCGCACTCGGGTCTCACGCACCCGAAGCGTGTATACTACTGCTGTACTACACCCCGACTATGAGCGCCACCATGTGCGGGTAGGGAGAATCGAACTCCCGTCAATTGATTGGCAACCAATTGTTCTGCCACTGAACCATACCCGCTAGTGAAAAGATAATAGCGTAATAAAGGAAAAAAATCGAGTATTATTGTAGGATATGTTTGTTGCGCCCATAGCTCAATGGATAGAGTACTTGTCTTCGGAACAAGGGGTTGGGGGTTCGAGTCCCTCTGGGCGCACTAGAGCCGGAAATCAGCACTGCTGCTGATTTCCGCTACTAGTGCGGGACGGAGGCATGTTTTGCGGCCTCGCAAAACAGCCGAGTCAGGGTCGTGAAATTCTGCGAGCGACGGCGAGCAGAATATTCCTGACCACAACAAAATGTATAATTAAACCAATGGCATCCATTAAATCTAAATTTGAAATTCCAAAAGATGTGAGAGAAATCTCGCGCGTCTTGAGCGATGCCGGATTCGAGAATTTTCTCGTTGGCGGATGCGTGCGCGATTTGATTATGGGCCGCACACCGAAAGATTGGGACATCACCACTATTGCCACGCCGGAAAAGATCATTGAACTTTTCCCGGATTCTTTCTACGAAAACGATTTCGGCACAGTGGGAGTGAAGACTGAGACGACTGGCATTGTTGAAGTCACTCCGTACAGACTCGAGTCAGAATATTCCGACGCACGCCATCCAGACAAAATAGAGTGGGCGAACAAGCTCGAAGACGACCTGGCGAGAAGAGATTTTACTATGAATGCAATTGCTCTGGACATAAATCCTAAATCTCAAATCCTAAATCCTATTGATCCATTCGGCGGGCAGAAAGATATTGAGAAAAAGATTATTCGCACGGTGGGGAAGCCGGAGGAACGCTTCGGCGAAGACGCTTTGCGCATTTTCCGCGCGCTACGCCTCTCGGCAGAGCTCGGTTTCGCCGTAGAACACGAAACGCTGGAAGCGATAAGCAAATGCACGCACCTGCTTGAGAAAATTTCGAAAGAAAGAATAAGAGACGAGTTCGCAAAAATTATTATGTCTCCCGAGCCGGGCATAGCACTCGAGATGTGCGCGCGGCTCAGCATACTCAAATATATTTCGGAAGAATTCGAGAAGGGGATAGGAGTGGAACAGAATCAGGCGCATGCCTACACCGTCTGGGAGCACTTACTTCGCTCTCTTAACCATGCCGCGAAGAGAAATTTTCCTCTCCACGTCCGTTTGTCCGCGCTCTTCCACGACATTGCCAAGCCGCACACCAAGGCCGTGAAGAATGGTCAGCCCACTTTCTATGGACACGAGGTGGTGGGTTCGCGTATTACGCGAAAAGTCCTTGAGAATTTGAAATTCTCAAAGGAAATAATCGAGAAGACACACAAGCTCGTGCGCTGGCACATGTTCTTCTCCGATACGGAGCAAATTACGCTCTCCGCGGTGCGAAGAATGGTGAGAAATGTCGGCCCGGACCTTGTCTGGGACCTTATGAACATGAGGGCAGCCGATCGAATAGGCACCGGGAGACCCAAGGAGACGCCGTATCGCCTGCGCAAGTACCACTCGATGATAGAAGAGGTTATGCGTGATCCCATTTCCGTAAAACAGCTTAGTGTCGGTGGCGAAGATATTATGAAGCTGACTAAAGCGGGCCCGGGTCCGCACGTAGGCTTCATTCTCGAAATACTTCTCTCCGAAGTGCTCGACGAACCGAAGAAGAATGACAAAAATTATTTGGAAACGCGAGTAAAGGAACTATACGACCTCGACCCGCAAGAACTTGCCCGTGTCGGCAGGGAAGCGAGAGCAAAAAACGCGAGCGAAGACGAGAAAGAAGTCGAAAAAATCCGAGAAGAATACAAGGTGAAATAAACAGCATTTTGGAACGTCTTGCATGGGTGATACACTTTTGATACACTTAATCTATGCCAACGTTGAAAAAAAGAATAAATATAACAATTGACAAAGAGACGGACAAAATCCTGAATCTCCTTGCCAAGAAAGCCAATGTCCCCAAGGCGACCATAACAACTCGCTTGCTTAATGATGCACTTGAACTTGAAGAGGACTTCAGACTGGGGGATACGGCCGAACAGCGCAGGAATGACGGCAGTAAATACATTTTAGACAGAGATGAGTTCTGGAAATAAGATCAGACTCCATCGGTTGGTTATAAAATACGACCTTCCTCGTTTAGATTCCACCCTTCGTCAGCGAATACACAAGTTAATCAAGCAAAGGCTTCTTACACTTCCGGAACTTTATGGCGAGCCTATGCGCGGCTTCCTTAAGAATTTATGGAAGCTCCGTGCCGGAGATTTCCGCGTCATCTATTCCATCGAAAAGGACGGGATTTTCATCCACATCGTCGGCCATCGAAGCGAAGTTTACAAAATCGCAAAGAAAAGACTGGGAAAATAACATACATTATAAGCCGACGACCGTTCTTTTATAATGTAGCTCATTTTTACAATAAAAGAGTCCGGATATTTAAAGGGTATTTAAGAATTCATCAATTTCATTAAAGGAAGAGAGTGTGATGAGCTTGTTCTTGTGCGGCGCGACAAACTCGAGATGGGTCATTTTGCCCCTCTTATAGCCGAGACCATAACGTTTATAGAACACATGGCGCATGAGGATAAGCAGGCCCTTCAAGGTTTCTTCCTCTCTGTGTAAATAGCGTTTAAACAGGGTAAACCATTGATGAAAGATGTTTTTGTACCGTAGATGAATGATGAGGTCGGCCGCTTCCATGCCCGGTTTGAGCAGCCATGCGGTTGTACCTTCCACTATCCACCTATCTTCTTGATAAAGCTTGGTAATTTGCGCAAGCGCATTCTCTCTGTCTCTAGGTTTGAAAAATTTGAATTCGTAATAATAGTCATCGGTGGAATGGCAGGGGATACCAAGTTTCATGGAAAGCTTCTCTGCCAGCGTAGACTTACCACGCCCGGCATCTCCAGTGATGATAATCTTGTTATAGACTGGATTCATGGGTGGATTTGTTTCAGTATATAGCAAAATAAAAAAGAATTTAGTATATGAGGAAACTAAATTCTTTTTTATTGAAAGAAACTACTTCACTGCGTCCTTCAAACCTTTCGCCGGGCGGAACTTCGGCACGCGCATTGAGGGCACCGAGATGGCTTCACCCGTGCGAGGATTCCTTGCCTGGCGGGCGGCGCGCGTCTTGGTGGAGAAGATGCCAAGACCGGCGATCGAAACTTCTCCGCCCTTCTTCAGCGTGGAGACGATAGATTCGATAACAATGTCGACAACTTCTTCCGCCTGGACTTTCGTGCCACCGAGTTTGGCGTGCACTGCGTTTGCGATATCTACTTTGTTCATTATCTAGCTAAATTATTGATAATCTTTTTTGCGCCTGCCCCGCCAAGGCGGGATCGACTTGATTTAATTATACTCCTAGCCATTTTTTGTCGCCACCGCCAAATAAAGTTGTATTGTTGAGCATTGGCTTTGTATTCGATTGTGTTGTATTGCTATTTACCGGGAAATGATATATGATTGAATTCCCGGTGATTTAAGCCATATTTATGAAAATTCATCTCCCAAATAGTGCTTTCCTGGGAAATATTGATTCTTTTTTTAGGGGATTTGACCCAAACGACTCAACCATTTTACACGTGACCTCAAATAAAAAATGGATATCAGTACATCCGTTAGTATTAACAATGATTGCCGCTCTTGGTCAATCTACCCATGGACACGTAGGATTTGAAGTACTTCAGGCTAAATCAAAGCATTATTTTGAAAGAATGGGTCTCTTTAAGGCATTGGGATTGCGTTCGGGAATATCCATCACTGAACATGACCCAAGTGGTAGATTTATCCCCATAACGCAAATCCTCAATTCTTCTTCACTTAGCGAATTCATAACTGACATGGTCCCATTATTACACCTTGAGCCGAGCAATGCAGAACCTATTCGTTATATTGTGAGTGAGTTAGTACGTAACGTGCTTGAACATTCTGAATCACCAAACGGGGCATTCGTTGCTGCGCAATATTATCATAAGAGCAATACGATCAGAATTGGCATATGCGATAGCGGTGTCGGAATCACAAAGACTATACGCAAATCGCACAAAGCAATAGATGATTTGCAGGCTCTAAGACTTGCCCTAACCCCAGGAATAACTGGCACAACACCGCGCGAAGGTGGCACTGAGCAAAATGCTGGGGCAGGATTATTTTTCGTTAAATCTATTGCTGCGGTAAATGGAGACTTCTTCGGTATATATAGCGGAAAAGCTTTCTATAAATTACTCAGGCAAGATCGAGATAAAAAAGAGTTGCTAAACGCAGATCCTTTCAGTGATAGACACTCTGCAGAAAATAATTACCCATACTGGCAAGGGGTTGCTATTGGGATCGATATGAAACTCGATGAGCATGAAAAATTTACTTCTCTGTTGGAACACGTCAGAACTGTGTACACTAGAGCAGTTAGAGAAAGAAAGAAGGGTAGATACAAAAAACCAATATTTATATGATTACTATTAATATCAAACAAGAAGCGGGGGAATTTGCCGAAAATAAGGACATTGCTCGTGACTTCAGAATAAATACAATTCTACCGACACTCAATAAAGGCGAGGAAATCATTATAGACTTTACAGGAGTTGATGGGGCAACACAGTCCTTTATTCATGCTTTAATTAGCGAACCGTTTAGAAAACATGGTGATAATGTACTAGATAAAGTAAAGTTCAAAAATTGCAATAAAACTGTCCAGAAAGTAATTACTATTGTTACAGAATACATGCAGGAAGCCGAGTAGAAAATCTACCTGGCAAACTCTATGGACCTTGCTTCTCTTATGACGTTTACCTTGATTTCTCCTGGATACTTGAGCTCCTGTTCGATCCTAATAGCTATATCTCTAGCCATTTTCTTGGCTTCCAGGTCGCTTACTTTCTCCGGGGTGACGAACACCCTTATCTCTCTGCCTGCCTGCAGAGCATAGGCCTTCTCCACACCCTCGAAGGAAGTGGCGATGTTCTCGAGGTCTTCAAGACGCTTGAGGTAGTGCTCCAGATTATCCCTTCTGGCACCAGGCCGGCCACCAGATATAGCGTCGGCTGTCTGGACGATGACGGATTCGAGGGTTTCGTATGGATATTCGCCGTGATGTGCCTGCATAGCCTTGATGATATCTTCCAATACGCCAAACTTCTGCAAGATTCTTCGTCCAATCTCAACGTGAGTGCCAGCGACCTCATGGTCGAGGGCCTTGCCTATATCATGCAGAAGCGCTCCAGCCTTGGCTATGGCCACATTGGCGCCGAGTTCCTCGGCTATCATGCCTGCCAAATGCGCCATCTCGACCGAATGTTCGAGAACATTTTGGCTGTAGCTGGTGCGGAAGTGAAGTCGCCCGAGAATGGCGAGCAATTTCGGGTCCAGATTGAACACTTCGCACTCTACTGCCGCCTCCTCGCCCTTCTCCTTAATAATTTTATTGATTTCCTCTCCCGCCTTGGCCACGAATTCCTCAATCTTCGCCGGCTGGATACGGCCGTCGGCAATAAGATTTTCCAGCGCCATCTTCGCCACCGCGCGACGCACCGGGTCGAAGGAGGAGAGAGTGATGGAATTTGGCGTATCGTCAACGATCACTTCCACTCCTGTCGCTCTTTCAAAAGCTTTGATATTCCTGCCTTCCTTGCCGATAATCTTGCCCTTGAGGTCATCCGATGGTAGAGGAATAGATGTTGCCATTACTTCACTTGAAATGGATACGGCCATGCGTTGAATAGCTGTAGAGAGAATCTCTTTTGCCCTTTTATCGAGATCCTCGGCGTTTTGCGTTTCGAGCTTGCGCATTTTTACCAAAAAATCTTCTTCGAAATCACGCTCGATTACTCGCATGAGCTCACTTTTGGCCTCAATGGGAGAAAAATTAGCGACTTTGGATAATTCTTGGATTTTCTCGGTCGCTAATTTTTCAATTTTATCCTTAAGTGTTCTCACTTCCGCGGCACGGCTCTTTACGTGCTCCATTTCCTCCTCCAAGTCTGTTTGGCGCTTTTCCAAAAACTCCTCCTTCTTCACCACTCTGTCTTCGCTCGCCTTAAGACGATTCTCCCGCTCCTTGAGCTCGGACTGAGCGCCCTTCAGGACATCCTCGGCTCTCTTCTCTGCTTCTTCAAGAATTTGCGAGGCCTCCTCGCGACTTCGGAGCTCCATCTGCTTGATGTCTAGCTCCATGGAACCCTTCCTACCGAGAGAGATTAGGAGGCGCAGCAAATAACCGAAGCCGATACCGGCCGACGCGGCAAGCAATGCTAAAAGAAGGGCTAACTTTAGGGACATTTGCAGTAGCTCAATCAGTCAGAGCGGTCAGGCGGAAAGCACCAGAAACGTTTCAAATTAATATTTAAGTGAACTACCTAAGTGTACTACTTCTACAAAATTTTGTCTATGATGCCGTATTTCTTGGCGGCTTCGGCGGTCATGAAGAGGTCGCGGTCGACATCTTTATCAACCTTGGCTATAGGCTGGCCCGTATTCTCGGACATAATGCGGTTAAGGGCTTTCCTGTTCTCAATAATACGCTTGGCCGCAATTTCTATCTCGGTAGCCTGGCCTTCGGCCGCACCAAGAGGCTGATGAATCATTATTTCCGCGTTCGGAAGGGCAAATCTCTTTCCTTTTTTCCCGGAGGACAGAATCCACGCCCCCATGGATGCCGCCATACCCACGCACATAGTAGAAACGTCGGGCTTAATGTGATTCATGGTGTCGATGATAGCCAGACCGGCGGTAACCGAGCCACCAGGGGAGTTGATGTAGAGAGAAATATCCTTCTTCGGGTCTTCAGACTGGAGGAATAGAAGTTGGGCAATCACGATATTCGCCACGCCGTCATCTATAGGTCCACCAAGGAAGATGATGCGTTCCCGAAGCAACCGCGAGTAAATATCGTACGCCCTCTCGCCGAACTGAGATTTTTCTATTACTGTAGGAATTAAATAGGTCATGCGGGTAGATTAACTCAAAGTTTCCCTTGAATCAAGGTTTGCCCCCAATCACGCAATGATTGAGATTGAGAAGGGGAATTTAAGAAGAAGTGAAGTTCTCTTCGTCGAGGTTGTAGTCGACATTCTCGACATCGGTCGCGTTGAGGTCCGCTTCGATATCCGCTGTGGCGTCCGACTCACTCTGCTGGTCAATGGTGTTGAGTTGATCTTGAAGAGCCCTATTGCCTTCACGGTCGCCCATGAAATAGAGCGCACCGAAGATAATAACGGCGAGGATGACGATGCCGGCAATAATCGGTCCTACCGAACTGCCCGCCTCTTGCACTACGTTTTGATTATTTTCGTCCATATATTTTTACTTTTTGAGGGAAACAACCGCTTTCATAAGGCTCCGGTGCGCTTCGCGAAGGTGTGTCTTAACTTCGGCGGCGACTGCCTTCACTCTGTCGTATTTCTCGCGCACATCCCCGGTCGAAAGGTCGATTGAAGTGAAGGCGGATATTGAGGTCTTCGCGAGCGAGAGGTGATTCCTTGCCTCCGCGATGGCAGCTTCTGACTGTGTCACATCTCCACCGGCGGCTTTCACCTTGGCAATGCGGGACTCAATGCGGGTAGCAATGTTTCCAAGACGCTCGACAGTCGCCGTAAGTACTCGAGACGTATTGACCGCCCTTTTCTTAGCGATATTGCTTTGAAGTTCCATCCTCTTCTCGGTCGAAGAAGCATTTCTCTGCTGTGCACGCTGGACACTTTGCGCGGATACGGGAATGGCGGCGAGAAGCAGTGTTGCCAGTACGGTAATAGCGAGTATTTTTTGTTTCATATTTTTTATTATAGCACTTAGATTAAGAAGCTTACGATTAGAAGCGCGACGATGTTTACCACTTTAATCATGGGGTTGATAGCCGGTCCGGCGGTATCCTTGTACGGGTCGCCTACAGTATCGCCTGTCACAGCCGCGTGGTGAGCGTGCCCGCCCTTGCCACCGTAATTACCGTCCTCAATATATTTCTTGGCATTGTCCCAAGCTGCTCCACCTGAGGTCATGGAGATTGCTACGAATAGACCGGTAACAATTACACCCACCAAGAGCCCGCCCAGAGCCTCTAGACCCAAGAGCCACCAGACAAGAACGGGCGCTAACACGGGGAGGATTGCCGGCACGATCATGAGTCTCTGCGCGGCGGCGGTTACTATCTCTACTGCCTTGCCATAGTCAGGCATGGCGGTCCTTTCCATAATACCTGGAATTTCTTTAAATTGTCGGCGCACTTCTTCCACCACCGCGTGTCCGGCTTTGCCCACGGCAGACATCGCCATGGAGCCGAAGAGGTAGGGAAGGAGGCCACCGATAAGAAGACCAACGAGCACTCTCGGGTCAGAAAGGTCGAAGGCGATGTCTACCATGCCTATCCTGCCAAGCTCCTGCGTATAAGAAGCAAAGAGTACCGTTGCGGCTAGCCCCGCGGAAGCGATGGCATAACCTTTCGTTACCGCCTTTGTGGTATTGCCGACAGCGTCCAGCGCATCGGTCACCTTCCTCACTTCGCTTGGCAGTTCGGACATCTCCGCGATACCGCCAGCGTTATCGGTAATTGGACCAAAAGCGTCGATAGCGACAACCACCGCGGTAAGCGAGAGCATCGACATGACAGCTACTGCCACGCCGTATAATCCGGCGAAGTAATGCGCCGAGAGAATGCCCGCTACGATGAGAATGACCGGAAGCGCCGTTGACTGCATAGATACGGCAAGACCGGTAATGATGTTTGTGCCATGTCCGGTGGTGGAAGACTTGGCGATGGATTGCACGGGATTATATTTCTTCGACGTATAGTAATCGGTAATAACGAACATGCCCGCGGTCACTCCCATGCCGACAAGAGCGCAGTAGAAGAGATTAATGATTTCGAATTGGCCATTGCCCTCCATAATCCACCTGGTGATAGGGTAGAAAACCGCGACAGAGAGAAGAACAGAAATGATGAGTCCTCTATAAAGCACTTTCATAATGGAATCTTCCGTCCCACCGCGGACAAAGAATGTCGCGATAACGGATGCCAAGAGCGCCGCCGCTCCGAGAGCGAGAGGATAGATGAGCGCGCCGACAAAACCCGGGAGAATAAGCGAGCCGAGAAGCATTACTGCCACAGCAGAGACAACATAGGTTTCGAAGAGGTCCGCGGCCATGCCGGCGGTGTCTCCCACGTTGTCGCCCACGTTGTCCGCGATAACTGCCGGATTTCTTGGGTCGTCTTCCGGAATGCCCGCCTCAATCTTGCCGACGAGGTCCGCGCCAACATCAGCCCCTTTGGTAAAGATGCCTCCGCCCAGCCTGGCGAATACGGAGATGAGAGATGAGCCGAAGGCGAGACCTATCATGGCGTCGAGATTACCCGTTGTCCAATAGAAAAGGGTTACGGAGAGAAGAGCGAGCGCCGCCACCGTAAGACCGGTAATAGACCCTGCCTTGAAGGCTGTGCGAAGCGCCGTCGGGATGCCATGCCTCGCCGCTTCAGCCGTGCGGACATTACTTCTTACCGCCACCGCCATGCCTATGTAGCCAGAAAGAGCAGAGACTACCGCGCCAATGATAAATCCAACCGCCACAACGGACGAAAGGTAGATGCCGAGGAAGAGGGCGACAAGTACCGCCACCACCGCTACCACCTTGTATTGTCTCCAGAGATAGGCGTTGGCGCCGGTCTTGATGGCATTGGCAATCTGATTCATCTTCTCGTTGCCGTCCGGCAGGGAGAGAATCTGGAAGGTCAGAACACCGGAGAAAATAAGCGCAACCAGGCCCGAAACGGTAGTCCAAAGCAAGATGGTCGATTCCATGAATATTTAATTATGTTAATGGCTTATATATTAGCCTGTGCTTCCGCTGTTGCAAGGTCTTCTCCCTTGGCGGACTGGATGTCTATCTTCCAACCGGTAAGTTTCGCCGCTAGACGCACGTTCTGCCCGCCCTTGCCGATAGCAAGAGATTGCTGGTCCTCGGCTACCATGACGACAGCCGACTTTTCTTCTTCATTGACCTTTATCTCTAGCACCTTGGCCGGAGAGAGAGCCTCTTCTATAAACTTCTTCGAATCGGCGGACCACTCGATGATGTCAATCTTCTCGCCGCGCAATTCTGACATAACGGTCGAGACGCGCACGCCTCGCTGGCCGACAAGGGAGCCAACGGGGTCAATATGAGTATCCTTGGCCTCGGCGGCAATCTTAGAGCGGTACCCCGCTTCGCGGGCGATGGCCTTGATTACAACCGCGCCATTTGCGAGTTCGGGCGCTTCCGCTTCGAAGAGCTTCTCAAGAAACTTCGGATGAGAACGCGAGAGACGGAGAAAGACGCCTCGTGGAGATTCTTCCACTCTGTATAGAAACGCGCGCACGCGCTCACCTTGAGAGAAGCGCTCTCCAGGAATCTGCTCCTCGTAAGGCAGGAGGCCGGTCGCACGCCCCATATCGACGAAGATGTTGCCACGCTCGATTCTCTGCACGGTGCCGTTCACTATCTGGCCTTCTCGTTCACCGAATTCGGAGACGACAGAGGTCTTCTCCGCCTCGCGGATTTTCTGCATGATGACCTGCTTGGCGGTCTGCGCGGCAATGCGGCCGTAATCTCCCTTCGATTCGATAGGGAAGACCACTTCTTCATCAAGCTGAGCATCCTTCTTGATCTTCCTCGCGTCCTCGATGAGAATGTGCTTCTCCGGATTGTAGTATTCGCGCAAATCTTCCGCCGGAACCTCCTCGCTCTCGTCAAAGATTACCCGCGTGCCGTCAACCACAATCTTTACTTGGTAGAATTCCGTCTGGCCGGTATTGATATCGAAAGTGGTGCGGATAATCTGTCCGCGCTTGCCGTACTCCTTTTTGTAAGCAGTAGCGAGAGCCGCTTCTATGGCATCGATAATGGAGGCGCGCGGAATACCGCGCACTTCTTCCAGCTCGCTTAGGACCGAATTGATGACTTTTAGGTCGAACATATATGTATATTTTAAGCCTCTTTATGGCAGAAGGACCGCCGCGAGGCGATCCTTCATACCAAACTATTACCTTTCTACTATAGCGCCTATGTTTCGTCCCGTCAACTGTTTCATTCTTTTTTAATTATTGAAGTGTTTTTCAAACCACTTGGCGATGTCATTCAATTCTAACCGCTCTTTCACGATTTTGAGAGCAAATTTTTCAATCTGACCTTTTTTGAGATTTGAAAAGTAATTATTCGCTTCAAGAAATACCGAAGCACAGACCATGGCGGTCCTTTTGTTCCCATCCAGAAAGGGGTGCCCCATAATAATTTCACGGGCATAGACAGATGCCTTTAGAAAGACGGTAGGATAAAGCTCTTCTCCAAAAACCGCCTGTTTGGGCGAATTTCCTAAACTTAAAACAGTATGCATGTCCCGCACGCCATGAGACCCACCAGTTTCATCCACCGCCATTGAGTGAATGCGGAGAATATCTTTCGCGTCTAAATACTCCACGTTATTTATTGGCAAGAGCTTCAAGGTCCTTGCGATAACGATTAATGAAGTTGTACGCAAGCTCGGCAATCCT
Organism: Candidatus Zambryskibacteria bacterium RIFCSPHIGHO2_01_FULL_46_25; assembly: GCA_001825155.1. Classification (GTDB taxonomy): domain Bacteria; phylum Patescibacteriota; class Minisyncoccia; order Phycocordibacterales; family Zambryskibacteraceae; genus UBA5004. The sequence continues at coordinate 51,209 of MHVH01000006.1, read as the reverse complement.
CTCCTGATGCTTAGAAGGCTTCGCGAGGGAACGGATGGACATTGACTGACTCTTGGGATTGACGTCAACGACGACCTCGTCTCCCAGCTTCAAACCAAGCTCCTTAAGGGATTTCTTGGGGATGACTACGGCAACGGAGTCGCCTACTTTTATTACTTTTTGTGTCATTATAATAGTATTATAATCATCAGAGACGGATCGTCAAGCGATTTCCTGCCTTGCAAGGCGAGTCGAAGTGTGCTATTGTCGAAGTGTGATTTCAAAGACCAAGAAGCAAAAGCTCATTAAGGAGGTTGCCATTCACGAAAGTGATACCGGCTCTCCCGAAGTGCAAATTTCCATACTGACGAAGCGCATTGAGGAGCTCTCGAAACACCTCAAGTCGCACGCCAAAGATAATCACTCGCGCCGCGGCCTATTGGCTATGGTTGCAGACCGCCAGTCGCATATGAAATATTTGGAAAAGAAAAGCCCTAAGAGAGCTCTCGCTTTGCAGAAGAAACTCGGTCTGAAGAAATAGTTTTACCAGTTTAAATAATTTTTTATGACAGTTATTAAGCACAAAGCCCAGCGGGTCGGCATTTTCATAGACACGCAGAATATTTATCACAGCGCGAAGAATATTCACCACGCCAAGGCGAACTTCGGTGCCATTATCAAGGACGCTCTCGACAGCCGGGTGCTTGTACGCGCCATCGCTTATGTCGCTTCGACGGAATCCGGCGAGGAAAAAGCCTTTTTCGAAGCTCTAGCCAAGGTAGGTATTGAGATTCGCTCCAAGCCTCTGCAAATATTCGTCGGCGGGGCCAAGAAGGCCAATTGGGACATTGATCTTGCCATGGACGCGGTCAAGCTCGCGCCCAAGTTGGACACGATTATAATCGTGTCTGGTGACGGCGACTTCGTCTCTCTCGTCGAATATCTGCAGAATACCCACGGCACGCAAGTGGAAGTGGTCTCCTTCGGCAAATCTTCCTCGGCTAAGCTCATAGAAGCGGCCGACGACTTCTTCGACCTAGACCTTAACCCTAGAAAGTATCTTCTTATGGGCGAAGTTGTGCGCACCCCTCGCCGCCCGGCTCTAAAATAAATGGATAAATGGACCCCGAATCTCCTCTAAAACAAATACGCACTTACCAAGGCGACGTTGCCGATGCCCTGGGCAGACAGAACGAATCCCTTGTCTCTATCCAACAGCAAGAAGCGCTCAAGCGGAGAACCACCGGCATTCCAGCAGAGCCTTCCGCCACGGAGATAGAAATGGGGAAGAAGAAAAATGATTTCCTCTTCCTTCTTATCGGCAGCGTCTTCTTCATCATTGTGGGAACTCTCGGCGCGTGGTTCGGCTACCGGGAATACACGAGGAGAACGGCCCCGCCGGCAATTATCGCCCCGGAGAGCCGACTCATCTCACCAGACCGAGAAACGGAGATAAATATTTCCCTCATGAACCGCGAGGATTTTACCGTCAAGTTCGCAGAAATCGCCTCTGGCGCAGGCGATGAAGAACTGGTGCACCTCGTGGCAAGAGTCGGCACCACAACACCCTTGCGACTCGCCACGACCGCGGAACTTTTTTCCCTTCTTCAGAGCCGCGCGTCTGGCAGCCTCGTTCGCGCCTTCGATAAAGTATTCATGCTCGGAGTAGTGGGGAAGAATCCTTTCATACTCGTGAAGCTCGCTTCTTTCGAAAACGCTTTCGCTGGCATGCTTGCCTGGGAGAACATCATGGCGGAAGACCTTCTACCTCTCTTCTCCGCGAGCGAGGAGTTGAAAGTGATTGCACCCGGATACGTCTTCAGAGATGTTACCGTGAGAAACAAGGATGTCCGCGCCCTGTACGCCAGCTCTACGCCCGTTCTCCTTTATTCTTTCTTCGATAACAATTTTCTCATTATTACCGACAGCTTTGACGCCCTGCAGACTCTCATAGACCGGCTGACCCGGGAAAGGCTTTCCCGTTAACACTCACTCTGATACACTTATTCAAATCCAATATATGACTATCAATTACGAACACTTCAAAGAGAAGCTCAAAGCCGAGAAAAAATTGCTTGAGAAAGAGCTTGAGAAGGTCGGCCGCGTCAATCCCGATAATCCTTCGGACTGGGAAGCCACGCCTCCCGTAGATCGCGACACCTCGCAAGCTGATGAGAATACCGCTGCTGATAATCTAGAAGAATATGACAGTAATAAGGCAATTGTTACCACGCTCGAGACCCGTTACAACGATGTCAAAAGTGGTCTCGACAAGATTAAGCATGGCACCTACGGCATCTGCCAAGTCTGCCAGAAAGAAATCGAGGGAGACCGTCTCGAGGCGAACCCCTCGGCAAGGACATGCAAGGAACACGTGGATGTAGTATAGAGTTTTCTAAGCAAAAACAGGAATTCTTCCAGTCTTTAGAGAAGAAATTATTGAATGTTTAGGAGCGCGAAGAGAAACAAAAAGCATTTCAATACCAAGAAGCGCCCCTTTCTTGTTTACGTCAGCCAGAAGCCATTCGTCCAACTGAATAGTTTTTGCCACTTTGCCTTTTTTCACGGAGAAATAGGCGGCATCAGCTTCTTTGTCATAGGTGATATAAGCTTCATCGGTTTTTAAAGCCAATAAGCCGTTATTACGAGATACTTGTTTTTGCTTTTTCTTACGCATATTACTTCTAATATACCACTATCAAGCTCCTTGCGACAGCGTAGGGCTTCGCCCGCTGCCTTATCGCTAAAATCCGGATTTCTTAGGGAATGTGAAATTACATAAGGAAAGACACCGGTAGTATTTTTTATAACTATAAGTACTATCTAGGCTAGACACGCACACCGGAGGCGCTGACACCGGTCAGCGCCTTTTCGTTTGCATGATATATAATCTATGCATGAGTTTCTCGAAAGTTTATTCCGCGCAGACGAGTTTGCTTAATGTCACGCCGATTTCCGTTGAAACAGATATTACGAGAGGTAGCCTTTTTGCTTTTGCCATCGTCGGCTTGCCGGACAAAGCGGTTGAAGAAGCGAGAGACAGAGTAAGCGCCGCGATAAAAAATTCCGGTTTTAAATCGCCGAAGAACAATAATCACAAGATTGTCATATCGCTCGCGCCCGCTTCTCTCGAGAAAGCGGGCGCATCTTTCGACCTCGCTATCGCGCTATCGTATCTATTGGCAAATGATGAAATAGAGTTCGACCCGGAGAAGAAAATTTTCTTGGGCGAACTTTCCCTCGATGGGAAAGTTCGCCCGGTGCGTGGCATTCTTCCTATTGCGAGATTTGCGAAAGAAAAAGGATTCAAAGAAATTTTTGTGCCAGTCGAGAATGCGCGCGAAGCGGCGCTTATCGAAGGTATCCTCGTGTATGCCATCTCTAGTTTGAAACAAGTTATAGAACATCTTACCGAAGAAGAAGCGCTTGATGCCGAAGAACTTACCAAACTCGACGAAGAACTAGTCATTACCCCCACCGACTTTGCCGACGTGAGAGGGCAGGAGAGAGCGAAGAGGGGTCTCCTCATCGCCGCCGCCGGCGGGCATAACGTGGCTATGTACGGCCCTCCGGGCACGGGCAAGACCATGCTTGCCAAAGCGTTTGCCGGAATATTACCCAAGCTCAATTTTGAAGAAGCCCTGGAGGCGACAGGCATCCACTCGGTTGCAGGCACGTTGCAGGAAACATTCATTACTAATCCGCCATTCCGGGCGCCACACCATACCGCCTCATACGTTTCACTCATTGGCGGCGGAGCCACGCCACGCCCCGGAGAGATTACCCTGGCGCATCATGGAGTGCTCTTCATGGATGAATTCCCGGAATTCGAGAGGCGAGTGATAGAAAGCTTGAGACAGCCTTTGGAAGACAAGGTGATATCCGTTGCACGGGCGAAGGGCACGGCGCATTTCCCGGCCAATGTTCTCCTCATTGCCGCTATGAATCCATGCCCTTGCGGCAATTACGGCTTCCGCGGCAAGCAATGCATCTGCACGCCTTCCGCTCTCCAGAGATACAGAAGAAAAATGTCCGGGCCCATCATAGACAGGATAGACATCTGGCTCGAAGTGGACCGAATTCTACCGCACGAATTGGGGAGTGAGGGTAGGACGGGGGAAGAAAGTGAAATATTTAGAAAAAAAGTTTCTCGAGCGAGGGAAATTCAGTTAGAAAGATTCTCCGGTAAGAAAATCACAAAGAATGGCGAGATGGGCGCGAAAGAATTGGTCTTGCACGTGAAGCTTGAGAAAGAAGCGGAGAAAATGCTCAACATGGCGGCTGAACGCCTTGGCTTCTCGCCCCGCGTGTATCACCGGATGATAAAGGTGGCCCGCACCATCGCCGACCTAGAGGGTTCGGATATAGTCAAGGGTCCCCACATCCTCGAAGCAGTAGAGTACAGGCCGAAGAAATTTGATATATAGAAATCGAACATGTAAACAGTAAGAATTCCCCTTATTTTAAGTCTTATTATGCACAAATTGCAGAAAGTTGTGGATTAGGCTATTGCTGCTTTTCCTAGAAGTGTAATAATAGTATTGGCACTTTATCTAATGGCTCGACCTAAACTGTTAAGTGCTCAGCAAGTTGCCGAGTACTTCATATGGAAAGCCCAGGTTGATGGCAAGCCCATAACCAACAAAAAGCTCCAAAAGCTGATCTATTATGCTCAAGCCTGGTTTGTAGCCCTTAAAAAAGAAAAGTTGTTCGATGAAAAAATTGAAGCTTGGATACACGGTCCAGCTGTTAGAGAAATATATTTAGAATACAAAAGATTCGGATTTGAGCCAATTACCAAAAAGATAGACGGAGGAACATTCAATTCAATTTCGTCCGATAAGATAGAGCACATGGAGAATGTTTGGAATGTATATGGTGCATACGACGGACAATATTTAGAATACCTAACTCACTCTGAAGATCCGTGGAAGAAAGCCCGAGTAGGAATAGAAGCCCACATTGGTACTGACAAGGAAATATCTATTAAGGATATGTTTGATTTTTATTCAAAATTGAAACTCTCGGCTGACAATGTCAGACACAGATAGTGCAGAGCCAGTTCAAGCTGGTCCAATCCCTCCAACAGCCACGACTCTACCACAAGAAGATGAGGCACCAGAAGCCTCCCCTTTCTATATGTCTTTTATCAAATATAAAAAGAAAGAATGCCAAATCGATGGAATGACGTTAGAAAATTCTCAAGCAGCTCTTCATGTTATGAGGGATGTTGGCGTGCACTTTACAAATAAAACAAATTTTTTGTCTAATACTAGCCATACCGAAATCAAACCAATCAAGAGAGATGGGGAGTATAAGGATTTATACAGAGGTCTATACGAGGACGAAGAGGTCCATGAAATTAAGTTTATTCATGAGAAAAAGAAACAAGATGTAAGGATGTTTTTTAGTCTACTGGAAAAAGAAAAAATCTTTTTCGTGATTGCTGTACGAGGAACTCATTATGATACAAGTAAAGGAAGCTGGCAGAAGAAACATAAAAAATAATTAAAACTGAATCAACCACTTAAAACAACGGAGAAAAATATAATAGTGATTATTATTCCTACAGAAATCCCTATATAAAATCCATGTCTTGATGCTACTTTTTCTCTATATCTTTCTGCCCAATAAGCCATATCAAATTTTTCCTTATCATCAGCATTTAAAAAATCTTCGATTTGTTCGTGATCCATTTCATAAAAAGAAACCCCAATACGTGAGTTTGGAATTTTATCAACAAAATCATGCTCTATTCCCCAAACCGCTCCAGTATTTCGTCTATATGGAGCCAGCTCATCAATAATTTCTTGAGCTAATTTTCGATCCATATATTTTAATTTAAATTTCTAAAATGGATTCTTTGCTCCTCTGATTTCGAAGTGGACGTGGGGACCGGTGGAGTGGCCGGTGTTGCCGACAGCGCCGATAATCTCACCCTGGGAAACCTGCTGGCCCACCACGACATTTACTTTCGACATATGCGCGTAGAGCGTCTGAGTGCCGTTTGAGTGCTTGATTACGACATAGAGTCCGTAGCCTCCGTTGTAGCCGCTTGTTCTTGCTATGATGACCGTGCCGTCCGCGGAAGCCATGATAGGAGTGCCCGCCGGAGCGGCTAAATCAACACCGTTATAGCCGTGAATGCCCTGGCTTTTCCTACCGCCAGTTATCGGACGCAAGTAATAGCCGGAGTAAGTCGGCAGGCTTGAGGAGGTTTGCGTTAAAGAGGACTTGATGTTGGCTGACGCGCTGATTACTCCATTGGGAATGATAATCGCATCGCCCACCTTAATTTTGGAGTCGGTTGAAAGGTCGTTGTATGAAAGAATGTCGTCAAGTTCGGCTTTATAACTTTTCGCAATTGACTGTAGTGTGTCACCAGACTTGATAATATGGCGCACGCCGGAGATAGGCAAAATAAGCAGTTCTTGACCTTCTTTAATGGTACTTCCCCTTAAATCATTGGCCCAAATTATAGTGTTTGTGGAAACCCTGTGCGTCTCGGCAATCTCGCTTAGAGTATCGTCCGCTTGTACGACATAGATGCTAATCTGGCCGGTGCCTAACCCACCTTGCTCTACGAATGTTTCGCCGCCTATTCTGCCCGCCTCGAGAGCAGTGCTGTCGACTATCGCGAGAATAGGCCCGCCGATGCCGGCGGGGTTCCAATTAAGATAGCCTTCAAGAAGATTCATAGTTTGGGAATTACCCGACTCTTTGCTTTCCGGCATGCGTAATATTTGCCCAGCCTGGCTCCTGGCGAGAACCAGGAGAGGTGAGAGAACAAGCCCTAATATGACGAAATGGCTCAACGGAGCCATGGGAGCACGTTTTTTCATTGATGTAAACCCATTATAGCGCCATATGATATAGTGTGCCAGTACCTTATGCACTCTCTCAACTCGGAGCAAAAAAGGGCCGTCGAAGCAACCGAAGGACCGGTTCTCATACTGGCGGGAGCCGGAGCGGGCAAAACCAAGACTATAACCGAGCGCATCCGCCATCTCGTCCATTCCGGAGTGGCGCCATCCAATATTCTTGCCATTACTTTCACCAATAAGGCGGCGAAGGAGATGCGCGACCGCATTTCCGCAAGGCTTGCGTCCGACCCCGATATCAATCGCCCAATCTCGATGAGCGAAAGACCTTTTGTCAGCACCTTTCACTCTCTCGGCGTCCACATATTGCGTGAACATGCCGGCAAGGCGGGGCTCAAGAAACATTTCTCCATCTTCGACCGAGATGACAGCAAGAAAACAGTAAAAGAAGCGATTGTTTCCATCGGACTTGACCCGAAAACCCATGAACCGGGCGCGATTTTAAGCATTATTTCAAAACTCAAGGGCAAGGGCATAGGCGTGGAGGAATGGGCAAGCGTGGGCGAAGGAGGCTACTTCATGGACGTAGTGGGGCAAGTCTGGCCGGTATATGAAAAATCTCTTGAGCGGGAGAACGCGCTCGACTTCGATGACTTGCTGCTCAAGACCGGCAATCTTTTAAGAAACGATTCGTTCGTGCGTGGTTACTACCAGAATGTTTGGAAATACATTCACATCGACGAATACCAGGATACGAACAGAGTGCAGTATGAAATTTCGCGCATGCTTACCGGCCCCGAGCAAAATATCTGCGTTGTCGGCGACATAGACCAGAATATTTATTCCTGGCGCGGCGCGGATATCAAAAATATTCTCGCCTTCGAAGACGACTACCCGGGGGCGCAAACATTCACGCTTGAGGAGAACTACCGCTCGACCAAGACAATCCTCGAAGCGGCCAATGCCGTCATTGAGAAAAATAAAATCAGGCGGAAAAAAAATCTCTTTACCGAAAACCAGGCGGGAGAGAAAATTAGTACAGTCTCTTGCCTCGACGAAACAAGCGAGGCAAGCTTCATCGCTTCAAAATCCAAGAATCTCATAGCCGCCAGCGCCGACCCCGGCGAGATTGCCGTGCTTTACCGCGCCAACTTTCAGTCGCGAGCGCTCGAAGAAGCCTTTATGAACGAGGGCGTGCCGTACCAAATTCTCGGCACCAGATTCTTCGAGCGCAAAGAAGTGAAAGACATTATTTCTTACCTGCGCGCCGCCCTTAACCCGGAGTGTCTTACCGATCTCAAACGCGTCATCAACACGCCGGCGCGCGGCATAGGTAAAACGACTATTGTCAGAATGTTCTCCGGCCAGGAAACCGCATTGCCCATCGGCATGAAGTCGAAAATCAGTTCTTTCCGTAAACTGTTGGAAAAAATTGCCATGATTGCCAAAGAGCAAAAAATTTCTGAAACTATTCTCTTTATTATCAAAGAGTCTGGGTTAGAAACAGAGTGGAAAGAGGGAGGAGAAGACGGTGCGGCAAGGCTCGAAAATGCGTACGAGTTGGTTAATTTTGCCACCAGATACAATGAGCTTCCTAGTGAGGAAGGCGTACAGGCATTTCTCTCAGAAACGGCCCTACAGAGCGACCAGGACGAACTGAAGGAAGAGAGAAGGGCGGTCAGACTTATGACGGTTCACGCCGCAAAAGGGCTCGAATTCGACATTGTATTCGTCGCCGGACTAGAGGACGGATTATTTCCGCATCAGAAGATGAAGGAAACGTATATAACACCCGAAGAAGCGGAGGAGGAGCGCCGCCTTTTCTATGTGGCGCTCACGCGAGCGAGAAAAAAAGTTTTTCTTACTTACGCGCAAACGCGCACCGTTTTCGGCCGAACACGAGCCAATACTCCGTCGGAATTTATTTTCGACATTCCGGAAAATCTGATGGAAGAAGAAGTTAGCGAAGAAACTTCGCGAAGAAGGGAAGGAAAACCCTTACTTGAGATAGATTTCTGATTTCTGTGTGTGCAGGTCCTGTGGAAGCCGAGCTTCCACAATTGTGTTAAGATATTATGAATGCGTGATATCCCATTTGTAGAAAAAGAGTATTACCACATTTACAACCGTGGAGTTGACGGAAGAAAAATTCTTTTGGAACATAAGGATTTAGAACGATTCATAAAAAGTATGAGAGAGTTCAACACGATAAAGCCCATAGGAAGCATCTACGAGAATAGGGAACGCAAACGTGGAAGCCGAGCTTCCACAACTGAGGGAAAACCCTTGGTAAAGTTCACTGTTTACGGCATCAATCCGAATCACTTTCATTTTATGCTTGAACAAGTATCAGAAAAGGGGATTGAAAAGTTTATGCATCGCTTAGGCACCGGATTTAGTAAGTATTTCAACGCGAAATATAAAAGATCCGGTTCTTTATTCCAGGGGAAATTTAAGGCAAAACTTATAGACACAAATGAATATTTGCTTCATTTGAGCGCATATATAAATTTAAATCACCTAGCTCATAGTCGTGGAAGCCGAGCGTCCACAATTTGTCAAACAAGCTGGGAAGAGTATATGAATAAAAATTTCCCCGAACCGATTTGCGCTAAAGAAAGGATTTTGGAGCAGTTTAAAAATAGAGCGGAGTATAAAAAATTTGCTGAAGAGAGTTTGCGGGGTATTATTGAAAGAAAAATTTTATTGGAAGAGTTGGAAGAAACGGGGATTTAATTGGTAAACATCAAATGAGAGCGAAAAAATCTCTGGGTCAGCATTTTTTAAAATCCGAACGCGCTCTTGCCGCGATTGTCGAGGCAGGAAGATTGAATTCCGGCGACACAGTCTTAGAAATTGGTCCCGGCACGGGAGCACTAACTGAAAAACTTTTGGAAACCGGTGCGAAAGTTGTCGCGGTAGAGAAAGATGATAATTTATATGAAAATTTAAAAATCAAATTTCAAAACGAGATAAATTCTGGGAAATTAATTCTGATTCATGATGACATCCTGAATTTCGAAATTGAAAATTTTAAATTGAAAATTGCCCTGCCTGCCGGCAGGCAAGAAAATTACAAAGTTGTCGCCAACATTCCTTACAACATAACCGGCGCGATTCTGAAAAAGTTTTTGTCCGCTGAGTGTCAGCCCAAGCGCATGGTGCTTCTGGTTCAAAAAGAGGTGGCAGAAAGAATAGTGGGTGGGCGTGGACGCCAGGCGTTCACGAAAGAGAGTATTTTGTCGATTTCGGTCAAGGTTTACGGGAGACCGCGGTATGTGGAAACAGTCAAGGCGGGCTCATTTGCTCCTGCGCCGAAGGTGGATTCGGCAATCATCACAGTCGAGGACATTTCTAGGAATTTCTTCAATCGTGGAAGCCGAGCGTCCACAATTTCGGAAGAATTTTTCTTCAAATTGCTCAAAGCAGGCTTCCAATCCAAGAGAAAGAAGCTCTCATCGAATCTTTCCAAGCACTTTGACAAGAAAAAGGTGAATGAAGCTTTCGGAAAACTCAACTTGGACCCAAACTTGAGAGCTGAAGACCTTCCAGCCGAAAAATGGGGAGCCCTGGCGAGACTTCTCGTCAGCTGATTATATCCCCGGTAAACCCGTTCCAACTTGTGTCATGAGCCCAATTGTGGGAAATAACGTGCAAGTCACTCCCACATATATATAACAAGCTTGTACTCCAGGTATATAAGACCCAAGATACCACACATCAGGCATCCCAGCCATGTAATCGGAGTATTGGAAAGTAGCATATGGCGAATAAGTGATGAACCCAGTCGCAATTGCTGGTCCGCCGAGGAAAAATGGGGCAAACCATATAGCTAGGTTGCCCGAACAAGTGCATGGAACGAAGAAAGTAGAAAGTCCGCCAAATGGCATTATTTGTGCCTTTGCGTAAGAAACAGGGAATAACATGGCAAAGGAGAGCAGAACGGATAACAAGGCGGTTTTCATATCCTCATTATACACAATAAACCACGTATTTATCTGATACAATTAATGATTATGAGGGCTAAAATATTATCCGCTCTTATTGTCTCTTTAATTATGGTCGGGACGGCACTTTGGTCCAGACTTCCCGACAATAAGCCGACGGGAAACATTGTTGCCGTTCTAAATCCTGAAAGCGCCGCAACAACGCGCGAAGAAGCTTTTTTGAACACCAATTTAAACACCTCAAGTAGCACCCCACTCTCGACTACGGACATTTTATCGAGACAGCTTTTTGCCGATTACGCCAATCTGAAGTCAAGAGGCGAGACTTCTCTTGAAAACCTTGATTACCTGGCAGAAAGATACGCAGACGGCATCTTGAATATAGAACCCGGAACCTCAAAGATTGCCGCTATCGAAGAACTTATAATCATTCCCGACTCGGCGGAAAATATTTTTAATTATGGCAAGGCTATGATTGCCCTGCGCAGTAAATATGCTTCGGCAGCCAAAGAAGAGAGCGAGAATGCGGGGGATCTAAGCCAAGGAGACTTTGATGATTTCATCTCGCAAGCCGGGGATTTGTATCTTAACTCGGCAAATGAGCTCCTGAAAATAAAAGTGCCAGCATTGCTTGCCAAAAATCACCTGGAGATTATCAACAACTATTTCCAGAGCGCCGAAGCTATGAAAACAATTGCGGAATCTTCCGACGACCCGGTAAAAATCTATGCCGCAATTCAAACGCAAGTCCAGAATACAAAAAAGGAAGACGAATTGTTCTTAAATGTCCAAATTGCCATGTCAACCAATGGTATAATTTGGTCGAGCAACCCCAATCAATGAGTTATAAAAAAATTACAGCTCTTACTCTTGCTCTCTCGATATCCTTTCTATCCTTCGCTCCAATAGCATTGGCCCAAACCTCGGTGCCGGTAAGCGACAGCGCCTTAAGACAGAAGGAGGTCGGCATTACCATTTTCGGCTATACGGTCCCCGGCTTAAGCTGGGACTCAATAGCGCTGGTGGTGGCAAAGCACATGATAGACAAACTGGTCAACTCCACCGTCAAGTGGATTAACAGTGGCTTCGACGGCAATCCGGCTTATGTGAACAACCCGAAACAATACTTCACGGACATAGCCGACGGAATGGCGGGGGAGTTCATCATGAGCAGTGACCTTAACTTACTCTGTTCACCGTTCCAGGCAAACATCCGACTTTCGCTTATGCAGGAATATTACGAGCCCCTGCCTTATCAATGTACCTTGAGCGAGGTAACCGATAATATTGAGGGATTCTTCGACGATTTCTCGCAGGGCGGATGGGACGCGTGGTTCTCGATGACGCAAAACCCGACAAACAATCCTTACGGAGCGTACCTGAAAGCAAGAGTTGATATGGATAGCCGTATCGCAAGCGCGATCGGACTAAAAAATCAAGAACTAGATTGGGGAAAAGGCATTCTCTCCTGGAAAACATGCGATGGCGTCGAGATGGATGGTATCGAACCTGGGACAGGCAAGCCTACGAAAGTTTGTTACAACAAAAACCTCACTGGCCCCGGTGAACAAAAAATTTCCACCCCCGGCACTCTTATCGAGAGCCAGATGGCAAACGTACTCGGCACAGGCATCAGACAGCTTGAGTTGGCAGACGAATTCGATGAAATAGTCGGCGCTCTGGTAACCCAATTAATTCAAAAAGTTCTCAGCGGTGGCAAAGGGTTGGCTGGTGAAGGAGGAGGCTCAAGCGAGACAGGGCAGCCCCCCAGAAGAGCCTTGCCGATTGACATAGACGGCGATGGTATTATCGACGGCACGGATACTGACGGAGACGGAGAGCCTGATATCTGCCTCTACGGTGGCGAGAACGATACGGTAGGCCCGCCATGCTTGGGCTCAACAAACTTTGAACAACCAGGCGGGGGCGGAGGAACGTGCGACGCGACCGGGAACCAGTACGCCGGAGAATTGCGTAACGCAATGAATGCGGTTCTTTCGGAGAATCCCGATGTGGCAAATCTGCCAAACATAGAATCCGGCGGCAGGCAGAACGCCAGAACCTTCCTTGCGCTTGTTGAAACAAAACTTATTTCCATGGGCTACGAAGCCACCGACGAAGTGCTGAACGGCAACAATAATCCCAATACCGGCGACCTGATTGCCGTTTGGAGAAGCGGGGACGGCAAGATGGAGCGCTATGACGCAATTATTGGCAGTGCTTCTACCATAGGCGCGGCGGCTACCACCGACTTCACCGGATTCATTCCGCTCAACTGTACGGCATCCGGCGGAGGTACGAACTGTGGATGTAGTTCAGGCGGTACTGAACCGCCCACTCCGGGGCCTAACCCTAATCCAACTCCCGGTAGCAATACCGTTATTACATCTATTAACCCGGTAACAGCGCAAGCAGGCGTTACCACTCTTACAATAAACGGCAGCAATCTCACGAACCAAGTTTCGTTCTATGATAATGCCGGCGCGAGAAATACCGTAGTCGGCACGGTCAATTCCGCCAAAACGCAGACAACAGTCCTTGTACCGGCCGACTTACCACAAGGCAACGCAACGGTTAAAATTTACCAAGGCAATCAAATCTGGTCGAATGGCATATTAATTCTTGTAAACAGCTCCGGTGGCGTAGGAAGCATCACTACAGCGAACCCCATAAGCACCTGGAGTCCGCAGACCAACAATGGCTGGTGGGGAAAATTGTCTCCTGACGGAAGATATGTAACTTACGGCAATTTCGGGGGAAACTGGGTGACCGACCTGCAGGCCAATCAGACTTGGGATTTATCTAATCCGGCTGGCTCGGGAATTACTACCGGAGCCGGATGCCGGGCTGGAGAATGGATAACGGCTACGACACTTACCTTTGTTTGCGAATTGGTCGACAACGGCATAATGGCCAGATACGAAGTAAAGGTAGGGGAATGGGTGCCAAGAATTACCAATGACGATAAAAGTCTGGTCCGCGCAACAATTTTTGCCGCCAAAGATGGGCACTGGGCCTCTTATCTGGCGAGCAATCCCGGAAGAATCACGAAAGACAATGTCGTCCTGGCGGCAAACAGCCCGGGCGGAGCATTGTCGATCGGTGGGAATACGCTAGTGCACGCCTGCGACGGAAGCAACAACCCGGACCTATGCGTCTGGGACGGCTCGACCTTGAGCAAAGTAATCGATGCTCAAATAGCGTTCAATGAAACATACATAAACGGCGGATACATTCTCTACGCGGGAGGGTCAAGCGTGCGGGGCGTTGACCCGTATGGAAACGACACGAACAAAAAAATTGGAACATTCAGCTTCGAGGGAAAACCGGACATCTTCATGGTTAGAGGCGCTCCGTGGATTGCCACATCCGTGGAAAGCAATTCGACGAATAAATCATACGTTATCCTAAGACCGTGGAACAGCAGAAGTGCCATCGTCCTCGACACGGGGAATCCTGACTCCGGCTCTGTAACTGTGGACGTGGTCTTCGACGGCACGAACTTCGTCATCGCGCACCACACCAACAAGGGCTTGCTTAAGGTGGAGAAAGTGCCGGAAAACGCGGCCAGAAATCAATTTTAAAAAATGAACCGCTATTTCAAAAAACTAACAGCCTTCCTACTTACGCTAAGTTTTGTGTTTGCGGTAAGCGGAATTGTTTCCCCTCAAGAAGTTGCGGCACAAATTCCAAGTATACCGACAACCCCGGGCATCCCAGGGGATACATTGCCAGGGGAACAAGTGCCAGCTCCGCAAGAAAAAATTGGGAAATGTATTTGGGGAAGTAAAGTTCAGCAAAATATAACGAAACCAGCGTGCGTTGCCCTTGCGAAACAAGATGGCACAATTGCTGCGTGGTTTCCAAACGATGAAAACAAGGTAAGTAATGCTCCATCAACTTCCGACGATCCTGGCTGGTGGGTAGAAAAAGTTTTCAAACCGTTCTTCGGTTGGATTGTGAATGTTGTTCTAGGATTCGTCAGCTTGCTAACAGGCTTGGCTGGCATCATTCTGAATGGCGTTATTTATCATACAATCGTAAACGTTAAAGAAAACTATGACAAAATCGAAGGAATAAACGTTGCCTGGAAAACAATTCGCGACTTGGGGAATATGGGCTTTATCTTCGTCCTACTTTATGCTGCTATAACGACAATACTTGGAACTGGAAAAAACAATAAGGAGCTCATCGTAAAAATTGTAGTAGTGGCGATACTCATTAATTTCAGTCTCTTCTTCACAAAAGTAATTATTGATATTTCAAATGTTTTGGCTTTGGCATTTTATGATGCGATCGTGCCAGGGGCTGCCGCTACAGGCTTCTCAATTTCAGAAACAGGTCTTTCTCATGCGTTTACACAATATCTTAAACTGACTTCTCTCTTCGGCTCATCAACCAATGGTTTAAATTTGAGCATGAGCGAAATAATCACTATGGGCATAATGGGTTCTATCTTGCTTCTCATCTCGGCGTTCGTCTTCTTCGCTGTTGCCCTAATGTTCATTATTCGGTACGTTGTTCTAATAATTGTCCTCATCCTTTCTCCGATTGCCTTTCTATCCTTCGTCCTGCCGGAGATGAATCAGTATAGGGACCAGTGGTGGAAAGCACTTTCCGGTCAGGCATTTTTTGCCCCCATCTATTTTGCCCTTACTTGGATTAGTCTCAAAATATTGGCGGGCATTATGGGTGCTGAAAAGGCGGTGTTCGGGAAAGCTGCTGATTTTTCCGCAATCGGAAATTTAGGTTCCGTGGCTAGTAACCAGGCAGTCTCCGGCGCCTCGGAAGGAATCGTTGCCACATTCATAAATTTTGCAATTGTAATAGCGTTTATCATCATTTCTCTTGTCATCGCCAAAGAATGGGCCAACAAGGCCGGGCCACAGGTGGGCAAACTCACCAGCTGGGCGACGGGTGCGGCTGGTAAAGCCACGCTTGGTGTGGCTGGTTGGACTGGAAGAAAAACCATCGGCAGTTGGGGTGGAAACGCATTAAATGATGAGGATCTAAAAGCTCGAGCCAGACAGGGAGATATGGGGGCGAGACTTAAACTCGCTACCGCTGGCAAGGTGGCGAAGTCAAGTTTTGATATGCGTGCCACAGGCTTAGGAGGAATTATGGGATCAGGTAAGGCTCAAAAGGGTGGTTGGGTCCAAGATCAAAAAGATTTGGCTAAGAAATTTGAGAAGTATAAACCAGACAAAAAAGAAATCGATAAGTACAAGGGATATGAAGCTGAAAATCAGAAGAAATTAGATGTCTTGGCTGAAAAAGCAATTACAAAATCTAATGAACATACTGAGGACGAAGATTATCTCAAGACATTAAGAGGAACAACAACAAAAGGCATGGATGATGCTGCAGCAACCGCGCACGCCGCGCGAATTAAACTCACTCAAGAAAAAGTAGATGAGCACGAGAAAGAATTGGCTAAGAAAAGAAAAGAGTACGCAGAAAATTCTTCTGAACCTACCGTGGCCGAAACCAGAGCGAGACGCGATACTAATGCGGCACAAAGACAGTCCCTTGAAAAATCAATGGAAAATATGGCAGTAACTTCTGAGAAACGCAATCCTACGCTTAGGGTTGCCGCGAAAATACCGTTTACCAAAAAAATTATTAACTACGCCATTAAGGGCTCTGGTTATGTAATTGGTGGCAAGGATAGGGCGGCAGCGATAAGAGCGGCTGCTAAAGGAAAATCTAACGCAGAAAAAATAGCAGAACTAGCAGTAGCAGAGGCAAAAGAAAAAGAAAAAGCGGAAGGTGGCGGAGAAGAAAAGCCAAAAGAAGAGAAGGCTGAGGGTGGAGAGGAAGAGAAAAAATAAGAATCACAATAAATTAAATTTTTTATTTATTTATAAATATTGACATATGGAAAATGAGTGTTATTATATCCATAGAGTGAACTCGTTCGGCCCTTTAACAAACAGGGAGTGGTTATGGGTAGATACCATTGCAGTGAACACGGCATTGAGTACAGCAGCGTTTGCCCCGCTTGTGTAAGAGACCAGGCTGAGGAGGATCGCCAGAGCATTCTAAGCAGCTTGTCAGAGCAAACAGAAGAAGTATCAGAAAGACTGGATACTCTTCTTTACAAGCAGAGTAACCCGGGCGATTACAAGTGCCCCGAGTGTTACTTCATTACCCTTAAAAAGGGCGCGAAGCGTTGTCCGATGTGCCGCTCGAGCATTTCGGAGGAATACTGGAAACAAGTTGCCGAAAAAGAGGAGGAGACGAGGAAACGTAAGGCTGAAATAGAGGAAAAACAGCGGCAAGCTACTGAAGAACAAAAAAGAAAAGCACAAGAAGAGAAGGAGAGAATCGTTAGGGGGATACGTGAAGCCAAGAAAGAGTGGGAAAACAAAGTAGATCTTGTTTTTGCTCTTTTGATCGGTTTTGGTCTTCTAATCCTCTTCGTCGTGGCAATTGCTTTTACACTACAGGAGGTAGCCAATAAGATAATGAGTTGGTTTAGTTAGGAAAATCCCGCAAGGATTGGACGGCCATGACGTGGCCGTCCAATTTAATTTAAATGAATCGATGATATTATAGAGTAATAAATACTATGGATGACGAGAACTCTATGGTTGAAGAGCAATTGAAAAAACTGCCGCCGGCACTGCAGAAGGCGTTCAGCGCTGTTCCGTGGAAATCTGTCGTTAACCAGATTGCCGGACTGCATAATTTGAAGCTGGAGCAGGCAGAAATTGTCGAGAGAGAAACGATGTTTATTCTCTATGGCTTCGAGAGTCCGGATGATTACGTCGCAAACATGGCGCGCGAGGCAGAAATTGATGAAAACTTGGCATTCAACATTGCAACAGAGGCAAATGAGAAAATTTTTAAAGTAATTTCTCAAAAAGTCGAGGAATTGGAAAAAAACACATCTGTTCAAGCACCGACAGCAACAACCCCCACCACTCTCCCCGTACTCGAACCGGATTTTGCGAAAGAAACGCTCGCGACTAAGCCGGGTGAGGGAGTACACGAGGCCGCGAGCGTCGAGTTGAATAAGGTTAATAAGTTGAATAAGGAAGAAGAAAAATCCCAAACGGCTCAGGTGCCGGTAAATGAGCCATTGAAATCCACTTATCCAAGCGGAGTCGATCCGTACAGGGAACCACTGCAGTAAAACTCTAAATCCTAAGCATTAAATCCTATTGGATTTCTCGTCTGTGATGGGATTCCTGTTTTCTTTGATATCAAGGCTCCACGTAAGCTCTCTGAGTTTCGATTCCGACAACTTTGGTACGTAAATCTGTTCTATCGGCTTGGCGCTTATTTTGTTGTCGGTTGTTGGTTGTAAGTTGTCTGTTTTCTTCCATATATAGAGCTTGCTTTTGAGGCTGTAGTGGAAGAATGATTCCACAAAGTTTATAAAGGGCTTGTCGTTGGGCTTGTAAAACGCGAGTGCTCCAGCGAATGCAACTATGGGCACGGACAGGAGAATGGCCAGGAATTTCGGCAGGAAAACGAAGAGGATAACGCAGATGCCTCCTCCGCCGGCAACGTAGACAAATTGTTTGAAGGTCAAAGGACCGAAAATTTTATCCTCGACTTCTATAAATTGCGGTACTTGGAATCGCATGGCTATAGTATAAACCCTAAACCCTAAATCCTAAACTCTAAATGGTTTGGGTCTTTTATACTTGGAATTTGGGATTTATTTAGAATTTAGTGCTTAGGATTTGGGATTTAATGATTTTAGGGTTTATACTAGATGTATGCCATCTAGTAATGCCACTCAAGAGTTCGTTCCCATCAAGGAGGTGCGCGATGGTGTCGTCATACTTAAGGACGGCGGCATGCGGGCTATTCTTCTCTGTTCCTCACTCAACTTCTCCCTCAAGAGCGAGGACGAGAGAAACGCCATTCTTCTCCAATTCCAAGACTTCCTTAACTCCCTCGATTTCTCGGTCCAGATACTTGTCCAGTCGAGGAAGCTCGACATACGCCCATACATCGCGCTTCTTGAGGGGCAAGAAACGAAGCAGACCAACAACCTTTTGAAGATTCAGGTCAGGGAATATATCGAATTCATCAAGAAGTTTACCGAGGATGCCAACATTATGACCAAGCACTTCTTCATCGTGGTACCCTACAACCCGGCAACGCTCAGCGTCGGAGCGGCAGGTAACTTCGTCTCAAGTCTTGGCATCGGCGGCGGAAGGAAAGACAAGAAAACGAGCAATAGCAGCTTCGAAGAGGAGAGAAGCCAGCTTGAGGAGCGCATGTCCGTGGTAGAGCAGGGCCTTGTGCGCTCCGGCATTAGGGTTGCACGGTTGGGGACAGAGGAGACTATCGAGCTTTTCTACAAAGCATTCAATCCAGGTGAGACGGAAAAGCCAATCAAAATGCGTTAGCGCATTTTGCAAATCCTAAATTCTAAGCGCTAAATCCTAAATAAATTTTAATGTCCGAAATTCAAAATCCTAAAAAATATGACTTGGAAGACAGATGTTTAGTTTTCGCAAGAAAAGTAAGAGACTATACCAAAAAGCTGCCTAAAACAACTCCGAACTTTGAGTATGGCAAGCAATTGATACGTTCTTCGGGTTCCGTAGGAGCAAACTACATTGAAGCTAATGAATCTCTTAGTAGAAAGGACTTTTTTATGCGTATCAAAATTTCTAGAAAAGAAGCTAAGGAGAGTGAGTACTGGCTTTCTTTGGCTGAACCTAACACTGAGGAAATATCAGTAAGAAATGATCTGATACAAGAGGCTGTGGAGTTTAGAAAAATGTTTGGCTCAATTTTAGAGAAAGCCAAGGCTGTCAATGTTTAGGACTTATTATTTTGGATTTGGTGCTTATTTAGAGTTTAGGATTTAGGGTTTAGGGTTTATAATGAATATATGGGATTTTTTGATAAATTAATCGGCAAGAAGGAAGAGGAGGCGAAAATTTCGTCAATTTTGCCTAAAGAAATCTTTGAAGCGGGCGTCCTCGAGCTCAAGGACATCATCGCACCCTCGGCGCTGAAGGTAAGTCCCAAGGAAATTAACTTGGGGGAGAAAATTCTTAGAAGCTTCTTCGTCATCTCATACCCGCGCTATCTCTCTGAAGGATGGTTCTCGCCGATTATAAACATGGACAAGGTTTTCGACGTCTCAATCTTCGTCCACCCCATCGAGACATCCAAGGTGCTCCGTCAATTCCAAAGGAAGGTAGCCGAGGTACAAAGCCAGATTCATACAAGGGAAGAAAAGGGTCTTGTGCGTGACCCAATGCTTGATGTCGCCTATCAAGACCTCGAGAATCTGCGTGACCAGCTCCAACAAGCGCAAGAGAAACTCTTCGACGTGGGCCTCTACATCACAATCTACGGCGACAGCTCGGATGAGCTCGACAAGGTGGAGAGCGAGATTAAGTCGATTCTTGAGGCAAAGCTTATATACGTGAAGCCGGCCCTCTTCCAGCAGGAGCAGGGCTACCAGAGCACCCTGCCTCTCGGTAACGACCAGCTCAACGTCCACTCGAAGCTCAATTCTTCGCCCCTCTCATCCCTTTTCCCATTCACATCCTTCGACCTCACTTCGGACAAGGGTATTCTCTACGGCATCAACCGCCACAACTCGTCTCTAATCCTCTTCGACCGCTTCTCCCTCGAGAACTACAACTCGGTTACCTTCGCCAAGGCCGGCGCCGGCAAGTCATACGCGACGAAGCTTGAGATTCTCCGCACCTTGATGTTCGATACGGAAGTCATAGTCATTGACCCGGAGAAAGAGTACGAATACATGGCCGAAGCGACCGGCGGACGATACTTCAACATCTCGCTTAACTCCGAACACCACATCAATCCGTTCGACCTACCAATACCTGGTCCAGATGAGAGCGCCGCAAACATTTTGCGCAGTAACATCATTAACCTCGTTGGCCTCTTCCGGCTTATGATGGGCGGTCTTACCGCGGAAGAGGATGCCATTATCGACCGAGCTATTACCGAGACATACGCCTTGAAAGATATTACCGCCGATTCCGACTTCCGAAACATTGAGCCACCGCTCATGAGCGACTTTGAGCTCGTGCTCTCGGGCATGGATGGGGGAGAATCACTGGCACAACGACTCTCTAAGTACACGAAAGGCACCTGGGCCGGATTCATCAACAGGCCTTCGAATGTGGATATAAACAGGAAGTTTGTCGTCTTTTCTCTCCGAGACATGGAAGATGAGCTAAAACCAATCGCCATGTACATCGTTACTCACTATATATGGAACGCGATAAGGAAGGAGCTCAAGAAGCGCCTGCTCGTCATCGACGAAGCCTGGTGGATGATGAAGTCGGAGGACACGGCCTCATTCCTCATGGGCCTTGTTAAAAGGGGCCGCAAATATTTCCTCGGTGTGGCAACTATTACTCAAGATGTTGGCGACTTCCTCAAATCTCCATACGGCATACCCATCATTACCAACTCTTCCATCCAAATGCTTCTCAAGCAATCTCCGGCGACGATTGACGAGCTGCAAAAAACTTTCAATCTCACAGACGAAGAGAAATATCTTCTGCTCGAATCAGATGTCGGAGAAGGAATCTTCTTCGCGGGACTCAAACATGTTGCCATCAAGGCTATTGCTTCTTATACGGAAGATCAGATTATTACTTCCGACCCTTCACAAGTTCTGGCTATCAAGAAGGCCCGGCAAGAATCCATCGAGGACAAAGACGAGGCCATCCGCGCCCAACAAGAGCGCTTAAAACAAGCCGCTGAGAACCCAAATGCCGGAACAGAATAAAGAAAGGGGATTAAAGAACCATACGATCGCTCTAATGGTTTGTACGGCGCTCTTTTTCGATGTGCTCCAGTGGCTTCTGGCTTTTGTATTTATGGATTGGCTGGTAAGCATATTTGCCTTTCTCACCTTCTTTGTCTGGTTCAAACTTTACGGAATGAAGTTTATGACGCCAAAGCGCCTGGCCACCATGGGCGGAGCTTTCATCATCGAGATTGTGCCGATTCTTGCCGCGCTCCCAGCCTGGACCGGAGCCGTGGTTGTTTTGATTTTGGATTACAAGGCTAAAAAAATACTGGGCGCTACCGCTCAGCCAATACAGCAAAAAGGTCCGCCTCTGCCAAAACGTCCCGCCCGACCAACGATGGAACATATTCGCACCCTCAATACTCTTAAACCTCAGCTGTATGGCAATACTCCCGCCCCAACGGCTCCTATCGATAATACTCAAGTTAAACAACCAGTTGAGCCGTTAAAATCGGTGGATTCTCTTGAAAAACCACGTTCTTAGAAATATTCCAATCCAGCTTGTTTGAGGATGTGAACAACTTCTACTTGACAGAAAACGCCTATTTGATAGTCTATATATACAAACGGCTTCGGCCTGCCCCCGCCCAAAAGGCGGGGGAAAACTATTTAAAGAGACCGGGGAAGCAGGCGCCTACTGCTACTCGGGTAAGATTGTCAAATATTTCCCTGTCTAAAGTGGTAATTTTGACGGCGAGTCTTTTTCTATCCACAAAACGTAGCTGTGAAAGCACTGCTACTGCCTTTTTACCATCCACATCTCCAACCTCAAAATAATACTTACCTTTCTTTGGTTTAGCGGTTAGAGGAACTATAAGGCAAGCGTCTAGATTGAATTTTGTGAGAATAACCACTGGACGTGTAAATAATTCTCCGCTGCCATCTTGCTCAAATCCAATATTGGTGCCGAGAGTACACCACCAGACTTCACGTTCATGGAATAGTGCGGTTCCTCCTGCTTCATGAACAAGCTCCTTCTTTTTATGCCATTTCCAAAAGTCCTTAAACATAGGATAATTGTATCAATAATCGGGGTATAATGAATGGGAAATGAAAAAAGTATTTCTTCTATCTACCATCTACTTCCTACTATCTACTTCAGTGCTTGCCCAGTCTGTCGACATCTTATGGCAGGGGGAGGGGTACGTGCCGCCGTTTTATGAGGGCAAGAGCCTTTGGACGAAGCAATCTGCAATAACTTTTGTAGCCATCCCTCAAGGCCTCGGTAGTCCGGCAAGTTTAAATTACAAATGGACCCAGAACGGTACGGTGCTCGGAAGCGTTTCCGGCACAGGCAGGAATTCTCTTACATTCAAAGACTCAATATTTTCGAAACCATACAGGGTAAGAGTTGAGATTCTAGACCAATTCGAAGAAGTTTTGGCAGAGTCAGAGATTGTAGTCACGGCTCAAGGCCCAATGCTTCTTGTCTATGAAGACAATCCTCTATATGGATTCATGTTCCACTCCGAAGTAGGAGAATCGTTCAAACTCGCGAAGAGTGAGGCGACCTTGGCCGCCTTCCCGCTCTTCGCGAGCCCCGCCGAGCGCGAAACAGCAACATTTTCTTACCGCTGGAGCACGAATAGCGGCGATGCATGGAGCGGTAACTCGGTTACGTACCGCGCGCCGGAAGATGCGGGCGGCTTGGCAAGCGTCAACCTCACCTTTTCGAACTCCGGAACAATCTCGCGCCCGATTGAAAGGAAATTTTTAATACAATTTGGCAATGAATAAGCTACTGGTCACAATTTTGTTTACTGCGATGATGGTTCCAGTTTTGGCATCGGCACAAGATGCTAAACCTACCGAATATACTCTCCTCGCACCCATTCCTCTCGATAGCGCGAGTGGAGACGTCACCACCAAGACTACCGCGGTTCAATACATTACCGGCCTCTTCAGACTTATTATCGGTCTTGCGGGAGCGCTGGCTGTCGTCATGCTCATATATGCGGGCATAAAGTACATGTCCACAGACGCCTTCTCGGGCAAGAACGAGGCCAAGGAGATTATCGAAAACACTCTTTGGGGTCTTGGTCTTGTCATAGCCTCGTGGCTAATCCTCTATACCATCAACCCGAAGCTGGTAGAAATAAATTTTAATATTGAAAAACTTCCAATCGCCACCTCCACACCGCCTTGGTTAGGAGGAGGCGGAACAATACCAACCCCATCCCCATCTTTAAGTCACCAAGAGGCTTACAATAAATTAACAGAGGGTGGTATAAAAATTGCCGGCGCCCCAAACCTAGCTGGCGTGAAAGAAATTGTTGTTAATGAAATTATTAATCTTAAGAGTTCGTGCGGTTGTGAAGTTGTGCTTACTTCAGCTACAGGCGGTTCTCATAACCCAGGAACTTGTAGCCATGCAAACGGCTACAAGGTTGATTTAAGAAATAAGAATGAGGGCCGAGCCCTAACTGATTACATTACTAAAAATTTTACTGACATAGGTTATCGTAGCGACGGCGCAAAAATGTATAAATCCCCAAGCGGGGCACTCTATGGTTTGGAAAGCAATCATTGGGATGTAACAAAATGTCAATAATATGAAAAAAACGCTTTATATTTCAATAACAATAGTTGCATTACTACTTGTCGCCTTCTTCACCTGGTTCTTCATCGGTCGGGACAAAACAGTGCCTGCCGGAGAAGCAATAGTAGACCTTCTACCTTTCGGAACTGGAGATAACCTGGGACAACCAACGACTGACCCCTCGACTTCGCTCGGGACAAGCAACCAGGAACAGTTGCTCGACGAGAATGGGATACCAACAGCAGATATTTCCCAAATCTCTGACGCACCTGTGGCCGGGGCAGTCGCCTTCACCCGCGGCGGGCAGACTGTAGTGCGCTTCGCTGACCGCGCTACGGGACATATTTACGAAACCGTTCTACCTGCCGGCAAGGCCCTTGTGCCGTTAGAGAAGAAGAAAATTACCAATAACACCATTCCGAAGGTCTACGAGGCTTATTTCCGACCGGACGGCAACTCCGTTCTCCTGCGCATGCTTGAGAGTGAGTCCGGCGCACAGAGAAATATAATCTTGAATCTTGCTGCCACCAGTTCCACTGCTGTCAATGTGCGTGGAGATATGGGAAGCGTGGCGGTCGGGCAGGGGAATACGCTCTTCTACTCCGATAAGGGCTCTAAGGCAATCGTTTCGCTACCATTTAGTGGTAGCCCAACGAAAACTGTTTTGAATTCGCCCTTCACAGACTGGCGGCTGATGTCTTTCGGCAATAACCTTGTGGCGCAAACCAAGGCAAGTATCCAATCTCCCGGGTACGCGTACACGCTCAACGTCACAAACGGCTCTCTTGGTAAAATTCTTGGTCCATTAAACGGGCTCTCGGTTATGCCCGATGCTTTAGGTACATGGGTTTTCTACTCATACAACAATGGATCGGCGAGGTCAGCAGGCAAGAATATTAAAACGGGCTCTGGAGCAGAAACTTCTCCTGCTACATTGGCAGAAAAATGTGTGTGGAGCATCAAGAAAGCCGGCGTTGTTTTCTGCGGCGTTCCAGTAGATGAGGTCGGTGGTAACGAACCGGACGACTGGTACCAAGGCAAAACGAGTTTTTATGACCGGGTTTGGGAATTCGACCTCAATAAGGAAATTGCCCAAGTTCTTTTAGAGCCCCATGTTTCTTTTGGCTTACAACTCGATGTCATCGAGCCAAAAATTTCCCCTTCCGAAGATTACCTTATCTTCATCAATAAGCGAGATATAAGTCTTTGGGCATTCAAGCTACAGTAGATGCGATTTTCCTTTTCACAAACAGTTCTTGGGCGATGCTGAAGAGGTTTGTCGTGAGCCAGTAGAGAGCTATTACACCCGAGATATTATAAGAGATAAAGAATACCAGTACGGGGAAGAAATACTTCATCTGTTTTTGCATACTTCTCGTCAGATTGTCACCGAAAGACGTTCCTTTAGATTCTTTCTGCCCCTTCATCGAGGCCAGGAACTGGAAATAGGTTGAGGCGGCGGCAAGCAGAGCAATTACGGCGCTCTTGGCGCTTACGTCGACAAGCCCGAGGAATGTCGTATTGATATTTTCCGGCACGGAGACGAAGGAGTAGAGAAGGGCGCTGTTTACTTCAGGGAAGTGGAGAAATATTTGGTAGAGAGCGAGAATGATTGGAATCTGAATGATGACAACGAGAATGCCGGAAAAGGGATTCACCCCTTTCTCCTTATAGAGAGCTAGAGTTTTTCTCGCTTGTTCTTCAGAATTGTTTTTATATTTTTCTTTAATGGCGCTCAACTCCGGTCCGATCTCTGCCATCTTCACTTGCGTCACAACGGCCTTACGAGAAAGAGGGAAGAGTATAAGTCGCACAAGTATCGTAAGAAGAACCACCACGATTCCCGCGTCCGCCCAAGGAAGAATTTGAAAAAGAAATATGAGCGAATTGTATAGCGGGTCGAAGAAGAATGAGTGATAAAGATATGACATTGGATTACTTGTGGTGAGGATGTCGAACCATTATAACCCGAGAAGAGCCTTTAACTCTTTTTTCAATTCATCACCCTTGATATTTTCAGCACCGGGTCTGGCGATGATTAAAAACGAAGTGAGTTCCTGCTTCTTTTCTAAATCACGCAATACGGCACGCACTCTGCGTTTGATTGTGTTGCGAGTAACGGCTTTCTTTGATATTTTCTTGGAAACGGAAATAACTACTCCTTTTTTCTCGCCCTTAACGAACTTGACTGAGAAGTGTGACATTACCTGTAGTGAGCCCGTCAAACTAAACAGCTAGGCGCGCCCGTCCTTTTCTGCGCCTGTTGCGTATGGTGCGCTTGCCGGTAGATGTTTTGCTTCGCGAAAGGAAGCCGTGAGCCTTAGCCCGCTTGCGCTTTTTTGGATTGTATGTTCTGGACATTTTCTCTTAACAGTTTATTCACATATTATAAACATTTTTTTGCCTCTTCACAAGTTCTTCTCAGTAGCTTAAAAGCTATACTGTAGCAACAAAAATCATGACAGACTACAAACAGCTCTGGCAGAAGGTACTTATCGAGATGGAATTGGGAATATCCAGCGCCAACTTCACCACCTGGTTTAAGGATACAAGAATAGTCAAAGAAGAGGGTGGGGTGGTGGTTCTCTCGGTGCCCAATGCTTTTGTCAAAGAGTGGCTTCTGACAAAGTACCATAACACAATCTTAAGAAGTTTGAGGAACCTCGAGAGCTCCGTCCACGCCATAGAGTATGTGGTTAATAAGGAGGAAACCCGCCGCAGAGAAGAGAGGCCCGGAAGGGAAACTAATACCCGCGAACTGCCCTTGCCCGAGGTCGAGGTCAATAAGGACGATAACCTCAACCCCAGATACACTTTCGAATCATTCGTTATCGGACCGTTTAATGAACTGGCGCACGCGGCAGCCCAGGCGGTCATCAAGAAGCCCGGGATCATGTATAACCCGCTCTTTATATACGGATCTACCGGCCACGGCAAGACTCACTTGATCCAAGCTATCGGCAACCACATCAAGGCCACGTCCCCGGGCAAAAAGGTTTATTATATGACCTCGGAACAATTCGGTCAGGACTGCATGAACGCCCTTCAGCACCAGAAAATGAATGTTTTCAAGGAAAAATACAGGAAATATGACGTTTTGATAGTAGATGACATCCAGTTTTTCTCCGATAAGCAGAAGTTCCAGGAAGAGCTTTTTCACCTCTTCAACACCCTTTACGACAACAACCGACAAATCATCTTCTCATCCGACAAACATCCACATTTCATTACCGGGCTTGAAGACCGGCTCAAATCCCGCCTAAGCGCCGGCATGATTGTCGACATCCCTCCCCCTGACAAAGAGTCCAGAATCGCCATTATAGCGGCAAAGTCCGTCCAGCAGGGAGTAGCCCTCTCGCCTGAGATAATCGATTACCTGGCCCACTCCATTAACGGCAATATCCGCGAGCTTGAGGGCGCGGTCAACTCCCTTTTGTGCCAGTTTGAACTTAAGGGAAAGGAGATTTCTATGACGGATGTTAGAAACTATATCAAAAACAACATAAAACCCAAGAGGATTGTGGCGGTAAAAGATGTGGTAAGAATTATTTCCGATTTCTACAATATTAAAGAGGAGAGTATTTATGAGAAGACCCGCCACAAGGAGGTAATACGCCCCAGACAAATAATTATGTACATCTTGAGAGAGGACTTCAATATATCTTACCCCTCGATAGGGCAGAAGCTTGGTGGTAGGGACCACACCACAGTCATCCATTCATGCGAAAAAATAAAAAATGACATCAAACTTGACCAAACATTGGTTGATGAGGTTGGCCAAATCAGGAACTTAATCACTGTGTAGAAGATGTGGAAATATAGTGCAAATAATGTTAATAAGATGGTTGGGGTTGGGGATAAAAAAGGAGGTGTTGAAATTATGGGTATAATTGTAAGACACTATCCACCAACAAATCAGGCAGTATGGTCAAAAAACCCTTTGTTTTCAAGTATTATTTATAATCCACGGTATACACACCCCTAATAATAGTAATAAATTTTATATATGAAAATAGAAGCTATTAAAGGACAACTTGAGGAAGCATTCAACAAGGCGGATAAGATTGCCGGTAAGAATCAAAATCTACCAGTACTCTCTGGTTTTTATTTGGATGCTAGAGATAATCTTCTTATTGTTAAGGCTACCAATCTTGATTTGGGAATATCGGTAAGTATTCCTGTTAAGGTTATAGAACCAGGAATAGTCGTGGTGCCTGCCCATATCATCTCTTCTTTTGTGTCTTCTCTTGTTTCCGATCGCAACATTACCCTCCAGACGAAAAATCAGGTTTTGGATATAAAAACAAAGACGACCAAAACAAGTATCAATACTCTTCCGAGTGAAGAATTTCCTATAATTCCGGAGATCGGTAATGACGGAGCTTTCTCCATGCCGGCCCGGGACTTCGTTTTTGGAATTAGATCTGTTATTTATGCCGCGGCCGTAGGAAGTATTAAGCCAGAGCTCTCTTCCATATCCATCACTCACGAAGGAGAGTTTTTAGTTTTTGCCGCCACGGACTCATTCCGGCTTGCTGAGAAAAAAATAAAAATAAAGAAAGCCCCACACTTCAAGCAAATTCTTGTTCCACAGAAAAACGCTTTGGAAATTGTTAAAATATTCGACCGAGGGGATGAGGAGGTATCTATTTCCATAGAAGAACATCAGATGGCTCTGCGATCAAATGGGGTCTATATAACTTCACGCATTATTGACGGCAACTTTCCGGATTATCGTCAGATTATTCCTAAGGAATCAAAAACTACGGCGGTAACGCTCAAGCAAGACCTCATTGCCTCTCTAAAGACAAGCTTAATATTCTCAGACTCGATGAATCAACTCATTCTAAGACTCGTGCCAAAAGAAAAGAAGTTTGAAATTGAGTCGAAAAACTCCACTGTTGGAGAAAGTATCCAGAGTCTTGAGGCTGTTCTTGAGGGAGAAGATATTTCCATCAATGTTAATCACCGGTATTTTACTGACTGTTTCCAGTCCGTAATGACAGACAGCCTGTCTCTAAGTTTCTCCGGCCAGGCGAAACCGATTGTTATTCGCGGAGTGGGGGACCAGAGTTTTCTTTACCTAGTCATGCCAATGAACCAGGCATAGAATATGCGCAATCTGTCTTCTCTTCTCGAAAGATTTGCCAAAATTCTCAATAAAGGATCGGCGGTCAAAGAAAATATCGCAGAAACCGTTTTTAATCTAGCTAAAGTAAATTTAGATCCGGAAAATATTTATCTCAAAAATGGTGTGCTCGAAATTTCCGCCTCCGCGCCGGCAAAAAATGAAATAAGACTGAAAGAAGAAATTATAAAAACAAAACTCAGGGAAGTTTATAAAATTAATATCTCCCGCGTACTTTATAAATAATTTGGTTTATTGAGTTGCTCAAAAAAGAAAAGCTCCACACTGTGTAAGCTGTGGAGCTTTTCAGTGTGGAGCTTTGTGGTCATCTCGGATTGATAGAAAAGTTGCCGGTGCGGTCGTGAGTGTTGTAGCGACCAGTGATGCGCTCGTAGTAACCGCTCGGCATTTCTGCGATACCGGTGAATTTCCAACTATCTCCTGAGCCCGGGGCGATATGTTGGAGAGTGAAAATTCTGGTATGAATCATTGCCTTGTTCTCGCCTAGCGTCTGGCGGATGAAGAAATGGAAGTAAACAGTATCAATCTCATCGCTTTTTTTACCCCCGTAAGCGTTGCCGAAGGCGGTGAGAAGATTCTGTTTGCAAGGACCGTCTGTGATCGTAAACTCGTGCTGTGACATACATCACATCCTTTTTTCCATCCTACCCTTCTCGGGCGACCTGTACATACATACAGGAATTTGACCTTTATCTATCTTAGCATAAAGCTCTTAACTTGTCAAGCTAATTTTTGACCTTTTCGATCGTTCCTTTAAATTAGCCATAAACTGAGTCTTTTAAAGAATAGATAGTTTTGATATCATACAAACATGGCAACCTTACCTGAAACAAGCTATAAGAAGGCAACCCAAGCACTCAATTTTCTAGCCCAGAAGAAGGACGGCCAAATCAATAAGATGAAAGCTATCAAGCTTATCTATCTTGCTGACAAATTGCATCTACGCAAATATGGGCGTCCGATTGTAGGCGATCTATATTGGGCTATGAAACTAGGACCTGTAGGTTCGCGAACAAAAAGAGCGGCAGAACTTGATCTGCCAACTGAACTTTTGTCATACACAAAAAAATATATCCGACCGGGAGATGAAAAGAAGCAATTTTTTGTTTCTCTAAAGCCAGCAGATCTTGAATTATTTTCTAAGACAGACTTAGAGTGTTTAGAAATTATTTACAAAAATTTTGGCGACAAAGACCAATTTGAGTTGGCCACATTAACTCACCAATATCCGGAGTGGAAAAAACATAAAAAAGAATTGGAGTCTGGGAAAAAAAGAGTCGAGATGAATTATAGGGATTTTTTTGCAGAAGCTGGCAAAACAGATCCTGTGTTTGGACAGAAAAAAATAAATTTAGCACTCGCGAAAGAGTCCTTTAATGAACTAGAGGAGGTGTCAGCATTTTTTGCCGGGTAAGCTTCCTTGGGTGATGGAAATACCTCCAAAAATCAGAATCCCCTTAACTATAGAACAGGGTTCTGTTTTTAATTTTAAATTAGAGGTTAGTGGGGATGGTCGACAATCTAAGAATCGCTATTTTGTTGTACTTAATAAAAATCCTAAAATAGATTCTGTTCTTGTGATGCTTACTTCCACCAGTCAAATTTCAAAGAAAAGGGAATTTGTAAGGCGGGCAGGTATAAACGAACAAACGATTAAGAAACTCCTCTGATTAGGTGTCTTTAGAATCCTGCTGGTACGGGGAGTGGGACGAGAAGCTCTGGGTTGGGCTCAGTCGCTGGCATGCCGTAGCCAGTGGCGTTTACCCAGTTTCTAACCGCGTATTCCCAGTGTGAATACTGCGGGTCGCTAGAGGGATTGGAGGGGACTGGACCTCGGGGATTGTCTTTGCTTACCCAATGAAGGATTGAGTGCGGTTCCGCCCCCACCTCACCACGCAATACCGGTTTCAATTCTGACGGGTCAACCGGCTGGGGGTCGATAAACGATTCCTCCGGGAAGTTCGGAAGTACCTTATCCATAAGGTCTCTCCAGAGTGGCGAAACGATTAATCCAGCCACCTTCTTTTCCATGGGTGAGTTGTCGTTGTTGCCTACCCACGCGCCTATGGTCAGATTCGGAGCGTAGCCGATTATCCAGGCATCGCGGTAGTCATCCGATGTACCGGTTTTTACTGCCACATCGCGGTAGGGGATGTATAGAGGGGAATTGGTGCCATAGCCTGGCGTGCGCGCCACATTATCGGAGAGGATGCTGGAGATTGTGCGGGCGGTTTCTTCCGGCAACACTCTTGTGGGGAAGAGAGAGTATCTATCTATAATATTACCGTTGTCATCTTCTATCCACAGTACTGAGGTGTAAGGATTGCCCAGCCCATCGTTGGCAAACGCGGAATAAGCCGTGACCATATCAAGAAGGGAGACGGAGCCTCCTCCAAGGACAAGAGACAAGCCATAATCCGATACATTCGTCAGACTTTTAATACCCATGTCTCCAGCGAGCTTGACCGAGTTCCTGACGCCCGCGAGATAACTTGCTTCCACCGCTGGAACGTTGATTGATTGGGCGAGGGCGTTTCTTATAGTCATTGGCCCTCTAAACTTATCGTCATAGTTTCCCGGAGAATAACAAATATCATCCGTAATGAAGTTGTCCGGCGCGCAAGAGGGCGTGAATTGAGTTTGCACGTCCCAAAGGATTGTCTCCGCCGTAAACCCCCTATTGAGAAGAACGGAGTAAACAAATGGTTTAAAGGTAGACCCAGGCTGTCTGAAACCCGTGGCAGCGTTGAAGTTTCCGTCCATCACGTCATCGAAGTAGTCCCGGGAACCAGTCATGGCGAGGATCTCGCCGGTTTTTGGGTCCATGACAACAATGGCGTTGTTGTCCGCGTCGAACTTTCCCTGGTTAAGTTCGCCGTATTCCTTGGCCAACCTTTCCGCTTCCTCTTGGATCTTGTAGTCGAGGGTGGTGACAATTTTGTAGCCGCTATTTGTAAGTGTGTTCTCGCCGTACTTCTTTGTTAAGTGTTCAATGACAAAAAATACGAAGTGCGCCGCTCTGATGTTGGCGGTATTTTTTCTCTCCTTAAATTCGACTGTTGTCGCAAGGGCGGCGTCACGCTCATCTTCCGTGATAAATTCATTCTTATACATCTCGGAGAGGACCTGGTTCTTCCTCGCTTCTAGCTCCTCTTTATGAGAACCATATGGAGAATAATATGTCGGGGCTTTGAGAAGCGCCGCGAGATAGGCCGCTTCCGCGAGGGTAAGGTCATAGGAGCTTTTGCCGAAAAAACTTCGTGATGCCTCCTCGATGCCGTAAATCGTGCCTCCGTAAGGAATCTCATTTAGATAAAGGGAGAGAATCTCGTCCTTAGTCAGCACCTTTTCAAGCTTGAGAGCGAGGATAAGCTCTTTTAGCTTCCTTGTCGGGGTTTTGTCCTTAGTAAGAATGGAATTCTTGACCACTTGCTGGGTAATGGTCGAGCCGCCTTGACTGAATGATAGGGAAGTTAGGTTCACGACCACCGCCCGGATGAATGAGCTTAATACAAAGCCGTTGTGAGAATAAAAGTCTTTGTCCTCGATGGCGATGGTGGCGGCCTTGGCGTAAGGAGAAATATCTTCGAAAGGCACAGCCTCGCGCCGCACGTCTTTGCTCATGTCGTAGAGGAGGATTTCCCCCGTGCGGTCATAAATCTTGGTTGATTGGTCTATACGTCTCTCGGATATACTCTCAAGGGCGGGAATTCTGAGCGAGGCCACCCATAGGATGAAGAGCCCACCGATAAGGAGGATTACCGCGCCCAGAGCTATAAAGTGGTTTGAATTACGGGCTTTTCGCCAGAAATCTTTCATAGGAAACCTAATTTTAACATATGTTAAGATATCTTTATGGATAAAGACGTAGAAGAGCTTCTTTCAAGAGGGGTGGCTGAAGTTATTGATAAAGAAAATCTGACGAAGAAGCTCGCTTCAGGCAAGAAACTTCGCATAAAACTTGGTATTGACCCGACAAGCCCCAATCTTCACTTGGGACGTTCCGTTCCGATTTTAAAGATGAGAGATTTTCAAAATCTTGGTCACCAGGCTGTTTTGATTGTTGGAGATTTTACCGGGGTTATTGGCGATACTTCGGATAAGGATAGCGAACGACCGATGCTTTCGCGCGAAGCGGTTGAAAAAAATAAAAAAGATTACTTTGCGCAAATCGGCAAGCTTATTGATTTGGACAAGGCGGAACTAAGATATAACTCGGAATGGCTTGAGCCTTTGACATATCGAGAAATCGGAGAACACGCGGACCAATTTTCTGTCGCGGACTTTATTGCTCGCGATAATATCAAGCGAAGGTTGGATGACGGGAAGAGAGTATCTTTGCGAGAGATGCTCTATCCCTTGATGCAGGGCTACGATAGCGTGGCGGTGAACTCAGATGTCGAGTTGGGAGGAGTTGACCAGAGATTCAACCTTCTTTCCGGTCGCGCGCTCCAAGAACATTTCAAACAAGAACCACAAGCCATAGTAATGACAACCTTCCCGGTCTTAGGTCTTGATGGTCGCAAAATGAGCTCAAGCTGGGGCAATACCATCAATTTTAGCGATGAGCCAAATGAAATGTTCGGGAAAATCATGAGTATGGTGGATGGCCAAGTTCAAAATTACTTTGAAGTTTGCACGCGCGTATCTATTAAAGAAATCAAGAAGATTATGGCAGGGCATCCCAAAGAAGCCAAAATACGGCTAGCTTTTGAAATTACCAAAATTTATCACGGAGAAGAGACCGCAAAGAAGGCGCAGGAGAATTTTACAGAAACCTTCTCGAGGGGGGGTATGCCCAAAGATGTCAAAACGGTAACGGCTCAACAGGATGAGCCGTTGGTGGAAATTCTTCTTAAGGAAGGACTCGTTTCTTCCAAAACCGAATTCAACCGGCTAAATAAGGACGGCGCGATAGAAGAAATAGAAAGCGGCGTTTACCGAGTGGGCAAACACCGTTTCCTCAAAATAGTGAGAAGTGATTAGATTGGGTTCACATCATCGAAGGGCTCTTCCACGTCCTCAAGCTCTTCAAGTTCGTCAATGCTTTCGACCTCCTCTTCTTCCGAGGGAATCTTTTTTTTCACTTCGAGATCATCGTCGACAGGCGGTTCGTCCTCGATCTCTTCCGGCTCATCTTTTAAAACTTCGTCGTCCATGTTTGGCTCAGGTTATTTTTAATCGAATGCTAATATTTTTATCAGATACTCCTTCTTGTGGCAAGGTGAGTAATCCCCAGTGCAATGGCGTCGAGCTCATCATCGAGCATCTTCCTGTCTTTTAACGGTAATTGAACCAATCTCTTGACCATCATGCCCACCTGGATTTTATCGGCCTTACCGTAGCCTGTGACGGCAATTTTTATTGCTTGGGGTGAATACTCAAATACCGAAAGTCCGGCCCGCGCAGCCTCGTACAGGGCCACTCCACGGGCTTCCGCGACCTTTAGGGCACTTGTCGTATTTTGATTGAAGAAGAGGGTCTCTATGGCAAGTTCCTTGGGCTGCCACTTTTCGATAGTCTCACGCAACTTCTCGCCGATCACCAAAAGCCGCTTGTCATGGGAATCTTTTGGCTTTGTCACAATGCACTCTGAATGCAAAAGAGTGTTTCTCTCCAAAATCGCCAACCCCAAGCGGTCGAAACCGGGGTCTATAGCGAGAACTCTTTTACTCCGCATTGGTATAAACTTCCTGGACTTCGTCATTTTCTTCGAGTTCTTCTATTAAGTTTTCCAAAATTTTTTCGTCTTCTGGCGAGAGGGGAATGGTCGTGTTTGGCTTCCATTCATGGTGCTCGCGAGTGAAGGCCCAGCTCGCGGCGTGGGGCGCCGCGAGAGAGAACCCGTGTTTGGATAAAATAAATTTCACTTCCTGTGCCGCTTTGTTGTGGTTAGAAGTTAGCGCCTCAATAATTAAAGCTGAGCCACCCGGTCCATATGCTTCGTACGTAATATTTTCGAGTGCTTCCATAGTCGCACTCGAACCTTTCTTGACCGCGCGCTCGATATTGTCCGCTGGCATATTGAACTCGCGCGCTTTATCTATGGCGGTTCTTAGAATTGGAGAATTTACATCACCCTTCACTTGCCGGGACGCGGTAGAAATGAGCCGCGCCATTTTTGAAAAAATTTTCGACTTGGCCGCATCTGTACCGGCCTTCTGCCTCTTAATTTTCGACCATTTGTTGTGGCCACTCATAGCAGTTTTTTCTGCAAATTTTTAGGAGGAGTTTTGCCTAAATGCTCGTAGGCGTGCGCCGTGAGCGCGCGGCCGCGCGTAGTGCGTTCGATGAGGCCTAGTTGGAGAAGATACGGCTCGTTGAACTCCTCAATGGTTGCTTCTTCTTCCGAGAGCGCGGCCGCCAAGGTGCCGAGCCCCACCGGCCCGCCGCCGAATTTATCCGCCATGACGAGAAGAAGTTGCCTGTCGGACGGGGACAAGCCCTTATCGTCGATGCCGAGGAGCTTCAAAGACTTCATTACAGTCTCGGCATCCAACTTTCCTCCTTCTACTTGGGCGAAGTCGCGCGCTCGCTTGAGGAAGTAGTTTGCGGTGCGCGGAGTAAACCGGCTTCGCTTGGCGATTTCTTTTTCCGCGCCCTTTTCCATATCAACGCCTATGATTCTTGCCGAGCGGCGAAGAATCTCCTCAATTTCATCTTCCGTATAGAAGTCGAGTCGGAAGACGCCGCCGGAAAAGCGGCTGCGCAGGGGCGAAGAAATCATGGCGACGCGCGTTGTGGCCGCAAGGAGAGTAAAGGCGGGCAGCTCGAGCTGGATGGTGCGGGCCGAAGGGCCTTTGCCAATGATGATGTCGAGTACGCCGGATTCCATGGCGGGGTAAAGGACTTCCTCAATCGTCTTATTCAGGCGGTGGATCTCGTCGATAAAGAGGATATCGCCGGCGGCGAGGTTCGTAAGAATTGATGCCAAGTCTCCAACTCTCTCTATTGCCGGGCCAGAGGTGATTTTAAGGTTGCGTCCGGTTTCCTTCGCCACCAGGTGGGCGAGTGTAGTCTTGCCCAGGCCGGGGGGACCATAGAAAAGAACGTGTTCCGGCGGCACGCCGCGCTCGCTTGCCGCCCTTATCAGGATATTAAGGTTTTCTTTGACCGATTTCTGGCCGATATAGTCCTCCCAGCGTGATGGACGAAGCTCTCTATCGAGATGTGACGGTGCGGTGGCTTCTTCGATGCTGTTTTTTACCACGGGTTTCTTACTTGACATAAAAATGTTTATGTGCTAGACTTGGATAAGACATCATCCAGCACATAAATCTCTAAGCAACGGATAATTTTCTAAGGACGCTCTGGTTTACTGGAGTTATCCTCGAGAGAATCATTTGACTTTTGCTTAGAGATTTATAGGCTGGATCTTCCTCCAAGTTATCTCGATTTGATTTAGATATCAATATCGACAACTCGCTTAAGTTCTTCCATGCTAGTAACTCCATTTAGGACCTTGATTATGCCGTCTTGGGCGAGCGTCAGGAGTTTCTGATCCTTGGCCGCTTCGCGAATATCGCGCTCGGAGGGATTCTTTATGACTGCTTGCTCGATTTTCCCATCTATGAGAATCGCTTCATAGACGCCGATGCGACCCTTGTATCCCAGATTGTTGCATTCTGTGCAGCCGACAGGAACCCAAATTTTTTCTTTTTGAATACCATCAAGGTATGTATGGTTGGCGACTTCGGAAAGGATTCTTTCCACCTTCTCTTTATCAGTGCCATCAAGCGCGATTTCTTTTTTGCATGACTGGCAGAGAGTTCTTACCAAGCGCTGGGCGATAGAAACGTTTAGGGCGGAGCTTATGACCTTGGGATTCACGCCGAGGTCCAAGAGGCGGGGGAATGAGCCCGCCGCGTTATTGGTGTGGAGAGTCGAAAGCACCAAGTGTCCGGTAAGGGCGGCGTTTACCGCGACGGCGGCCGTCTCGTCATCACGAATTTCTCCCACCATGATTACGTCCGGGTCCTGGCGCAAGGCGCTTCGAAGGCCTTCGGCGAAAGTGTAGCCCTTCTCCGGTTCGGTCTGGGTTTGGACAATACCGCCGAGATGATACTCAATCGGATTCTCGATTGTTATAACCTTGATCTCCGGGTTGTAAATCTTTTTCAAAAATGCGTAGAGGGTGGTTGTCTTGCCGGAGCCGGTAGGGCCGGTGGTGAGAATCATGCCATTGGGTTTCCGCACTTCGCGATTGAGAATCTCAAGCAACATAGGGTGGATGCCGAGCTTGTCGAGTTCGACAGCGATAGCCTCGGGATTAAGCACTCGCAATACCACCGACTCGCCATATGGCCCGGGTAGAAGGGATGTGCGAACCTCGATTTCCGTTTCTCCGAGCTTAATCGAGAAGCGCCCATCTTGAGCCTTCTCTTTGAGATTGAGCTTGAGTTCGCTTACAAGCTTAATGCGCGAGAGCAGAAGTTCGTAAGTCTCTTTGTCGAAATGCAATATGTCGGTCAGCACACCGTCGAGCCTGTAGCGCAAGCGGAGACTCTCGTCCTCCGGCTCAAGGTGGATGTCGGAGGCCTTAAGTGAGATTGCCCCCGCGAGTATAATTTCGAGTATTTTCGAAATACGATAGGCTCGCTTAAGGGAAAGAACACTCTCAATCATAGATTTTATATCCTCGAGCGAATGGACTTTCCTTGTTATTTCGACAATCTCTTCGTTTGAGATATCGAGGGCGCCGGATTTCGTTTCGAAAGAGTATGAGAGGTCTTTGTAGCGCTCCCAAACTTTCTCCAGGCTCTGATGCGAGGCCATGAATATTTCTGGCAAGTAGCCTCTTTGCTTCAGGTCTTCGATGACGACGAGAGCTTTCTCGTTCTGCGGGGAAAGGACGGCAATGTCTATCTTCTTGTCCGTGGCGTTGAACACCGCCACTCCAGCCTCTCTTGCTTCAGCCTCTTTCATCACCCTAAGCGCGTCGAGGTTGATAGGGTGGGCCGATAGGTCTATATAGGGAACGCCATGGCGCTCCGCAAGGGTTGCCGCCAGGTTCTCTTCATCTTTCTCGCGCAGTAAACGTACGCGCTCATTCTGCTTCTCTTCATCGAATGTAACCATACCGCTCCATTGTAACCCGAAAGGTCCATTTTTGCCCACGAAATGATAGAATGCCCTCATGAAATACCTCTCCAAAAACCTTGGGGAAACTGCTGGAATCGCCAAGGATTTCCTCGAATCCATAAGTCTGGGTGGCAAGGCGACCGTGGTCGCCCTGCAGGGCGATTTGGGCGCGGGCAAGACCGCCTTTACGCAAGAGGCGGGGAAAATTATGGGAGTAGTGGAGAACATGCATAGCCCCACATTCGTCATAATGAAAATATATGAGATTGATTTTAAGGGATTCAAGAATTTCATCCATGTCGACGCGTATAGATTGGAGCGGGATTCGGAGCTTCTGCATTTGGGCTGGGAGGAAATAGTAAGCGAGCCGGAAAATCTGGTCTTTATCGAATGGCCGGAGAATGTGCCCGGCGCCATTCCTATCTCGGCACGGAAAATTGCGTTTAAATTTATCGACGAAGGTGCCAGAGAAATAGAAATCCATGAAAGCTAAGAAATTAATTTTACTTGATTCGCACGCCATTATTCACCGTGCTTATCACGCGCTGCCGGACTTCACCGCTTCTTCCACCGGCGAGCCAACTGGTGCTCTCTATGGTCTTGTTGCCATGCTTATAAAAATTGTTAACGATTTGAAACCCGATTATATTGTGGCGGCCTTCGACCTCCATGGTCCGACCTTCCGCCACGAGGCAGCGGAGAGTTACAAGGCTGGACGGAAGGAAAACGATGCCAACTTGGAGCTCCAGCTTGAGCGAGCGAAAGATATTTTTAAAGTTTTTGGCATTCCGATTTATTCTTGCCCAGGCTTCGAAGCGGACGATATCATTGGCACCATAGTGCATGAAATCCTAAATCCTAAATCCCAAATCCTAAATCTTGAAATTATTATCGCCTCTGGGGACATGGACACCATGCAACTCGTGAGTGGCAAGAAGGTGCGGGTCTATACGCTTAAAAAAGGGCTCAACGACACCATTATTTATGATGAAGATAGGGTGGTTGAGAGATTCGGCTTCGCCCCCGACAAGCTCATAGACTACAAGGGTTTGCGCGGTGACCCGTCGGACAACATTATTGGTGTTAAAGGAATCGGAGAGAAAACAGCTACATCCCTTATCCAATCATTTGGCACGATAGAAGAAATTTACAAAGTGCTGAAGAAAAAGAATGATGATTGGAAGAAGGCGGCAATTACTGAGCGCGTAAAGAACCTTCTGCAGGAGAACGAAGAAGAGGCGCTCTTTTCGAAAACACTCGCGACTATTCGCACAGACGCGCCGATTAATTTCAAATTGCCTGCCGAGTGGAGAGAAAATTTCAAACTCGAAAATATTCTCGAACTTTTCAAAGAGCTTGGTTTCCGCACCTTGAGCGAGAGAGTGAAAAAATTGATAGCCGCATCCGACCCTCCCCCTGTCAAGGGGGAGGTGGTGAAACCGGAGGGGGTTAATAATGAAGAGGAGAAAGAGTTGGCGCTTGCTCTGTGGGTAATTGATTCGAACATTACTGCGCCAACCGTCGAAGATGTGATGAATTTTACCAAAGCGAAGGATATTAAAGAGGCGAGGAAGGTTATTGAGCAGGAGCTTGATAAGAGAAAAGTAAGATTTGTTTTCGAAGAGATAGAAAAACCTCTCATGACTATTGTTGAGAAGATGAATGAAACGGGCATCAAGGTCGATAAGAAAATTTTGTCCGGCTTGTCCGCCGCGTATCACAAAGAACTTTCCCGCCTGGAGAAAGAAATTTGGCGGGAGGCGGGAGAAGAATTCAATATTAATTCTCCCAAAGTGCTTGGTAGCGTGCTGTTCGAGAAGCTGGGCCTCGCCGATAAGAGGCAGAAGAAAACTCCCGGGGGCGCCCTCTCGACAAGAGAGTCAGAGCTTGAAAAGTTGCGGGACAAACACCGCATAATCGCCCTGATTCTCGACTACCGCGAACTTTCGAAGCTTCTCTCGACCTATATCGACGCCATACCGCCCCTCTTGGACAGGGATTCCCGCCTGCACTCCACCTTCCTCCAGAATGGAGCGGTAACGGGACGCATGGCTTCGAATAACCCAAATCTCCAGAACATTCCGAACAAGACAGAGCTCGGTCGCGCTATCAGAAACGCTTTTGTAGCGGAAGACGGGCATAAGCTCGTCTCCCTCGACTATTCCCAGATCGAACTGCGTCTGGCGGCCATTCTCTCGGGGGATAAGAAACTTATTGATATTTTCAAACGAGGCGAAGATGTGCATGCCGGCGTTGCTTCGCGGGTTTTCAAGGTGCCGGCCGATAAAGTAGACAAGGGGATGAGGGTCAAAGCGAAGACCATTAATTTCGGCATTCTCTACGGCATGGGTGTTACTGCCCTGCAGAAAAATCTCGGCACTGACAGGAAGGAGGCTCAGGAATTTTACAATCAATACTTCGGCACCTTTGCCGGGCTTGCGGCTTATATTGACAAGATTAAGGCCGAGACGGCGCGCAGAGGCTATACGGAGACAATGTTCGGTCGGCGCCGATATTTCTCCGGGTTCAAATCTCCTCTGCCTTATGTCAGAGCGCAAGCTGAGCGCATGGCGGTAAATGCTCCTATCCAGGGCACGCAAGCCGACATCATCAAGATTGCTATGAAAAAAGTTGATGATTACATAAGGAAGAACGGGGAGGCTGGCAAGGTTCGCCTGGTACTCCAGGTACACGATGAACTGGTTTTCGAAGTTTCCGAAGAGCTGGCGGATGAGGTGGCCAAGAATTTCAAAAAAATCATGGAAGGGGTGCTTGCCCCGAGCGTAAGTCGAGGTGTGCCTATCGTAGCCGAAGCGCATTCGGGTAAAAATTGGGGAGAAATGGAAAAGATATGAAAAACTTATTCGGGGAAACAGTCGCTTCGGAAGATCTTTTCGGCGGGGAAAGGCAAGGCCTTAAGGATGATTCCCAAGGCCTTGCCTTAAAGAGCCGGGGAGAATTCAATATATTTGCTTTGACCGATGCCATCGGCAGGCGAAATAAGAGAGAAGCCTGGGTGATTTATCGAAAGGCGCTTGCTTCCGGGATGGTAGCGGAAGAAGTTTTCTACAAAGTTTTCTGGCAGGTCAAGACTATGCTTCTCGCCAGTCGCACCAAGACTGCCGAAGAAGCGGAGATGAAGCCATATCCGTACAGCAAGGCAAAAAGTTTTATTAAAAATTTCAAACCCGGAGAACTGGAACTCTTGTCCGAAAACTTGGTCAAGGGTTACCACCGGGTAAGAAGAGGGGAAGAAGAGACGGAAACTTTCATCGAGAAAACTCTTCTAGGTTTGTAAACAATATGCTTCGAGCAGGTTCTCGAAAAGCGATGCGACCGTCATGGGGCCGATGCCGCCGGGGACGGGGGAGATAGCCCTCACGATTTTGGAGACTTTCTTGAAATCGACGTCGCCGGACAATTTCCCGTTTTTCAGCACGTTTATGCCTACGTCTATCACCACGGCGCCTTTCTTTACATGGCTCTTGGTAATGAGTTTCGGATGTCCGGCGGCTACGACAAGGATATCCGCCTGTATCGTCTCTCGCTTTAAATTCTTGGTTTGCTTGTGGCAGACGGTAACGGTGGCCCCACTGCGAAGGAGTGCGAGCGCTATGGGCTTGCCGACGAGTTCGGATTTGCCCACCACCACCGCCTTCTTCCCCGCAATCTCTACTTTGTAGTTGTCGAGCATGACTATGACGCCCTTGGCTGTGGCCGGAGTGAAGAGCCCGTGGAATCCGTCAACGTCTTTGACCGGGTCCAGAGCGCCTATAATCCTTCCCTGATCAAGATGCGAGGGGAGAGGAAGCTGGACGATGATGCCGTGTATTTTTCTATCTGAATTCAGAAGCCCGATTTCGGAGATAAGCTTCTTTTCCGTAATTCCCGTTGGGTATTTCCTGTGTGCGACCTCCGCACCGATTCTCTCTCCGAAAATAATCTTCCTTCTTATATATCTATTCGATTCTTCGGTGCTGCCGACTTGGACAATGACAAGTTTGGGCTTCTTTCTGAGCTTTGAGATTTTTCCTTCGAGATTACTTGCAATCTTCCCGCTTAATTTCTTTCCATCCAGAATTATTGTCATGTTATTTATACAGTTCAATTAATGAACACCCAAGCTGTCTTGCCCAAATGGTGTTTACAAGAGGAAGAACACTCAATGCCTCTATCTGCTCGCGTTTTAAGATTAAAACTCGGTTAGGTGAAGTTGTTGCTAGGGTAGCTTCTTGATTAATCTCCACATTACTATGACCTAGTAACAAAAATTCCTTGTTTTGATATAAGAGACAAATCTTTTCTGATTCAATTGGGTTCTTGCCAGCCCCAGCATTTACAGGAAGTATGTTCATTACTCGCAAATAATCGATTGTAGAAGAACTCGCTATTATACTTACAATTTGGGGTCTTGCTCCGCCCCAATGTTGGGGAAGAAGAGGAAAGACGGAAGTGGAAAAATACAGAGTCCATGTACAGAGAATAAAAATCAATATGGAAATTTGATACAAAATTGGTAGATTAAGAAAAATTTTCCACAACCTTTTTTCATAATTGACAGTCTTTAATAATCGCCATACAACCAAAACAATCAGAGAGAGTATTGTTACTGACATAAAACCTGCAGAAAAAAAGCGAGTTTGTATAAGTTCATATTCAAAAAACCCAAATCTACCCAGGTAATGATTCCAAGAAAAGAAACCAATCACATATACTACAAATACAGTGAGAGCCAAACGATGTTCCTCGATGATTTTCATAGTGCGTCTTTATTTATGTGCCCCCACTAGGAATCGGACCTAGGTCAATTGCTTAAAAGGCAACTGCTTTACCACTAAGCTATGGGGGCGAAAACAAGAAAACTATACAAGAATTAAAGCGGAATGTCGAAGGCGTAGGCGCCGGCGCCCGTGAAGAGAAGTGACAGGGAAATGGCAAAGATGAGAAGGTAGAAGACGATGTCGCGCTTGAGCACCTCGCGCGCCGACCATTCTATATATAGTTCTATACCGGTAAAGATGACGAAGGCGAGCGCCGCTACTTGTGTCCACAGACCGATAAGGAGCAAGATGCCGCCCGCAACCTGTAAGAAACCGTAGAGATATACGAAGAAGTCCGCAGGACGTAGCTGGAGAGCCTCAAAGGAGGCAAGCCATCTCTCTTTCTCCGAACGGAACTTGAGTAGCCCAAGGTCGATGAAGATGATGCCGATTACCAGGCGCAAGATAAGCGGCGCCAAGAGGGAATACGAGAGTAGGTCCGGGAATGGATTAAGCATGATTCAATAATAACATATAGAGCGCGATGCCTGTGGAGACGGAGACATTCAGAGACTCTTTCTTGCCACGCATTGGAATTTCTAGAATCTCGTCGCACATGTCAAGGGTGCCCCTTGATACCCCCTCTACCTCGCTTCCGACAATCAAGGCAAAAGCTTGTAGCTTAGAGCTTACAGCTTGCAAAGGATTTGAATTCCTATCCTGTTCTAACGCAATAATTTTGAATCCCTCCTTTTGCAAATTGGAAATTGTTAATTGAAAATTTTCCTGCCCAACATAACTCCACTCAATCATATCTTCGGAACCCAAAGAAACTTTGGCAAAATCGGCGCGCTTCCGACCGAACCTGTCTATCGGCGCAGGTGTTGTGCCGACTAGAATTATTTTCGATACACCAAGTCCCTCCGCAGTGCGGAAAATCGAGGCTGTATTCTCAACGCTTCGCAGATTTTCTAAAATCAGGATGCAGGTTTTCATTTATATAATTTCTGATGAATGGGGCAGAAGTGGGCGCTCCTGGCGCCGACGACAATTCTTTTTATCACACCCTTACAACCCTTTTTTCCACAGGCCTTGCCTGTGCGACGGTAAGCGCGGTGGCGTTCTTGGAATTTCCCTTTCTCGCCCTTGATATTCCGGTAGTCAGACATCGAGTCCCCGCCGAAATCTATGCCCTCTTTTAAAACTTTTTTCATAGCAGCGAACATGAGTTTAAAATTTTTGGCGGGAATTTTGCTTACGGCGGATAGGGGGTGCACCCCGGCTCTCCAGAGAATCTCGTCGGAATAAATGTTACCGATTCCGGCGATGAGAATTTGATCCATAAGGGCCGTTTTTATTTTTGCCCTCGGCCTTTTGTGTAATTGTAAATTGAAATTTGGAAATTGAAAATTTTTCTCGAGTGGCTCCGGGCCGAGATGTTCCAGATGCATGCTTTTATTCACATCGGCAGTATTTACCAGCGTAACTTTGGCGAATTTGCGCATGTCAGACAATGCCAAGGTCTTGGCATTGTCAAGGTTAAATTGTAGACGAACAAATGGATAATTCGGCCTGTCGTAAACGAAGTGTCCGGTCATCTTCATGTGGGCGATGATGGTGTGTCCGCCCGAAAGATGAATGAGAACATTCTTTGCCCTTCTCTCAGCTTTTAAAATTTTCCTGCCCTCGACAATTTCTTTGAATTTTTTGAAAAATGCGGGGTTTTTTATATTGTCTTTGCCTGCATGATAAGCGCTTTTGTAGCTCGTTGAGACTTCAACGATTTTTCTATTGCGCACGGTTCTGTTGAGTCCGTTTACCGTAGTTTGGACCTCTGGTAATTCAGGCATAAAAGTAAAATCCTAAATCCTAATTTCTAAATCCTAAATTTTTAA
The DNA here is from genome assembly GCA_001825155.1 of Candidatus Zambryskibacteria bacterium RIFCSPHIGHO2_01_FULL_46_25. Lineage (GTDB taxonomy): Bacteria > Patescibacteriota > Minisyncoccia > Phycocordibacterales > Zambryskibacteraceae > UBA5004. Next base: position 6,270 of record MHVH01000006.1, on the reverse strand, counting down.
TTTTGAACATTAGGATTTGTTTAGAGTTTAGGATTTGGTGCTTAGGATTTTAAGAGAGTGCTTAACTCTTTCCGCAGCCCCTTGAATTTCTTTAGGCACTCTCTTCAACGCTTCGCGCGCGTCGCGCTCGCTGTAGCCTAGAGAGACCAGGGCCTCGAGAGCATCTCCTTCTGCTCTTACCTGCGCTGAGCCCGTCGAAGCGTCCGTCTCGGTTATTTTGAGCTTGTCCCTGAGTTCGAGCACAATTTTCTCCGCGTTCTTCTTGCCTATGCCAGAGACGCGAGTGAGGTATGTGGTGTCTCCGCTCGCCACAGCCTGGCGGAGCATGGAGGGGGAGGCAACGTTCATGATGCCGAGAGCCGTTTTCGGTCCAATGCCGGGGATAGTGATAAGAAGCTCGAAGACTTCCAAGGTTTCCTTATCCGGGAAACCATACAGGTCGAGAGCATTCTCGCGGACAGCCAGGTGTGTCCAGAGGAAGATGGGGGAGCTTGGTTGCGCCTCAAGAGCCACATCCGTGGTCACAGCCACCTTATATCCGACCCCGCCGATGTCTATCACAACGCTATGGAGGTCCTTGTATCTTACCGTGCCGGAAAGGCTTGAAATCATATAATAACTAGTGTAGCATCTCTCCAATGCCTATAACACGAGGAGCCAAGAAAGCCCATCGCGCGTCTCTAAAAAAGCGCGTCTTCAATCTGCGGAGAAAAGACGCTGTTTCCAAAGTAGTTAAGTCTCTAAAGAAGCTGGTTCTCGCCGGCGACAAGAAAGCCGCCCAGGCCCTGATGCCTATTCTCCAGAAGGCTTTCGACAAGGCGGTCAAGTCTCACACTTTGAACAAAAATACCGCATCTCGCAAGAAATCCCGCCTTTCTAAACTGGTTAGGAAGCTTTCCTAGTGCCCTCGCCAGGAATCGAACCTGGAACGCAAGCTCCGCAAGCTTGCATTATATCCATTTAACTACGAGAGCTAATTTAAAATCCCAAATACTCTAGCACTTTCTCTACGAAGGGCAAAGAGTGGTATTCCTCTGTGAGGAAGCGGGAGAGAGTATCGTTTACTTTAATAGCGTCAACTTCTTTCCCCAGCGGGACGACGATGAGTGGCATCAATGGCTTCGTCGACTGGAGGATAATCTTCGGGAAGGGGTGGTCCTCGTCAAGCCAGAAAGATTTGAGGCTCTCGTACGGATAGCGGACTCTGCCACGGGTAATGCCCGTCTCGTCTACTGTGACGCGCACGTTCTCTGGCGGTCGGTTGATGAATATGGCCAAGGCAAAAACTGCCGTAAGGACAAGGATGGCGAAAATAATGTTACCCAAGATGACGGAGGTAACGGCTACTGCCAAAGTAACGATGCCTACCGCCCAGAACCAGTCTTGGCTTCTCTCCTTGTGCTCATACTCGTGAGTGTCCCATTCTATTTTGAACGGAGCAGAGGTTTTCTTCATGTGCTAATTGTATCACTTCACGATACTTCCCGGCGGGACGTCTTCGATGGGAGTGAGGATAACGGGCTTGCCGGCATTGTCGGCGCAAAGCATCATGCCATTGCTTTCCATACCCATCATTTGTCTCGGTTCAAGATTGGCGACTATAGGCACCAGCTTCCCAACTAGGAATTCCGGCTCCGGAATCGCCTTGGCGATGCCCGAGAGAATCTGGCGCGGGGATGCTTCGCCGAGGTCGATCATGAGCTTCAGAAGCTTCTCCGAACCCTCAACCTTTTCAGCCGAAAGAATCTTACCCATTCTTATCTCGCACTTCTTGAAGTCGTCTATTGTTATGTTCATAAAACATCACCAAATTTTTTATAACTTTTGTTCGTTCACATAAGCAAGCGCATCTTTTCCAGCCAAAAATGCAATCAAGCCAGGAGCTGACCACGTAAACATGAAGAAAATTGGAATATGCAATAATCCTAAGACCATTGATACCTTTGCACCTTTTCTAGCAGTTGATGGATTTCTTATCCATCTTGAAGATACTATAAATAGAATGCCAACAATGAGCGCAAATACCCCCAATAAAAACCCGAGAGGTGCATTGTTATTATTACCACCACCCAAAATACCACCGCCATTACTAAACAAAAAAGCTAACCCTAGGAATATAACATCAAAAAATAAGTGAACCATCCCAGCCCACAATACCCGGTTTGAATATTTTCTTAAGTCCATATAATAAATTATACCAACGAATTAATAACGATACAATTGAGGAAGTCTGTATTCCGAGCACGGCGGAGGGTAGAGGACTCGAACCTCTAAGCCCTTGCGGGCTCCGCTTTTCAAGAGCGGTGCGATAGCCTTTCTGCCAACCCTCCCTAACGCCCTAACTTTACTTATTTTCCTCGATAACTTCCACTCTGTAATTTTTTGCGACGAGGAAGAGGTAAATGATTTCCAGGATGCCAAGCGAGTTGACGATAAGTAGCGCGATAAACCAGTACTTCTGCCTAAGCTCCGCTGAGCGCCAGAGAGCCAAGCCCTTCCAAACGAGAGTCCAAAGAACCGCAGCGATTATGAATATGGGGTTCATCTGGGCCCAGTTGGTCATCATGTTTATGGATTCTAGTGTCATGCCTCAATTATATCCCATTAGAAAGGATACTTCTAACGGGACTGTGCTATATTCAAGCAAATGAAATTGATGGCAATTGATTACGGGGAGAAGCGGGTTGGTGTCGCTTCTACGGACGCATCCGGCGAGTTCGCCTTGCCGCGCATGACTTTGCCAAACGACTCTGAACTGCTTGAGAATCTAGTTCGATTCAAGAAAGAAGAGGGGATAGAGAGAGTGGTTATCGGCGAATCGAAAAATTATAAGGGCGAAGCGAATCCGATAATGGATAGCGTACTTAAGCTTAAGGCTGATCTCGAAAGCCTGGGCGTGGAGGTTGTTCTCCATCCGGAAATTCTCACCACCATGGAGGCAAGGCAGATTCAGGGGCAAACGGATATGACCGACGCTTCCGCTGCCGCGCTAATTTTGAAAAGTTATATTGATTCATCAGACCTCAAATAATGTGGTAATATCCATGCGTATAAGTCCCCGTAGCTTAATGGATAAAGTAGGTCTCTTCTAAGGACTTGATGCAGGTTCGATTCCTGCCGGGGACACCACGTAGGAAATTGTGATAAAATACTTGATAGCCGCACCGCTCAAATATGCATTCAAAATTACCAAAGTCATCGCCTAAAGCAATAATTTACGAAGACCAAATTTTGTATGTTTGTCTCGCAACGCATCCAATCACTCGTGGTCATGTTGTGATTGTTTGGAAGAAAGATGTGCCAGATCTTCATCGATTGGCGGAACGTGATTACGATTATCTTATGGACACAGTTAATTCTGTTCGTAATGCGATGCTTAAAGCGCTTAAAATCAGAAAGGTATATCTTATTTACATGGACGAGGTGCGACATGTGCATTGGCACTTGATTCCACGCTATAACGAGAAAGGATTTGATGTGTTTTTGCATAAACCAATTAAAATTACTGATTTTTCTTTGGCTTCGAAAATCAAGCGTCATTTAGTTTTTAAATAAAAACATTTTTACATTTTAGCGTCTTGCTATTTTCTTAACTGCGTTCGAAACAGCCAGAACAACCTTTTTATCAAACGGGTCTGGGATTATCTTCTCAGCGGTTGGCCTCTTGACCACGCTTGCGAGGGCGGCGGCGGCGGCAATCTTCATCTCATCGGTAATTTCTCTGATTCTCGCTTCTATAGCGCCCTTGAAGATGCCCGGATAGACCAAGACATTGTTGATTTGGTTGGGGAAGTCGGAGCGGCCGGAGGCTACGACGGCCGCTCCTCCGCGCATGGCTTTATCGGGCATTATTTCCGGCGTTGGATTGGCTAAGGCAAGGATGATGGGATCGGGACCCATCATCTTAATTTCTACTGAGCCGATAAGGTTACCTTGCGAGACGCCGACGAAAATGTCCGCTCCCACCAGAGCGTCTTTGAGAGAGCCGGAAATTTTGTGTGAGTTGGTGATGGAGGCCAAATATTTTTTGTGCTTTTCTAAATTTTTGCGCTTGCTTGTGATAATGCCTTGCCGGTCGCAAACCAAAATATTTATGAAGCCATATGTGTGCAAAAGCTTGGTGACAGCCGTTCCCGCCGCGCCCGCACCGCTGACCACCATCTTCACTTTCGTTTTTTCTTTCTTTACCACCTTGAGAGCATTGATGAGCCCCGCCAATACTACGACTGCCGTGCCGTGTTGATCGTCGTGCATGACTGGTATATCAAGCTCCTTTTTGAGCCTCTCTTCAATCTCGAAACAGCGCGGAGCGGAGATATCCTCGAGATTGATGCCGCCGAATGTCGGCGCAATCGCTTTGACCGTGGCGATAATCTCCTCGACATCTTGGGTGGCGAGCACAATAGGGAAGCCGTCGAGTCCCGCAAAACGTTTGAAAAGCGCCGCCTTGCCTTCCATGATAGGCAAGGCGGCTTCCGGACCGATATTGCCGAGACCCAGCACCGCTGAGCCGTCTGAGACTATGGCAACACCGTTTTTCGTCGAAGTCATTTCATAAACGAATCGCTTGTCTTGAGCTATGGCGAGAGCTGGTCCAGCAACGCCGGGGGTGTAGGCGATAGAAAGGTCCTCGCGATTTCGCAAAGGCATTTTGCTTATAACCTCGATTTTGCCCCGCATCTTTCTGTGAGCCGCGATACTTAATTTCTGATAATCTTTTTTCATTAGGTGGTTTACCACGAGCTTGTCGAGTGGGCACGAGAGGATTTGAACCTCCAATCCCGTAAGGGAACAGCGTTCTGAACGCTGCGCGTATACCAATTCCGCCACATGCCCGATGCAACAAGATTACAATATATGGTAACATCGTGCCATTGGGCGGTTAGCTCAGTTGGTAGAGCGCCTCATTTACACTGAGGATGCCAGGGGTTCGAGTCCTCTACCGCCCACATGGAAATTCTCTACGAAGATGAGGACATTCTGGTGGTAAATAAGCCGGCCGGTTTGGTCGTGCACTTAGACGGAAGGACTAAAGAGCCAAGTGTTTCGGATTGGTTTTTAGAAAAATATCCGGAGTCAGCTAATGTTGGTGAGAGACAGGGCGGAGTGGAACGTCCAGGCATTGTGCATAGGATAGACAAGGAAACTTCCGGTGCATTGCTTCTGGCGAAGACCGACAAGGGTCACGAAGTTTTGAAAAGCCAATTCCAAAACCGCGAGATTGAGAAAATTTATCATCTCTTCGCGCACGGACAGGTCAAGGACGACCGCGGCACGATTAGTTTTCTCATAGGCAAGAGCGCATCGGATTTCCGCAGATGGTCCGCTCAGCGCGGAGCGAAAGGGGAAAAACGTGATGCTATCACGTACTTCGAAGTGCTTAAAAGAAGTCCCGAGCTTGGCGTAACTCTCGTCGAAGCGAAGCCGAAAACCGGCAGGACACACCAAATTCGCGTCCACTTCCAAGCGCTCCAGAATCCGATCGTGGGGGACAAACTTTATGCCAAAGGCAAGCCAGAATTGCTTGGTTTCAAGCGCCTGGCCCTCCATGCTAGGAAAATCACTTTCAAAAACGTTAAAGGCGAGCAAATCTCGGTAGAGGCTCCGTATCCGGAAGATTTCAGGCAGGCGTTAGACATTGTCGGTTAATTTGTGTTAGATTAGTTGCCTAATGAATAGAGTAATCAGCCCAGTAAATACGGAAGAGAGAGCCAAGCTCGACTTAAGGAGCGGGGATACTATCCGCGTCTGGCAGAAGATCCAGGAGAAGGGCAAAGTCCGCCTCCAGGCTTTCGAAGGTCTTGTGCTTGCACGCAAGCACGGCACCGAAGCCGGAGCCACCCTCACCGTCCGCCGTGTAGCCTCCGGGGTTGGGGTTGAGAAAATTTTTCCCCTCTACTCTCCCGTCATAGACAAGATAGAAGTATTGAAACGCTCCAAAGTTCGCCGAGCCAAGCTCTATCACATCCGTGAGAAGGCCGCCAAGGAAATTTCCCGCCAGATGAGAAATCTCCGCATGGAGAAAGAAGTGAAAGAAGAGGTGGCCGCAAAGACAGAGTAAATTTTTCCGCGCTATCATTTTCTGCTGAAAATGCACGCTCCACTCCGCCCGTCGGCGTCCGTGACGCAAAAATTTACTCCGTCTCTGCTTTTTGATAAAGTGGTTGTGTTGCCCAGGTGGCGAAATTGGTACACGCACTACCTTGAGGTGGTAGCGCCGAAAGGCTTGCAGGTTCAACTCCTGTCCTGGGCACCACAAACGAACTAAAC
>MHVH01000005.1:233682-250198 GCA_001825155.1 Candidatus Zambryskibacteria bacterium RIFCSPHIGHO2_01_FULL_46_25 | reverse complement strand
ATAAATTTCCGAACGACTGACACCACCGGAGCCGCCGACGATACGATTACATGGACAAACGCAATGACAATCAAAAGCACTGGCAACGTCGGCATTGGGACGACCAACCCCCTCCAAAAACTTCACGTTGAAGGTCAATGTGTGACCGGAGACACTCTTTTGCCAATTCGTAGACGCCGAAAAAATAGGAAGGGTAAAAAAGAAAACGGAGAAGAGTCTCTTGCCGGCAAAGCCGAAGGCAATATCGGGAGCGGGACGTGGGATTACCTCATGGTTCGCATAGCAGACATCCAACCGGGGGACGAAGTCCTTTCCTTGAACAAAAACAACGGTTTGGTGGAGTATCATTCAATCAAAGGTCTAATGGACATGGGAGTTAAAAAAGTCTATGAGCTCAAAACAAAGTCCGGCAGAGTGATTCGCACCACCTCAACTCATCCGTATTTGGTCGCCCCAGTGCAGAAATTGCGTTCCAAAAGCCGTCCCGTTTCTCTCCAAAATTTCTTGATAAAAATTGCAAAACGTATCACGAATAACCCTGTTACCCCCAAATTCTTCAGAATTAGTGATATTTTGACCCCATATAATCGTGATATAGAAAAAGTCGAAAATGAAAATTTATTAACAAAAATAACTTGAAAAATATGAAAAAAATAATAAAAAACAAAATAGCAATTTTTGAGAACAAAGAGATTCGCCGACACTGGGATGATGAAAAAGAGGAATGGTATTTCTCGGTAGTTGACATTGTTGAAGTATTGGCAGGGACCGATAGACCTCGCAAGTATTGGGATGACTTAAAAAGAAAATTAAAAGATGAAGGAAGTGAGTTGTCCGAAAAAATCGGACAACTGAAGATGATAGCTTCTGATGGCAAGTATTATCTTACTGACGTATTAGATACAGAAAATATACTACGTCTAGTGCAATCCATTCCTTCTCCAAAAGCTGAACCATTTAAGTTATGGCTTGCTCGTGTTGGTTATGAAAGATTAGAAGAAACAGCAGACCCAGAAATCGGGATATATCGGGCACTCAAAACATATTTGAAAAAAGGGTATAGCCAGGGTTGGATAAATCAAAGACTAAAGAGTATAGAAATTCGCAAGTTATTGACCGATGAATGGGAAAATCGTGGAGCAAAAAAGGGAATCGAGTTTGCTATCTTGACGGATGAAATTACCAAAGCGTGGACAGGGTTGACAACAAAAGAATATAAAAATCTCAAAGGCATAAAGAAAGAAAATCTGCGAGACAACATGACTAACCTTGAGCTCGTGCTCAATATGCTTGCGGAAACTGCCACCACCGAAATACATCGAACAGAAAATTCAAAAGGTGTTTCTAAACTAAAATCTGATGCTCGCGTTGGAGGAAATATTGCCGGTGGTGCGCGCAAGAAATTAGAGAAACGACTCGGTCGTTCGATTGTCACCAAGAAGAATTTCCTGCCTGTGCAGGCAGGCAAGAGGTTGAAGAAAGAATAACAATAAAAACCATGTTAAGCGAAAAAATGCAAAAGAATATAGCGAAAATACGGGATAAAATCTTGGGTATTTTCCATCGCCCTGATAATACAAAAATGGTTCACAATAAAAATAATAACGAATTTGAACCAGTGAGAAACCAGAGAGGTGCCGAGATTTGTCCTTTCTGTTTGTCTGCCGATTTTGTGAAGAGAGGCACGAGGAAAAATAGAAATCAGGTTGTACAGTTGTATCTCTGCCGAAATTCTGAATGTGGGAAGACTTTCACTGCGCAAAACATCAAAGGCAAGCATTTTCCTCTGCATATTATCATTGAGTCAATGAGTTACTATAATCTGGGTCTTAATTTAGAAGAAACTTGCCGAATCATTAAGAAGAAATTCGGCGTGGCGCCGGAGCCGGCCACTTTGTCCGATTGGATAAATGAATACAAAGAGCTTTGTCGCTATGAACGACTTCGCCCCTTTGCCATCAAAATGTTCAGTCCAAAGGACACGGTTGAGGTCGTGACCATGGCGCACAGGCAACTTTATCGTTTTAGATACCACAGAGCGAAAACTGTTCTGATGTTGGAAGAATTCAAAAACCGCATTCTCTCGCCGTTGAAAAATTATTTGGACGCGGTTTCGAGCGAGACTCCGCATCAATATTTTCAAGATGGTGAAAGGATGTCCGAGATAAAATCCAAATTTGATAAAGCCGATATGATTGTCCAGTCGAAATTCAATTATGCCAATCGTCTAACCGCCTTCGTCCTGCAGTCCATACCGGACAACAAACAACGTCATGAGGAATTACAGAGATTTATGATTGCCAATGATTCCTGCACAGTGGCGACCGAAGTGCCAGTGTATATCCGTCGCGAGGATGTGGAACATATGGAGAATCAATTGAAATTTAAAATTACTGAACGTCCCAGTGCCGAAATTGATGAAAGCATTGAGCCTTCCAGCAGAGCGTCTCGTTTGGGAGCCATTCTTCTCAAGGGTGATAAAAAGCTAAGACCATTTCCTAAGTTACTTACTGGCCACATCGATATTGTTCAAATTCGCAATGGTCAGGTTCATCTGCTGGATTACAAACCGAACGCCAGCAAGGAAAGGCCGATTGAGCAGTTGACATGGTACGCGCTCGCCATGTCTCGGCTCACGGGCTTACGGATATACAACTTTGTCTGCGCTTGGTTCGATGAGAAGGATTATTATCAATTTTATCCGCTTCATGTGGTGAAGAAGATTGCGGGCACGAAGAAACGGAGAGTGCGCTACAGGTCCGGCGAAGTGGTGGAAGTGCCGAGAGAGAATAAATTGACAATCGTTCCGAAAAATATAACAAAAACAACATGACAAATTACCCAAATAACAAATACAATAAACCCTTCACTCCGCGGAAACCGGTTCGCAGTTTTCGCGATTTGGAGATATACCAAAAAACTTTGGAATGCTCTGTTTTGATAGTGAAAGATTTGGTGCCGGTTTTGAAGAAATTGAAATACACATTTGAAGAAAATATGGTCAACTGTGCCATGTCCGTGCCCTTGTTCATCAGTGAAGCGCACAGTCTGCGCTTCGCCAGCTTCGAGGGCGGTGTGATGCTCCTGGAGAAATCCATGTCAGGGTGCAACAAAATGATTGTTTATTTGGAGCAGATGAAAGGTGTCTATGGTTCAAAGGTCGACGTGGATTTGATTGATGATTTGATAGGGAGATACGCGGATAGTCGCACGAAGTCGTTTCATTTGGAGAAGTCGTGGAAACGATTTAAGACTGGGGAAGTAGGATCTTCGGCTCAACGCAATGGCAATATCGGCACGGGGACGACGAGTTTCAAATATTAAAATAAAATGTTTAACTTTTTTAGAAAAAATAATATAGAAGGCGAATGGCGCACAGTGGCCGAGCTTGAAGTCGGTCAGCAAATTGCCGTGCCGAGGGACGGACTGCTCGAGGTGCATCAAGCGGGTCAAATTAATTCGCGAGAATGGATAGGCGAAGATGATATTTTGTGGGATGAAATAGAAAGTATCAAATATGTCGGTACCGAACAGGTGTGGGATATTGAAGTGGAAGGCACTCATAATTTTATTGGTAACAATATTTTCGCGCATAATACTTATATCAACGGCAATGTCGGAATTGGCACAACAGATATTAGTACATACAACCTCAATGTGAACGGCACGGGATTTTTCGCCACTTCAATGACTACCGCGGCGGTCAAAATCACGACTGGCGCGACGGACGGATATTTCTTGAGAAGCGATGCTGACGGTGACGGAGTTTGGACGGCTGTCGCCGCTTCGCAGGTTTTCAAAGGCACCTGGGACGCAAGCACCAATACCCCGACATTGGCAGACGGAGTCGGCACGGCAGGATGGTTTTATCGCACAGTTGTAGCCGGAACTGTGGATTTTGGCGCGGGAAATATAACTTTCGCGGTAGGCGATGACGTTTCTTATAGCGGAACTGTTTGGCAAAAAATTCCGGGCCAAGGATATACATTGCAAGCCGCCACGGCCAGTGTTTTGGGAGGCATTAAAGTCGGGGGAAGCCTGCAAATCAATTCGGAAGTTTTGAACGTAAATAATGCCGATATGGGAGATATAACCGTATCGGGAACAGGTTCGGATGTGGGTAAAATTTGGACCATAGATAATTCGTCCGTAACCTACGCCAAGATTCAAAACATATCGGCTCAATATAAAGTTTTAGGCAGGACGACCGCCGGAGCGGGGGTGGTTGAAGAACTTTCCATGACCGGCACCGGAAGCGTGGCTATGTCCACTTCGCCATCGTTTACCACGCCGACCTTGGGCGTAGCAATCGGGACTTCTTTAGCTCTTGGCGGAGCGACAATTGGCAGTAATGCTTTGGCCGTAACCGGTTCAGCGATAATATCCGGCAACGTCGGCATCGGGACAACGGATCCGGGGGCGAAGTTGGAAGTTGTTGGTGCAACACAATTAACTCAACCTGCTGGCAGTACTCAACTTCAGTTCAAAGATTCCACAAACAGCAAAACAGCTTATGTCAATTACAACAATGATATTCTTCAATTTTTTGGAAATGGGCCATCGGCAGAAAGGTTAAGGTTTGATTTAAGCACCGGCAACGTCGGTATCGGGGACACCAATCCTCGAGCGGCTTTGCAGGTAACTCACGCGACCACGACGACGAGCGTGGGCGAAGCGGTAATAGCGCGGCTTGAGGGAGCGAACGCCGCCAATTCAAGAACAGAGCTCGGCTTCAACTACTTCGATTCTCCAGGCTTCTACTCGCCGGTGGTGCTCGGCTATCAAATGACGACTAACACGGATTACTCCAAAGGTAATTTCTACATCGCCACTCGCGATGCCACCACCGACACCGTTCCAACCGAGCGCCTGACTATTGCTCCTGACGGAGCGGCCACATTTGGTAGCACGATTACCGCCGGCACTTACAACGCCCAGACGATTTCTTCCACGGCGAATTTCACGGGCAGTGTCGCTATTGCCGGAGCGGTTACCGGAGCGACTTCATACAATGGACTGGTCATTACCGCCAATACGGGAGTCATTACCACCGGCACTTGGAATGGGACCGCGATTGCCAATGCCAACTTAGCCAACTCATCTCTGACCTACACCGCCGGCACCGGTCTGACCGGCGGTGGCGCCGTCTCACTGGGCGGTTCAGCCACTTTAAACATTGGAGCCGGCACTTGCATTACCTCAAACGCGGATGACGTGGCGGTTACCGCCGACTGCATTGGAGACACCCAACTTGCCTTCAACACCGGACAGCATCTGACAACGACCAGCGCCCCAACCTTTGCCGGGTTAACTTCTAATGGAAATATAATCATGTCTGATGGAGCAACCATTGGACAAACCGCCGGCCCCCTTATGGCTTTTGACGATACCAATAATTATTTAGAGATTACCGGTGCCAGCGTCGGCATCGGAACGACGGCGCCGGCTCAGTTGCTTAATCTTTACGCGGCCGGTCCCGCCAAAATAAGAATATCGGCCGACTCAGATAATGTCACCGAAACAGACTTCGGCCAAATAGAGATAACCCAAGATGGCGTGGTATCTACGGGTGTTTTTGGATTAGATGGCACTAATGATATGATAATCGGCCCTAATTCCACCACCGCGCCGAACATATATTTAGGGACAAGGAGCGATGGCACCAGCTTTATAACCTCGGCTGATGCCAAGCTGACCATATTGAACGCCGGCAACGTCGGCATCGGGACGACGGCGCCGGGAGCCAGACTACACGTGAGTTCCGCGAATGTGGTTACTGATTCTCTCGGTAACCTGGAAGTTATGACCTCTGACGCGTCGGCGGGAAACAAAGGAGGTCAAATTTCATTGGGAGGGCTTAGTACCATTGGTGGAATTACTGCGTTTGGAACTATCGCTGGCAGGAAAGAAAACATTGACCCAAGCGACCAAGGTTATCTGGCTTTTGGAACCAGTGACGACGAAGGAACTAATATTGAGCATATGAGAATTGACGCCGCCGGCAGTGTCGGCATCGGCACGACGGCGCCGTTGAGCATGTTGCATGTAGGGTCCGACGCGACTGCTTATGCTAATGCAAATGTCGCGAGAATTGCCAATAACAATGGCGAGGTGCTTGGCCTTGTCGGGTCAACACTTACGAATATTAATTTTTACATCAACGGCACCACGGCTCGAAAGGCCACCATCCAGTCGGGGACGGGAGGAACTCAAGGAGGGACACTTTCCCTCTGGACAAAGCCAGATAGCGCGGGAGATGTCGCCAGGGCAATGACAATTATTGAAAGCGGCAGCGTCGGCATCGGGACGGCTACTCCAGACTCGATTAAGCTTGACGTCGAAGATGACATCGAAATCGGCACCGGCACCACCGGCTGCGTGCGCGACGCCGACAACACCACTCTGGTCGGAAGCTGTGTGTCGGATGAGCGGCTTAAGAAAAATATCACAACCCTTTCCGCCGATACCCTGGAAAAGATTACGAGGTTGCGCCCTGTTACTTTCGAATGGCGCAATGATGAATATTCGTGGCTTAACGGCCAGTCGGGCGTAAATTACGGTCTTATCGCTCAGGAAGTGGAGCAGGTTTTCCCGGACATGGTCAATACTGACGAAAAAGGCTTCAAGCGAGTCTCATATGACATTAGCCTGACTATGCGTTTGCTGGAAGCCGTCCAAGAACTTTACACAAAACTGTTCGCTCTTAAAGACGAAATGCTTGCGCTTAAGAACACGGTTCTCGCCTTTGCCGACCGCTTCGTCTCCCGCGAAATTGTCGCCACGGAGAAAATCTGCATCGGCGCGACCTGCATGAACGAACAACAACTCATAGACCTGCTCGCTTCAACCGGAGTGGTGACGTACGCGCAGACTATGGAACAACCTATCCCATCAGAGCCCGCGGACTCGACCGCAACGTCGAGTCCTGCCTCTGACGGGACAAGCGGGGCAGGTGACGTAGCCACAACAACGGAATCTGTGGTAGAAGAACCAGTTGCATCTAGCACAGAGCCGGTAGTCGAAGAGCCGGTGGTGGAAGTTGTATCAGAACCCGCTCCGGAGCCTGCGCCTGAACCGACACCGACAGAACCAGCAGGGGAACCAGTGGCGGTTACTCAATAAGACCTATATGACTTATAGGACCAATAAGACCAATAGTGAAGAGGAATCCGAAGAACTCATCGGATCGCATGGTGGATATCGGAGTCTCCTTTCTTTCCAGACAGCAAGTCTTGTCTACGATCTAACCGTGCAATTCTGCGACCTCTATATGACCTATAAGACTAATAAGTCCTACAGGACATATGACCAGATGGTGCAAGCTGCGCGATCGGGGAGACAGAACATCGCGGAAGGTTCGCAAGCTTCTGGCACTTCGAAGAAGACTGAGCTGAAGCTTGTGAATGTGGCGCGAGCGAGTCTTGAAGAGCTCTTGCTGGATTACGAAGATTTTTTGAGGCAGCGGAATCTGGACCTCTGGGGCAAGGATCACGCTAGTGCTCGTGAAATACGAGCACTAGCGTATAGGTCCAATAGGACCAATGAGACCTATAGGTCCTATATGTCTAATCCGGAGACTGCAGCAAACACAATGATCTGCCTCATTCATCAAGCAAACTATCTTTTGGATAAACAAATTGCCGCGCTAAGTAAAACTTTTCTCAAAGATGGAGGTTTTACAGAAAAATTATATAGACTCAGAAAAGGGAATAAATAGGTCCCATAAGACCTATTGGACTAATATGACCTATGTATGGTATAATACAAAAGGATGACGAGTAGTTGCTGTTGGTCGCCTACGCGAAAGCTACGGCGTACTAATAGAGGAAAGTCCGAACATTCGGTCGCCTGTGCCGCATATGCACACAGGCAACAAGGGTAGCAGGTAACGCCTGCCGGGAGCAATCCTAGAGATGAGAACAGAAATGACCCGGTTAAGTCCGGCTGAAACAGCAAAATTCTTACCCGAATGCAAGGCCGTACCATCAGTGCGGAGCACTGAAATTTTCAAGACTCAATTTTGCAATTTTCATTGAATTTTCAATTTCCAATGTTTAAAAATTGGACATTGGGATTTGATTGAAAATTGAGAATTGTAAATTGGAAATTCCAATGCTCCGCATTGGTCGGGGTGCCGCTAGAGCCCCGCAGCGATGCGGGTCCCAGATAAATAACTATTTACAACAGAATTCGGCTTATAGTCATCCACAAAAAGAGCCCCGAAAGGGGCTCTTTTTGTGCTAAAATGGGGCTATAAAACTTATAAGACACATAAGACACATAAGACAAATATGACCAATATGAGCCACAAAACCAGTTTCTACATAATCCTCGGATTAATCTTTCTTTTACCACTCTTTTTCATCCCCGGAGGCGCCATCTCGCTCGGCGTTGCCAAGTCGGCGCTCCTTATATTGGCTGTCGCTCTTGGCGCTCTCGTTTACGTTTATGGGCTCTGGCGAGAGCGAATGGTCATACTGCCTAAGCATCCTATCGTCCTCGCCATCGTGGCATTGCCCGTGGTCTATCTATTATCCGCGCTCCTCGCCACGCCATCGTCCTTGTCGCTTTTCGGTTACAGCTTCGAGGCGGGAACCTTCGGCTACATGGTTTTGGGCGCGGCACTTCTCGTTCTCGCGTCATCCATTTTCACTGATGCTTCGCGCGCGCTTCAGGTGCTTACGGCTTTTTTCATCTCCTTTACTTTCATAGCCATTTTTGCCGTGGCAAAGATTCTTCTCGGCGGAGACGCGCTAGTCTTCGGCAATTTTGCCGGCAACATGGGCAGTCCTCTCGGTGGCTGGCCTGACCTCGGCATGGCATATGGCTTATTGGCAGTCTTCTCGGCGCTTGCCATTGGTATGATTCCGATGAAAGCCGCCGTGAAAACCATTCTCTACGCGGTATTTCTCCTCGCGCTTGTCTTGCTCGTTGTTACGAGTTTCTCCGCCGCCTTCATTCTTACTTTCGTCGCATCTATCGCGCTCTTCTTCTACTTTCTGCGCGCCGAGAGACATTACGATTCAGGTGGCGAAATGGGGGAAAGAAGCTTCTTCGCTCGTCCGATACTTCTACCTGTTCTTCTTGGTATTGTCTCACTAGTATTCTTCATCAATCCAAATATTTCCGAAGACCGGACGCTCTCACAAGCGGTTTCAGGCGCCTTTGGCGTTGAGAACGCGGAAGTAAGGCCGACACTCTCGGCAACGCTCGGTGTGTCCAAGGCGGTTCTCTCGCAGGTCGCGCTCCTCGGTTCCGGTCCCAATACTTTCGGTAGCGACTGGCTTATATACAGGCCAAGGGATATAAACGCGACTCCATTTTGGTCAACCGCTTTCTCCTTCGGGGTGGGCTTCATCCCGACACAGATTGCCACAACTGGCGTTCTCGGCAGTGCTGTCTGGCTTGTCTTCTTCATTATGCTCATCATGCTCGGAATAAAATCTCTTAGCCGTCTACCGGACTCGAGAGCGGAGCGCTTCGTCATGGTCTTCTCACTTATCGCGAGCGTCTTTATCTGGATAGCGAGTTTCCTCTACGTGCCGTCCAGCGCCATGCTCATGTTCGGCTTCATCTTCACAGGGCTTTTTCTCGCTTCGCTTATGCAGGTCGGAGTGGTACCGGCGTACGTGGCGGACCTCAGGGCATCTTCCCAAGCAAGATTCGCGGGCGCGTTTGTCATAATTCTTGTGGCGCTCGGCGCCGCCGGTCTTGGGTGGATAGGGTACGAGAAAACGGTCGCGGCATACCATTTCACTTCCGCGGTGAAGCTCTCGAATATCGAAGGCACGCAACTTGCCCAAATTGAGGAATCTCTGGTAAAGGCGGTGAATACCTCTCCCGAAGACGTTTACTTTGTGGCTCTCTCAAGACTTAATTTCAGCCGAGCTCAGATTGTAGCCAACTCCGCTACCGGCACGCCCGAGCAAAATAGGGCAGTCTTTGACGAATCAATTAAAAAATCCATCGAAGCCGCGCGTCTTGCTGTCAGCGCGAACCCAGCCGGCTATGAGAATTGGGTTCAGCTCGCGACGGTCTATAGCGCCATTGTGCCGAAACCTCTTGCCGTGGAAGGCGCGTACGAGAATGCTCTTTTCGCTTACAACGAAGCGGTGAAAAGGAATCCGTCCAATCCCGAACTTCCGCTTCTTATCGCGAGACTTGAATTGAACAAAGAAAATGTCGACAACGCCCGCTCCTATCTCAGGAATTCCATTGCTCTCAAGCAGGATTACGCCGACGCGTATCTTATGCTCGCTCAGCTCGAAGTTGCCGCCGGCAATACGGTAGCAGCCATCGCCTCGACGGAAAAATTGGCGGTACTTGTGCCGGAGAATCCGGGCGTTCACTTCGAACTAGGACTTCTCAAATATTCCTCCAAGAATTATGAGGGTGCCACAGAATCATTCGGCAGAGCGCTCTCCCTCTCGCCGGATTATGCCAACGCCAAATATTACATGGGCTTGGCTCTGGCCAATCTGAACAGATTCGCGGAAGCGCAGGCGGCTCTTGAAGATCTTGTGGCGGGCAATCCGGACAACGCGGATCTCATGGCGGCGCTTGAGGCGGTAAAAAAGAACAAAGTTCCAGTCCCGCCGGCGCCGGCAGCAACTACTCCGAGCCAATAACAAACCAGAATGGTTAGGAAGATTCTAGGATTCTTCTACAAAGGATTTCTTGATAAAGAAATCAGCACCTTGAACCAAGCGGCGCTGCTTCTCGGTATCTTCGCGTTCCTTTCCCAAGTTTTGGCATTTCTCCGCGACCGACTGTTGGCGCACATTTTCGGCGCGGGGATAGAACTCGACATTTACTATGCCGCTTTCCGCATACCGGACTTCATCTTCGTTACCGTCGCTTCGGTAGTTTCTCTCTCGGTTCTAATTCCCTTCATTATAGAGAAAGACGCTGTTGGCAGGGTGGAGCTTAAGGAATTTATCGCGAGCGTGTTCTCCTTCTTCGGTGTTCTTATCATAGTGGCTTCCGTGGCGGCGTATTTTCTCATGCCTTGGATAGCGGAAGCTCTCTTCAAAGGTATGACACCTTTGGCGCTTCTAAAACTCGTTTCTCTCTCGCGGCTCATGCTTCTTTCCCCCATAATTCTTGGTTTCTCGAATCTCTTCGGCTCTCTTACGCAAGCCTTCAATCGCTTCACTCTCTACGCGCTGGCTCCTCTTCTCTACAACCTTGGGATTATCCTCGGTATCGTCTTCCTTGCCGATAAGATTGGCATCACGGGTGTCGCGGTTGGAGTAGTCTTCGGCGCGCTTCTCCATATGTTGGTTCAGGTTCCATTTGTGGCGAAGGAGGGTCTCTTCCCGCGCCTCACGCTTCGTTTCAACATCGCTTTAATCGCGAGGATAGCGAAAATTTCTTTTCCTAGAACGATAACTCTTGCCATGAGCTCTATAACTCTCCTCTTTCTCACGTCTCTCGCGTCGCTTATGAGCACGGGGTCAATCTCGGTATTGTCATTTGCCATCAATCTTGAATCCGTGCCGCTCTCCCTCATCGGAGTATCGTATTCTCTTGCCGCCTTCCCAACCCTCTCGCGCCGATTTCAGGAGAAAAATGTAAAGGCGTTCCTGGAACAGATGATACTTACCTCTCGCTTCATCATCTTTTGGTCTTTGCCTCTGACGGCGCTTCTCATAGTGCTTCGCGCTCAAATTGTGCGCGTGATTCTCGGCACGGGCATGTTCGACTGGAATGACACCAGGCTTACGGCCGCGGCTTTAGCGCTTTTTGTCCTCTCTTCGGTGTTTCAGTGCCTGCTCCTACTGTTTATGAGAGGATTCTACTCGGCCGGTTTTACCAAGAAGCCTTTTTACATAAATTTGCTATCGACCATTTTTCTCTTTGCCGCCGCATACGGGCTGGTCAAATTTTTTTACGCTTCGGAAATATTTCGATACTTCATAGGGGCGCTCTTAAGGGTCGAGGATTTACCGAATACGGCGGTGCTCATGCTTCCTCTGGCTTTCTCCCTAGGCACGATATTGAATGTCCTCTTGCTTTGGATTTCGTTTGAAAGGGAATTTAGTGGGTATTCCAACGGAGTTATGAGAGCTCTTTTTGAGGCCTTCGGCGCGTCAGTCATTATAGGCGCGGTGGCGTATGCCGGTCTGGGAATTTTCGATACCGTTTTCAATACGGCAACGCTTGTCGGTCTCTTCCTTCAAGGGTTGGTCGCCGGTCTCATTGCCATAAGCGCGGGCATTCTTGTGCTCATAGGTCTCAAAAATAAGGAAATATCTGATGTTTGGGATGCTGTCCATGAGAGATTCTGGAAGGTAAAAGTCATTGCCACGGATCCCGAAATTGTGTAATGCTGTAGGTCCTATGCGACCTATAAGACCTATATGACCAATAATATCCGGAATTTCAGCATTATCGCCCATATCGACCATGGCAAGTCCACCCTGGCGGACAGAATGCTTGAGATTACAGGCACCATCGAGAAACGGGATATGCGCGACCAGGTGCTTGACTCGATGGACCTTGAGCGCGAGCGTGGTATTACCATCAAGATGCAACCAGTGCGGATGATATATCATCCGAAAATCCTAAATCCTAAATCCGAAATCCTAAATAAATCTCAAATATCAAATTCAAAAAATTTAGGGTTTAGTGCTTCGGATTTAGAGTTTGCAGATTCAAAACAAGAGTTTGTTTTGAATCTGATAGATACTCCCGGGCACATTGATTTCTCATATGAAGTTTCTAGGGCCTTACGAGCGGTCGAAGGCTCGATTCTTCTTGTTGACGCGACGCAAGGGGTGCAAGCGCAGACGCTTACTACTCTCGGCATGGCCCAGGCCGCCGGGCTCAAAATTATTCCGGTAATTTCTAAGATAGACTCGTCTCTGGCAAGGGTGGAAGAAGTTTGTGATGAAATAGTGGAGCTCTTGGGTGTTGAACGTAGTGAGATTCTAGAAGTTTCTGGAAGAACCGGAGTAGGGGTGGAAAATTTACTGGAAGAGATTATAAAAAGGGTGCCGGCACCCAACTTGGAAACTCAGTTTCCAAGTGACTTCCGTTCGCTTGTCTTCGATTTCAAATATTCTAGCCACAGGGGCGTTATCGTCTTTGTCCGGGTTTTCTCCGGAGAGGTGAAGAAGGGAGATAGACTTGCCTTCAAGGTTGCTGGCAAAGAATTTCAAGCACTTGAGGTCGGAATATTCGCTCCAGAAGAAAAAGCGAGCGAGAGATTATCGGCTGGCGAGATTGGTTACATCGTGACCGGCATCAAGGAGCCGGGCATTGCTTCCGTAGGTGACACGGTCGCGTCATTCGGTGATAGTACGGAGTCGTTTCCGGGCTATGAGAGCGCGAAACCTGTCGTCTGGGCTTCCGTGTATCCTGAGAATCAAGACCACTTCACCGGCTTAAAGCAGGCACTCTCGCGCTTGCAGCTCTCGGACTCGGCATTCTCATTTGAAGAAGAGTCCTCCGGCGTATTGGGCAGGGGATTCAGGTGCGGATTCTTGGGCATGCTTCATCTTGAGATAATTACCGAGCGCTTACGTCGTGAATTCAGCCTGCCTTTGGTTATTACTCTGCCTTCCATAACGTACAGAATAATTTATAAAAACCCTTCGACAAGCTCAGGGCAGGCAATCAAGGAAGAAATGGTGTATACCCCGTCCTTTTTCCCGGAGGATTATCTTATAGAAGAAGTTTGGGAGCCATGGATTACAGCGACGGTAATCCTGCCGCCGAAATATCTTGGCGCGCTGATACAGTTACTCCACGAGCATGAAGCAGAACAGGGCGAGACAGAATCATTTGGCGACAGTCGAACTGCCATAAGATTTGAGATGCCTCTAAGGGAACTTATGCGAGGTTTTTTTGACAGACTCAAGAGTGTTACGTCTGGATTCGGTTCCATATCCTATGTTCTCGCCGGAGAAAGGAAGGCGGATGTCACACGCTTAGACATATTGGTCGCGGACGAAGTTGTGCCCGCTTTCGCCAAGGTCGTTTCGAAAAGACAGGCGGAAGGCGAGGCCGAGGCTGCCGTTGAAAAGCTCCACGACATCCTGCCGAGGCAGATGTTTACGCTCAAAATCCAGGCCCAAGCTCTGGGTCGGATTATCTCCTCACGCACGATGTCTGGCATGAAGAAGGATGTTACCCAACATATGTACGGCGGAGACATAACGAGAAAGATGAAGTTGAGGGAAAAACAGAAAAAAGGCAAGAAGAAGATGAAAGAAAGAGGCAGGGTAAATATCCCGCAGGACGTTTTTCTAAAGATGATAAAAAGAGACTAAAATAAAGGGGAGTAAAGCAGAATCATACTCACGATAATGAGAATCGAGAGTATCATCCAGACAGTCTTGACCTTATTTTTGTGCCTTCTGTCGAATAACATTGGCATTATGATAACATACGGCTATATATGAAGGAACTTCGGCGCAAACAGAGAATGAAGGAACTCCTATACTCCTGGCCGGCGCTTATTCTTATGGTTGTGCTTGTTTTTTTCCTCATCAAGGGGTCGGCGGAGGTTATGGTAAAGGAGAGAGAGAGCGCGAAAAGGGTCGAAAATCTTGAGAAAGAGACCGAAGCGCTCTCGGCAAGGGAGGCAGAGCTAAGGGACGGCATCGCCAGGCTCCAGACCGAGGAGGGGATTGTGGAAGAAATAAGGGAGAAATTCAGCGTCGCTCGCGAGGGGGAATACGTGGCTATCATTGTGGACGAGAAGGCGAATGCGTCCTCGACAGAGAGTACCGAAGGGTCTTGGTACAAAAAAATTATGGGTGCTATAATGTCGCTCTATGAGTAAAAAAGTAGAAATTTATTCGACCCCGACATGTCACTTCTGCCACATGGCGAAGGATTATTTCAAGGAGCATGATATTGAGTTTACGGACTATAACGTAGGAACGGATGTGGAGAAACGCAGAGAAATGCTCGAAAAGAGCGGCCAGATGGGCGTGCCGGTCATAGTCGTGGACGGTAAAGACCTTATAGTCGGCTTCAACAAGCCGGTATTGTCGAAGCTGTTAAGAATTCCAGGGTAGAGGCCGCACAAGCTTCACTTTTGTGGGATTTTGATATAATCTGATATAATTATAATACGATATATCGTATTAAATATTATATTGATTCGATATATCGTACTAAAAAAATGCCGCATATATCAAAAAAGAAATTAAATAAAGAAGACTTCAATAAAATTTATAAAAGCTTTTTACGCTCTTTCGGCAAATTCAAAGACCAGGAAGCATCCGACCGCTTCTTTTGAGAATTTCTTACTCCGACCGAAAAGGTCATGTTTTCCAAACGGTTGGCAATAATACTCCTCCTAAATAGGGGTGTTTCTCACTATGCTATCTGGAATGCGCTTAATGTCAGCCCATCGACGGTTGAACGTATTGCAAAAAGGCTCGACAGGGGAGGATATATCGAGATTTTAAAGCTTCTGAAAGAAGATGGAGGGAAGTTGCTGAAGGTTTTGGAAGCTTTGTTTGAAATATTGACTCCGCCGCCCTATCACTTGAGCCGAGCAAAATTTATTGAGGCAAAGAGGAAGGGCAGATAGATGATAAGGCAACTTAATTTTTGCGCATAATACGATATATCGTATTATACTAGTTCGATATATCGAACTAGTACGTCAATATATTAAAATGAGTTTTTTTGCGAGACTCGATTGTGCTCTCAGTACTTCGTGCTGAGAGTTCCAATCTCGCTCATAAGAAAGCAAGCTTTCTTGCGAGACTCGATTGTGCTCTCAGTAGGAATCGAACCTACATCTCGTCCTTAGGACGGACTTGCTCTATCCATTGAGCTATGAGAGCCATGCCTACCGGCAGGCAGGCGCGCTCGAAATATAACACAAAAATTGGAAAAAACCGAGATTTTGCTATAATATCTCCATGAATCCGGAAGAAAAAAAACTGCTTGAGCGTTCCCTAAGATTGGCGGAAGAGAATAACGAAATTCTCAAAAAAATCGACAAAAGAGCAAAAAGGGCCGCCATTTACGGATTCATCAAGCTTGCGATTATTCTCGCACCGTTTGTGGTAGGATATTTCCTCCTGGAACCTTACTTCGACCAGGCGCAGGGCACGTATCAGAATATTCAAAGACTCTTTAATTAGCCAACGCCGAGATAGCTCAGTTGGTAGAGCGCTTCCCTGAAGAGGAAGATGTCGCCAGTTCGACTCTGGCTCTCGGCACACTAGCTTCCTTTTACCCTTAGCTTGGCGCTGCGGTTTTTATCTACCTTCGGCAAGCGGAGGATGAGCATGCCAAATTTCTCTGAGGCTTCGGCTTCGTCAACATTGATTTCTTCTGGGAGGCTCACAGCTCGAGAAAATGTGCCCCAATATAGCTCTCTGTGTAGGTAATCCTGTTCGGCAACAGTTCTTTCTTCACTACGCTCTCCGCGGATAGTGACCATATCCCGAGTGATGGAGACATCTAGGTCGTCCGGCTTCACGCCGGCTACCATGGTCTTGATGATAATTTCGGTCGGAGTGTTGAAAACATCAACCGTAAGCTG
>MHVH01000005.1:0-233673 GCA_001825155.1 Candidatus Zambryskibacteria bacterium RIFCSPHIGHO2_01_FULL_46_25 | reverse complement strand
CGCCGTTCCGGGTGGCGGGGAAAATTTGTTCGGCATCATCCTCGTCTTCGAGGCGCACGGCGCCGGTCAGTCTCTCAAAAAAGCTTCGTTTATTTTTCATATCCGTTAATTATATCCTACTATTACCTTGGCGCAATCTTTTTCGCGCGCTCAAACGCCCATAATAGGCCTATTGCGCCGACCCATACGGCGGAGAACGCCAATATGGTGCCTGTGCCGCCGAACTTAAGTATCAAAACATTGAAGAGTACGTGGAATATCACGGCAGCGACTATTGCTCGGCGAATATATACGACTCTTACCTTTCTTGATTTGTAGAATGAGAAGGCCATTGCTGAGCCGATGATGCCTGAGGAGACAATGTGAAGCAGGCTCGCACCTATGAATCGAAGATTGCCGGTGATGACACTTCCGGCAATGTCCGCATCGGCAAGTGGCCCCAATATGAAGAGGGTGTTCTCAAGCGCGACGAAACCCAGAGCCGCCGTAATCATATAAACTATCTGGTCTACCGGCTCATCGTTCTCGTTCGTGCGCATGCCTCCGAGCCATCCGGCAATAAACTTGAAAAGCTCCTCGAGTATCGCCCAGATGATAATCGCTGGCATGATAAGTCCGGGCATCATGACGTCAGTGCCTTTTTGCAGCGGCAAGACAAACAGAACCGCGAGCATGCCTAGGAGAAATGTTCTGGCAACAAGATTTCTCGGCTCCGGATGCTTCCTGTCCTCATGGAGCCAGAAATCGAGCCAGAGAAGTGCCGGCACTATGCCGCCGAAAAACGCCCAAAAAATTATTTCAATACTCATAATTTTGCTGGCTTGCTCTGAGCTTTGTCGAAGGGCCAGGGTTCGATCATGAGTAAGGTTCTAGGTTCTGACTTGGAAACTGAGTTTCCAAGTGCACTTGGAAACTCAGTTTCCAAGTGTTTTAATTCCTGCCATATTTCTTCGGTGATGAAGGGCATGAAGGGATGGAGTAATTTCAGGGAGTTTTCCAGTAGATAGTGGATAGTAGATGGCAATTCAGGATTCTTCTTGCTCTCCTCGAGTATCTCATCGGCGAAGCGATGCCAGATATAATGGTAAATTTTCTCCGCGGCGATATAGAAGCGGAAGTTTTCCATGTCATTCGTAACATCTTTCGCCAAATCATCGAATTCTTCTTTCAATTCCTTATTCAACTTATCCGACTTATCGAACTTATCAACTTGCGATAGCACATATCTCGCGATATTCCAGAGCTTGTTGGCGAAGTTTTTGTAGCCTTTGATTCTATCTTCTGCTAGAGCTAGGGACGTGCCGGGAGTGTTGCCTATGACAAGCGCTATTCGCAAGGCGTCGGTCCCGTATTTGGCGGTGAGATCGAGCGGATTGATGACATTCCCTTTCGACTTGCTCATTTTGCGACCCTTGGCGTCAAGCACCAAGCCATGGAGGTAAACGGTTTTGAACGGGAGTTCGCCCGTGACATGCAGACCAAGCATAACCATGCGCGCCACCCAGAAGAAAATAATTTCCCCAGCCGTCTCCATGACGTCTGTCGGGTAAAATGTTTCAAAGTCTTTCTCTCTTAGCGTCTGAAGAGTGGCGTAGGGCCACTGGCTTGAGGAAAACCATGTGTCGAACGTATCATTATCTTGCCGTACCGAACCACCACATTTGGCACATGACTTGACCGAATTATCCAGGTCGACCATGCCTTCTCCGCAAGATTCGCAGATTTTTGCCGGTATCGGTATACCCCACACGATTTGGCGTGAAATGTTCCAGTCGATAATATTTTCGAGCCAGTGGATGGTAATTTTTTTGTAATGTTCCGGGAGATAGGTTATTTCCCCGGTATTTATTTTCTCCAGAGCCTTTTCCGCCAAGGGCTTCATGCGCACGAACCATTGGCTCTTGATTTGAGGTTCTATAACCGTTCCGCATTTGTAACAAGTTCGCACTACGTGTTTGTAGTTCGTATCAACCTTTTCCACCAAACCCTTGCCCTCTAGTTTCTCAATGATTTTCTGGCGTGCTTCGGCAATTTTCATACCGGTGAATTCCCCGGCTATCGGCAGAAGTTTGCCGTCTTCGCCGATAATTTGTTCCTTGTCGAGTCCGTGTCTCTCCGCGATTTCAAAATCGGCCGTGTCATGCCACGGCGTAATAGTCATGACTCCGGTGCCAAATTCCATGTCAATCGCCTCATCTTTTATTATAGTCGCGGTAATAGGTC
This sequence comes from Candidatus Zambryskibacteria bacterium RIFCSPHIGHO2_01_FULL_46_25, assembly GCA_001825155.1. Lineage (GTDB taxonomy): Bacteria > Patescibacteriota > Minisyncoccia > Phycocordibacterales > Zambryskibacteraceae > UBA5004. The sequence goes on along the minus strand of MHVH01000005.1, from coordinate 231,450 downwards.
CGTTAATCCATTCGAGTTCGATTTTCTGTCCGTGCTTATAATCCTCATAGCGTTTATCATCCGGATGCATGACGACATACTTATCGCCAAACTTCGTTTCCGGCCTTGCTGTGGCAATGGTAAACGGTCCGTATTTCAAATAATAAAAAGGGTCGACTCTTTCCTCATCCAGTATTTCCAGGTCTGAAAAAGCTGTACGGTGTTTCGGGCACCAACTGACGATTCTTGAACCGCGGTACAGTAAACCGTCTTCCGACAAGCGTTTGAAATTTTTGTAAACCAGATTGACGATATCTTCGTCTAGGGTGAATTTTTCTCGGCTCCAGTCACATGACGCTCCCATGGACTTGATCTGGGATTTAATATTTTTGGAGTTATTGAGAGTGAAATTTAAAATCTCTGAATAAAGTTCTTCGCGTGACATGTCAAATCTCGATCGGCCCTCCTTCTCAAGTTGTTTTTCGTAGACCGCTTGAGTTTCGATGCCCGCATGGTCCAGTCCTGGTAGCCAAAGCGTTTTGTGGCCACGCATTCTCTTGTAGCGAATCATAATGTCTTCGATCGTCATCACCAAAGCATGACCGGCGTGTAACGAACCATTCGCATTGGTCGGGGGCATGATTATTGTAAATGGCTTATCCCCAGGCAAATTATCCGGATTGAAAAAGCCGCTCTTTTCCCAGAGTTTGTATATCCGGTCCTCGGTTTGAGCCGGATTATATGGCTTAAGGAATTTCTCGTTCACCCCGTTAGAATTTTTACTTTCTTTAAAAATCATTTTTTTATTATGTTCCCGTTGAAATTCTAGCGGGGTTCATGCGTCTTTCTATGATAGCACGGTCGCGGTCCGGGAATATGGCCCTGCTAAAGGACATTTATGTATAAAGGACAAAATGATGATAAATGTCCTTTATAAAATAATGGACTTGACAACTATTCCCGGATAAGTAGTTTGGTGCATACAGAACAGATGAAAGCCATTTTTTCTCATAAAAAATTAATCCAAGCAGGCGCAATTTACCTTGCCGCAACGGTCTTTTTTGCGGGGGTACCTTTGAACGAAGTTTTCGCCGCGCCGGTTGTGGATATCAAAGCAGAAAGTTCTGACGGACCAGTAGATGTGATTAATGGGAATTCGTGGAGCTTCAGTTGGACTTCCACGGATTCTACAGCTTGCCAAATGACTACTCCAAGTGGAGTTTCTGGTGTATCTACGTCCGGAAGTGACGGACCGATAGAACCGTCTCACCCATGGTATCCGGCTGTTGGTGGTTCGGTAACCTTAACACTCGATTGTACTGACGGGACTGATAGCACTAGTGATTCCGTAACAATTAACATAGTAGAACCCTCTCCGGTTGTGGTAACAGCCGATATCAAAGCAAACGGTTCTGACGGACCAGTAACTATTACCAGCGGCGATTCATGGAACTACACATGGACTTCTTCAAATGCTACGGCTTGCCAGCTCACATCTCCCTCCGGAGTTTCCGGCGTATCTCTCTCCGGCAGTGATGGTCCCATAGCGCCGAGCCATCCGTGGTATCCTTCGACTTCGACTCCTACAACGCTTACGCTTAATTGCACGGATGGCACAACCACGGCTACTGACGCTGTTGTGATCAATGTTGTGGCTCCTTCCTCATGTCCTTTACCATCCATAACGAGTTCTCTCACGGCTAGTGTTACCGTTAATCAACCATTTTCTTATACGATCACAGCTACTTCAACCGGCGGAGCCACAACCACAGTCTTTTCCGTAGGCAGTTTGCCGGCGGGATTGTCATTCTCCACTTCAACAGCCGCAATCTCGGGTACTCCAACTGAAGCTGGAACATTCAATATCGTTTTAACGGCGAATACTGATTGTGGCGCTGATACTGAAACACTAGTTCTTACTGTTAATCCTGCCGGAAGTGGCGGAGGCGGTGGCGGAGGTGGCGGAGGCGGTGGCGGAGGAGGCTCCAGTCGCCCGCCTGCAACCGGAGAGGTCTTGGGTGCTACGACCATATCCGATTTTTGCCCCTATCTCACAAGCTATATGAGGATAGGCGCGAACAATGACCCATTGCAGGTCATTCGCCTCCAGGCTTTCTTAAAAGCGTTTGAAAAATTTGATTATGTGACCATAAACGGCGTCTTTGACGAGGTTACGCAGATGGCTGTCATGGAATTCCAACTTCGTTATAAGGACGATGTGCTTACCCCTTGGGGCATAAGTGAGCCGACGGGCTATGTATACATAACTACTCTAGGCAAGATCAACCAAATCCTTTGTGGCACAGGTATTCCGGGAGTACAACCAGACAAGGTCATAAAGGACATTAAGTCCGCCACGGGTAAAGAATCGGCCGGATTCAAAGAAGGCATGGGTACAAACACTCTGTCATCTGTACCGGTCATAGGCAGTGCTACAGATTCTGGTCCTAAAGGACAAAATGAAGAACTTGATGACCCATGGTGGTATCCAGAGAACCTGACAGCAGCACTATTTACCTGGCCAGACAGCGGGACTGAACTTCTGAAGTCTCTATATGAACTCCTGCTAGTATTAATTGTCCTTTATATTCTGGGTAACGTCCTTGAAAGTGTCCTTTATAAAGAACAAACAACAGAAGGGAATAAAGATGTCCTTGATACTATTGCGTCCGATAGGTTCAAAGCCAAGTGGTGGACAATAGCCGCCGGTCTGCTGGTAGCCTTTGGTGGGGCTTATTATCTCGAGAGATGGTATCTGCTCCTACCGCTTCTTATTGCTCTTATTGCCACTATTGCCTGGATACTCACGAGGTCCAAACACGAGAAGCTTAAGGCTGAGGTAAAAAAATTGGTAATAATTACCGAGAAGAAATCGTAAGATTGCCTTTCGCCGTTATCTTCTTCTCTTGTGCCAATACGGAAGGATTTTTCACAGCCTCAACATAAGCGGCAATGCCTATCATCACGGCGTTGTCCGTTGTAAGCTGCTTCTCTGGCATTCGAAGCTTGATATCCGGGAAATCTGTCATGAGCGATTTGAGTTCTTGACCCAGATATTTGTTGGCCGCGACACCGCCTCCGGCAATAAGAGTTTTGATATTTTCCTGAGAATCCTCGAGCGCCTTGCGCGTCTTCTCTATTAATACTTCTATGGCGGCCTCTTCGAAAGCGCGGGCCAAATCTTCTTTTAGATCACTGTCCAAAGCTCCGCCCTCTCCTTGGCTAGGAGAGGGCTGGGTGAGGTCTTTTATTTTGTATAGCACGGCTGTTTTGAGGCCCGAATAAGAGAAATTGAGGTCGCCGGAATGGAGCATGGGGCGCGGAAACTTAAATCCTAAATCTTTAATCCTAAATCTAGATTTCTCTGCGAGGAGAGAAATCTTCGGTCCGCCCGGGTAGTGGAGGCCGAGCATGCGGGCTACTTTATCGAAAGCTTCGCCCACGGCATCGTCGAGAGTCCTGCCCAGAATCTCGTAATCACCAAAATCACGCACCAATACAAGTTCTGTATGACCCCCGGAGACAAGGAGAGCGATGGCAGGCAACTCTAATTTTGGATTTAGGATTTTGGATTTAGGATTTGTCTCCGTTCTGTAGAGAATGGAGAAGATGTGGCCGGTCATGTGGTTTACGGGCATGACCGGCTTATCCCACTTCTTGCCGAGCTCTTCCGCGAAGGTGATGCCCGCCCATAGCGCCGGCTCAAGCCCCGGTCCGGCTGTAACGGCGATGAAATCGATGTTTGGAATTTCGAATTTCGAATTTCGAATTTGTTTAGGATTTGGTGCTTGTGATTTGGTGTTTTCAAGAACTTGCTTGAGCAGTATCGGCAAGTTCTTGATGTGCTCGCGCTTGGCAAGCATAGGGAATACGCCTCCATATTGCTCATGGAGTGGGACTTGAGAGAGAAGGGTGTTGCCCAGAATCTTTATATCCGGCTTCTCAAGCGGTCCGTTTATGTTTAGTATGGCAATCGCGGTTTCGTCACACGAAGTTTCTATGGAAAGGATTTTCATATTTGGCGGAAGCGGTGAGATTCGATTTTCTTATGGAAAATTACGATGAAGCGTCCCACGCTTCCTTTCGAATCTCCCATCTTCACGCAATAATGCTTCGCTCGAATGTCATAGCAGACATTCTAGCAAATCATTGCGGAAGCGGTGAGATTCGAACTCACGAGGGCTTGCGCCCTGCCGGTTTTCGAAACCGGTGCTTTAGACCTCTCAGCCACGCTTCCGTGGCGAAAACTATAGCATTTTTTGCCTTTTCTGCCAAAAGTGTTAAAATTACGACCGTTTCAGGGCCCTATCGTCTATCGGTTAGGACACAAGCTTTTCAAGCTTGGAAGCCGGGTTCGACTCCCGGTAGGGTCATAAATCGCAGAAAGCAGACAAACTGCTTTGTCTGCGAGCGATTTATGAAGACGGAAGCATGTTTTTTCAACAGAAAAAACAGCTGAGTCCGGGGCTGGAAAATTCATTTCGGGTAGAAATGAATTATTGTGGCTCATATAGATTTGCATGCGAAGCATACATTTTTTCTCCTTGCATTAAGCCAATTTTTAGGTACTTATCCCCTCATTGCAAGGAATATGGGGTTTAGGGTTATACTGGAGGGATGCTGGATTTGTTCAAAGACTTGGTGTTCGGTGGCCGAGAAAATTACGAAAGTAATATGAAAAGCCACCCTATCAGAGCTAGGTTTATTTTAGTCATAATAGGAGCAATATTATTTGCACTTCCCATACTAGGAGCATGGTCGTTAGAATGGCTTGGCCCTAAAGACCCCCCTGTGTTATTTAGAGATACCTTACAAGTGCAGATGCATGATTCATATGCTACTAAAGACATAGACTCTATTAAATTAAATGGTAGTAAACTGATACCTCAATTTCTCCCAACCCTTAAAATGGCCGAAATATACGCATTATCAAAAGGAGAGCAGGGAGTACTTTATTGGAATCACGTTGTAGTAATGGCTCTTGATCCTATTCTGCGTAAAACACAAGACAGTTCAGGAATACACTCACACTTCACTTATTCCCCAAGCAATCTCTATATTTTCTACCTCGTTGATGGAGAAGAAATTACTGATAAGAGATTGGGCGAACATATTATTCAGATAGGTGATAAAAGATACTTGTTTAAATTGCTTAGTATTGATAGTAGTGGGGGTAAATTAAATACTAAATACGAGTTTCAGGTTGAAGAAGTGATAGAATAAATAGTATGAATAAATACCCAATAGCTTGGTTTGTAGTAGTAATGCTTCTTGGTTTATTTTTTGCCTCAGATTCTCTAGAGGGTTCGCAGTGGTTCTTAATTTTTGTGACCGCAGTTATTTTGTCTAAACAGATAGAGGTACTTAATAAGTTAGATAAATAAGTGGGAACTATATACAAAGCTACCCTAAAGTTGGTCAGAGTGATGAATCTTCTTATATTCCTCCGCACTTTCTCTAGTTAGAGGACTTTGTTTATTATTTTCATTAATACTATTTAACTTCCTAAAAATTAGGAAGAGTAAGATAGCTATTACAATTCCGATTATGATAATCATTTCTTATTGTGAATTATATCTTATTTTGCACTAACTAGCTTTGCGTTTAGATATTCACGAAAGAAGAACCCTAAAGCAAACAAAGCTACTGTCTTGGCATTCTCTGCTACTTCTACAAAAAGTTTGGATAATGCTCGTACTCCCTCTGTATCTGGAAGTACGTATTGAGTTACCCCTGCAATTATAAGAAGAACTAAAAAGATAAATAGTGCTCCTGCCAGCATAACCATCAATGCAATCTGAATTACATTTTTTGCATTCTCGAACCTTTGAGAACGCCTAAACTCTGGAAGTTCTGTTGGGCGTATGTCTTCAACGGTCGTGACTGCTTTTTTGGCCATAACGCATTACAAGATTCTAAGGTCTATAACATATTCCTCTTTACCTTTTTTAATAGTGATTACCTGACCCTCTTTTGCTACATCAATTAGATTAATACCCTTGATTAAAACGTCCCCTAGACGTTCTTCTGGTATATTCAAATCCCTAGCAATCTTTTTAATGCGTGCTAATGCACCATTCTTAAATGTGATGGTAAATTCTGGCTGTTTTTCTGGTGTATTTTCGTCTTTTTCCATATTTTTTGCTATTATAACATAATATGTCCGAAGAAAAATTTCGCCGTTTGCTCGGTAAAGCTATCGGGAAACCGCTCTCTGTACCAAAACTTGGAAGCAAGGCACAGGAGAAAGGCGCTGGTTATAGCGGAAAGCGAACTCGTCCACATAAGCCTGCAAGTGCTTCGCAGAAACGAAGTGGTAAGTCCCGCGGATAGACCTCTTTAGCTGTCCCCAAAAGCCCTCTATGGTGTTTGTGTGGGCGTTTCCATTAGCCCATTGGTATTGCATATGATTGACCGAACTTCGGTTGTAGCCGATCTTGGGAAGCTTGGCATAGACACGAAACTCGTCTGTCATAATTTGAGCGTCTTTTGAAACGTTAGCTTTAATCTTTCCAAGTAGGATATGGGTTTCTCTTGCTCCGATTTTATGTGCTCGAACCTTGCCCTGTCTTTCTACCATACCCATAAGGGCAGATTTATTCTTGAACTTAGTCTGATGGTTGCCTCTTTTGCCGAAGTAAGTCTCGTCTACTTCAACTGTGCCGGTAAGTAAATTGCCGTCTTGCTCCATAAGCTTTCTAATCTGTGTACCCATTCTCCATGCGGTCTTATAGGTTACGCCGAAGTGTCTTTGTAGCTCTTTAGCAGACACGCCATTCTTGGCGATAGAGAAAAGGAAGATAGCTTCAAACCAAACTGTGAGAGGGGTGGACGACTTCTTGAAAATCGTATCAGCTAGAGGGTGCAACTGCTCGCCTTGAGAGTTAGCCCAGCATTTGCGACCAGCGACTTTGTAATAACCCGTAGTATCGAGGTACTTCTCTTTGAAAAGGTGGGTAAGGCACTTTTCCTCTGTCCCAAACTCCTTCCTAAAGTCTTTAATGTTGTATTTCATGATAATTGGCTATCTACCTTGTAATACAACCATTATATACCCTGCCTACTTGCTGTCAAGGGATAAGTACCAATTTTTAGTGCTTGACTTTTATATATAAAATATGATATAATATGAGTAGACATAGAGTTCTTTAAAATCTTCATTCTTATACCCATGTCGGTAGTATTTTGCTTGTAAATTTTATTAGCAAAGTACTACCGAAATGGTAGCGTGTGCACTTGTTGTGCCACGAGCTCCGAAAGGGAGTGTGTGATGCGAAAAACGGACAGGGCAACACTGAATGCCACCAACGCGTATTTGCTCGAAATGACTCGGGCGATTCTCAAGGATCGACTCGACACAGACGTGTACATAACGCAGGCGGCGATTAACTCTGGAAAGGAAAAGAAAGTAGCGTCGGAAATCCAGGGAGTGAGATCTGCAACTCTGTCCCAAAAGGACGTCTCAATCCAGGCGCCGTTCACCTCGATTGAGTTTCCACGTCGTTATGGTCATGCAAGCGGACGGCCACTTCTGCCGAGAGTCGCGATCTGGTTTCGTCTCACGAACGAAGAGATGTTTCGCCACTGGCGAATTCTCGAATGCCGGGGATCTTGGTGGGATTTCTACGCTCCGAAGTTGAGAGGTAAGTTCGATTTTAACTTCGCCCCCGAACGACATCAGTGCCCAGCCCATCTACTGGCCTTGGCCGAGGAGCTTGAGCATCGTCGGCCAACCGCGTTTTGGAACGGTGAGTCTGGCAAGTAAGAATGAAGAGAACCCGTGCAATCGAAAGGTTGTGCGGGTTTTCTGTTGTCTATGTTTCTACAATAGTTCGTAGATCACTAATACTAATTTTTATAAACTCCCTCTGTCTTACAAGTTCGGAAATCCAGTATAATGGGTCATGTGTCCCGAGCGTTCGGGACAAATGCGCGGTTAGCTCAGTTGGTAGAGCATCCCCTTGACGTGGGGAGGGTCGCAGATTCGAGTTCTGCACCGCGCACCACAAACGTAAGTTATACCCGTTTATTTCGCGTGCAAATGGAGGTAGATGTCCTCGAGCGCTTTTACCGCGTCGCCGGCGGCAATGTTGTTCTGATGGTAGAGACCGTCTGTCGAATCTCCAGCCGCCCACACTCCGGCTACGGCGGTTCTCTGCGTCTTGGGGTCGATTTCTATTTGTCCAATTTTATTCAGAGGCAGAAGTTCTTTGGCGAAGCTTGTGGTGGGTACGAGGCCTATCTCGACGAATATGCCGGTAACCTTAAGCTCGTGATCTGTATTGCCACTATGATATATCATAGTGCTTACAAACTTATCTCCCTTAATCTCCTTGGGCACCGCGTTCTTGATTACTCTCATATTGGGGTGCGAAAGCACTTTCTCAACTGTCATCTCATCGGCCTTGAAGGTGTCGCTTCTGTTGATGAGGGTAACGGAGGCGGCATAATTTAGAAGCTGGGCCGCCGTCTCGAATCCGGCATTGCCGCCACCTATAACTGCCACGTGGCTCCCGGCGAAGATAGGACCGTCGCAGGAGGCGCAGTAGGAGATGCCCTTGTTCTCGAATTCCTTGGCGCCGGGAATATCAAGCCTCCTTCTCGTCGAGCCAGTGGTAATGAGAACGGTTTTCGATAGATAAGATTGCCCGTCTTCCGTACCAATCTCAAATCCCTTATCCGACTTATTCAATTTATTAACCTTATTCAACTTTATCTCAACAAACTCGCCGGCTACGGAGCGGAGATGGTCCTCAAGCATCTTGCCGAAATCAGGCCCGAGAATATTGACCGTGCCAATCCAATTCTCTATGCCGGCAGACTCGGTGGACTGCCCGCCGAAAGATTCTGTTATTAAAATTGTTTTAAGGCGCTTACGTGCCGCATAAACACCCGCGGCAACGCCAGCCGGCCCTCCGCCGATGATTGTTAAATCATGCATACAAAAGAAATTCTATCAGAAATCTTCCCGAGTCGCTTATTTGAGTTTGCTGCGTCGCAGGAATGCCGGTACGGCGCTCCAGTCGTCGTCATTGTTTTCGGCAGCGGAAATGGGGGGAGCTGGCTTCTTTATGTCCTGTTCCTTGTTGGCAGATTTCTCCTGTATCGGCATGGCGTTGAATATCTTACCCTTGCCTCGCTCTTCATCGGTGCCGAAGTTCTGGAAAAGGGAGCCGGCCTTCCTTACGTTGTTCTCTGGGAAGTTAGAAGCGATGACGGTAATCTTGAGTTCGCCTTTTTTCAACTTCTCGTCTCGGACGGTACCGAAGATAATCTTCGCGTTCGGGTCCACGGACTCGGTGATAACCTTGGCTGCGTCCTGAATTTCAAACATAGTCAAGTCGTCGCCGCCGGCGATGGAGAAGAGCACGCCCTTCGCGCCATTGATGGAGATTTCAAGCAGAGGCGAAGAAATGGCGGCTTTCGCGGCCTCAATGGCTCGATTCTCGCCTGAGGCTGAGCCGATACCCATGAGCGCCGCGCCGGAATTCTCGAGCACCGAGCGTATGTCAGCGAAGTCTATATTGATAATGCCCGGGGTGGTGATGAGGTCCGAGATGCCCTCGACGGCTTCCTTGAGGATATTGTCGCAGATGGCGAAGGCGTTCTTGGCGGTGATGTTCTTCTCCACGGTTTGGAGTAGGCGGTCGTTTGGGATAACGATAAGCGCGTCAACGGACTGTTTGAGGTCGTCTATTGCCACTTCCGCAATCTTCATCCTCTGCTGACCTTCGAAGAAGAATGGCTTGGTGACGACAGCGACTGTAAGACAGCCATTCTCCTTGGCCGTACGAGCGACGACTGGCGCTGCTCCAGAGGCAGTGCCACCGCCCATGCCACCGGTGATGAAGACCATGTCACCACCCTTGATGGATTCCTGGACCTCTTCCTTGGTTTCTTCAACGGCTCGCTTGCCGAGCTCCGGATTCATGCCGGTGCCGAGACCTCGGGTAAGGTTCTTACCTATGTGTATCCTCTTCTTGGCGAGCGAATTATGGAGGTCTTGCGCGTCGGTGTTTATACAGATAAATTCGACCCCCTTGACCTTAGAATTAATCATGTGATTAACCGTATTCTTGCCGGAGCCTCCTATACCGATAACCTTGATTCTGGCGAAAGATTCCACTTCTGGTTTGATTTGTGGCATGCGTTTAAATTTATGGATGCGCCTATCTTACCCAAAGGCGGGGGATTTGGGAAGCAATGGACAAAATACTATAAATATGTTGTGATTTACGGCAGGATTTGAGAAATGAGGCGGGAAATTTTTTGCGCCAAGCCTCTGCCACTTCCGGGCAAAAGTCCGCTTCTGCTCGAACCGGAGAATCCGTTTTTCTCTCCTGCGTTGAAGCCCAAGAGTGCCAAGCCGCACGCTGTTGCCCAAACATTGTCTCTCATGCGATTCTTCTCATTCGTGCCGAAATGAATTTCGGCAATGCGGGAGGGTAGGCCTAAGAATTCTTCCGCAAAGGTCTTGACACTGGAAACGGATGCGCTACCGCCAGTAAGTAGTACTCCAGCAGGGAGGAGCGAGTCTCTGCCAATCTTTTTCAAATGGGTTTCGACGAGATCGAAGCAGTCGCCGAGGCGCGCTAAAACGATTTCTTCGAGCTTCTTCTTCGAATAAGGGGTGCGGGCGATGCCTCCTTGCTTCACATTCTCGGCGTCCTCGAGCGGAAGCTTGAGTCCAAGAGCGATGTCATTGGTAATATCATTGCCGCCGATGGGAAAGACTTCAAGAGAGGTTGGGTTGTTGTTTTCAAAGACGATGAGAGAAAGAGTTTCCGCGCCAATGTCCGCGAGCAGGCATCCGACGCGGCGTTCCTTCTTGGAGACGGTTACGAAGCTTGCCGCCACCGGCGCGGCTACGACATCCACTACCTCGAGTCCCGCGGTTTCCACCGTCTTTATAAGTTCCGCCAAGTGGTGTTCAAGACAGGTTATGAAAAGAGCCTTGACCTCGAGTTTCTGCGCCTTGAGACCCAGTGCGTCGCCCCAGACGGGTTTGCCGTCTATCTTGTATTCGATGGGGATGGTATTGATGATGCGCTTATTGAGAATGCTTGCGGCGGGGATTGATTGCTCCGCCGCTTCAAGTACCTGCGCCAAGTCCCTCTCTGTTATCTCCATATCGGCGCGTGAGATAGCGACAGAGCCTTCCGCCTTGATGCTTCCGAGGCCGATGCCACCGAAAGAGACGTAAGCCCTTCTGACCCTTACTCCGGCCGTTTTTTCCGCGCGGTTGACGGCCAAGCGAACGCTCTCGGCCGCTTCCTCCGCGTTCAGGATATAGCCGCGCTCAAGACCTTTCGATTCTGCGGTTGCGGCGCCGATGATGCGGGGGGAGAAGTGTCCTTGCTCAAGAGCGCCTTCGGCAATGATTGCCTTGACTTGGGATGTTCCTATGTCGATGCCGACTGTGATTTGACGAGCCATTTTTTTTCAGCTTGCTTCATTCTAGCCCCATGTTCCATTCCATTCAAATGCAAAAGACCGTGGATAAAGAGTTTTCGCGCTCCAAAAGGTTCCATTCTCGAAAGGTTGATGAAAATTTCTCCGGAATTTTCCGACAGAGGGAAACTCAGAACGTTGGTTGGTTTGTCTTTACCGCGATAAGCGCGATTGAGGCGGCGCGAGAGCATGTCTCCACAGAAAACAAGCGAGAGCTCGTACTTTTTGCCGAGTATTCTACCCTTCAAAATTTCAAAATCTTCCCTGGGAGTCCGCTTGCGTGTCTGATTCTTGATTGAAAATTGCAAATTGAAAATTGAAAATTCCTGTTCTATCTTCGCTTTCGAGCAAACTTGGAAACCTCGACGATCTTGCCTTGCTTTACCAGTTCCGCCGTAACTTCCTTCTTCTTCAAATATTCCAAGGTCTTGGCGCGTTTGACATTTTCGGACTTGTGGCGCTCGGAGTAGCGCTTGCTTCGTACGCGGGGTAGGATGCCCGCGGCCTGGACTCTCTTGGTGAAGCGCCTCAAAACGCCGAGGTTGTTCTCGTTCGGACCTTTCTCCACCTCTATATTTACCATTGATTGCATTAGGGCGTTAATTTAACACAAGCCATATAAATTGTCTACAACCTGCAACACCGAGTGTTGCATGTATAATAGGCTCTATGAGAAATATCATTATTGCGCCTGGAGAACATTACCATCTTTTCAATAGGGGAATTAACAAACAAATAATCTTTCATGACACCCGAGATTATTACAGATTCCTTTTCTTAATCTTGTATCTCCAATCCCCGACCATTATTAAGAATATTAGCAAACTTATGGGAGATTTTATGCAACACTCGGTGTTGCAGGATTATGTTCAAGAGGTGATTGATACGCGCACAATCGAATTGATTGCTTTTTGCATAATGCCAAATCATTTCCATCTGATAATCAAGGAATTGAAAGAAGGTGGAATTTCAAATTACATGCAAAGAGTGTTGAATGCTTATAGCAAATACTACAACACCAAATACGATAAGTCTGGACACGTATTTCAGGGTCCTTACAAAGCAGTACATGTCGGAGACGATAGGCAACTTCTTCACCTATCTACCTATATTCACAGAAATCCCAGAGAAATTACAAAATGGCTGAGTAAAGAAAATCACTATTACTGGTCTAGCTATCAAGATATGGTAAATGAAAATCGGTGGGGTAATTTACTACTTCCCGCTATTCTTACCGATAGATTTAAAGATAAAGAAGAATATCATCAATTCGTGAAGACTAGTCCAGCAAAACTCCTTAAAGAAGAACTGGAATATATTGATACTTTATAATTGTTTGCAACACTCGGTGTTGCAGAACACAAGCAAACAAAAAAGGTGCCACTCGCCATGCGGCACCCAAGCGTGCAAGGTTCCCATACTTGCAAGTGGGCGAGAGCCTGCTCGACGTGACAGCAGTTTGAAGTGGCGCGCCTCTGCTGGAACTGGCTCTCAGCCCAACCGAATAATAACAAATATTGTTATTATTGTCAAACAAAATCGTCGGCATTTCCCTTAAAGTTAAAGGCTAATCTTCTTCAAATACTGCGGGAGCAATTCGAGAGGGATGGTATCCTGGGCGCGGGTGGCAACATTCCTAATGGTGGCGGTGCCGTCGAGAGCCTCTTTGTGCCCGATGATGATGAGGTAAGAGACTTGCAGAGATTCGGCGCTCGAGAGCTGGGCGGCGAGTTTATCCTTGCCGAGGAAATGGTGAACGGGGATATGGTGCAAGCGTAAAAGCTCAATAAGCGAAAGAGTTTTCATCTTTGCCACTTGCCCTAGTTGGACGAGATAGAATTTCGGCTTGGGCAGTTGCTTGTAGATTTTTTTCGCGGCATTCTTGGCGGCGGAGAAGATGGTTACTCCGGCCATGGGAATTTCTTTGCGAAGCCCCAATCTTTTTGCCAGGCGGGAATAGCGGTAGCCCACGGCAAGAGTCGTCTCCACTTCGTCGACCAAATTTTTGATAGCGAAGATGGCGTGCGAGCAATGATTCTTTTCGCCCACAAGCTCCGGAGCGAGGCGGAAATCTATGGCAAGAGATTCAAGATACTCAAGCACTTCTTTGAAATGGAGCCGGCTTTGCGAGGAGAGGAAGGCGACAGATGATGGAGCGGCGGCGCGCAGCTGTATCATCTCTTCCTCATCGCGCCGGAAAAGGTTCCAGATGTCCTCTCTCAAACTTTCCTTGAGAGGCGCGCTGAGAGAGCTACCGAATTTCCTCGCGTAGCTTGCGAGTTCTCGCTCATAAACACATATGGAATCTTTGTCGCCGATGGAATTTATGTGGACGGAGAGGTTCTTGTAGCCTTCTTCCGCAAGCATGGAGAGGGCGGCGCGGATGAGTGTTGCCTCCGCTATGCCGCCCTGGGCTCCTATGAAGTGGAGAGAATAGCTTTCGGGCTTCTTTTTCTTATACACCAGCGCGAGCGGGTGCGGGAGCGAAGCGAAGTTGTTGTTTATGTAGCTTCGGATGAGAGCCGATTTCTCCGCGGCGTCATAATACGGCAGTGCCGCGCAGTGCTTGGACGCGGCGATGTCTTCCTCCGTGATTCTCGGGGCGGTGATGGGCATGAAGCCGAAATATGTCGCGGTGATAATCTGCTTGTCGAATTCGTTTAAGCTCCAAACAGGTTTTCGCGCTTCTTTGAGCATCACTCGTCGTTTGCGTTAAGCCTTGCCTCAAAGTGCGAGATGTCTCCGGGGAATAGCGCCGGAGGAAAGAATCGCATGACCGGACGGCCTATAATATTTTCCTTCGGCAACGGCCCCCAGACGCGGGAATCCGAGCTCGAAGCGCGGTTGTCACCCATGACGAAGTACTCGTTCTCTTCGAGAATTATGGTCAGGACCTCGTCCTTGGGAAATTTGACATAAGGCTCGGCCAATTTGAATCCGTCCGGATTTTCTTTATTGGTTATCGTTACTTGACCATCGTTTATCATTATCGTCTCGCCGGGAAAGCCTATGAGGCGCTTGATGTAATACTTTTCTGGGTTTGGTGGTGCCTTAAAAACAAGTACATCGCCGCGCGCTGGCTCTCGGAAGCGATACGAGACTTCGTCAATGATGAGATAGTGTCCGTTGTCGAAGGTCGGATACATGGAAAGCCCATCGACGATGAAGGGCTGAGCGACATAAAGTCGGAAGGGGATAACTATGACGACCGCGAGCAAAACGAGCTTGAAAAGTTCTTTCCAGAAATTTTCGGTTGGCTTGCCCTGAGCTTGTCGAAGGGCGGGTTGTAAATTCTCAGGAGGCATTGTTTGCAGAGATTGTATTATCTATTCTTATTTGACACAATAGCAGTATGTATATTGTTATAGGCTTGGGAAATCCTGGAGACGAATACGCGCGCACTCGGCACAACACGGGACGCATGGCGGCGGATTTTTTGCAAACTGTGGAAGCTCGGCTTCCACAAAAGAAGCCGGGCTTCCGAATTTTTACCCCGAGCACCTTTATGAATGTCACAGGCAAGGCTGTGGCGAAGGTTGTGAAGAACAAGAAAACTGCGGAGAAACTTATTGTGATTTATGATGACCTCGATTTGCCTCTAGGAGTGATGAAAATTTCTTACAACCGCGGTTCGGGCGGACACCGCGGACTGGAGTCGATTATAAAGGCGCTCAAAACCGAGGCATTTATTCGCATACGTATAGGCACTTCGCCCGCTACTCCGAGCGGCAAACTCAAGAAGCCGAAGGGGGAGAAAGCAGTCGAGAAACATATTTTGTCTGACTTCAAAAAGCCGGAAATGGAAAAACTCAAAAAAGTTTTCAAAAGTGTCGTAACCGCAGTCGAAACTATCAAAGACTCCGGCCTAAGCACCGCCATGACGGAGTTTAATAAATGAGATGAGAGAAATAGAAATAAAACTGAAAGCGGGTAATTTCACAGAGCTTGAGCGAAAGCTCGGAGAGAAGGGACGCGAACTGTCTAAGCCGATAAGTCAACATGACGTTATTTACGCGCTCAAGGGCTCTGCCAATGAGTTTAGTCAGGCTAAAGAGGGTGACATTATTATGCGTATTAGAAGAATGAAGGATAAAATTCAGTTGAATCTCAAGCAACAGCGCTCAAATGAGGGAGATAATCTTGAATACGAAACCGAAATTGATGATGCGGAAGAAACCAGCAAAATTTTGGAAACTTTAGGCTGGGTGCCGATGATCGAGGTGAGGAAAATTCGCCGCAAGGGCAAGCTCGGCATTTATGAAATCTGTCTTGATGACGTGGAAAAACTCGGCACTTACGTCGAACTTGAGAAGCTTTGCCCGGACGACGCCAATCCGGAAAAAGTTCGCGAAGAATTGTTCAAAGAACTCGAAATGCTGGGTCTCTCCCGCGCCGACGAAGAACTCCGCGGTTACGATACCCAAATTTATCAGCTGGAATTAAAAAACAATACCTAAAAATTTGCACATACGTTATAATTTCGCTGCAGCGAAAAGATAACGTATACATCTATCTCAGGCTATAGCAGAAAATCGATGTATGAAGGCACTATGATATATCATAGTGAAAATCCTAAATCCTAACTTCGAATTTATTTCTTCTCTACGTATGAGAGCGCCATCTTCTGTTCCTTGGGGTCGAAGAGGGTAATCTTGAAGGAATACACCTTGCCCATTTCGAGTTTCTCACGCAGTTTCTCCTCGGAGCCGAATTCTGAGATGTGAATGAGACCGGCAACACCTTCCTCGATAGAGGCGAGAGCGCCGTGCTTGTTGAACTTGATGATGACACCTTCGACGACGTCATCCTTCTTGTATTTCTTCTCCGCTTCACGCCAAGGATTCTCTTTCAAGGCCTTGATGGAGAGGGAAATTTTGCCATCCTTTATCTCGATGACTTTCACCTTCACCTTCTCGCCGATCTTGAACATAGTTTTCGGATTCTCAACGAGGCCCCAATCAATTTCGGAAATGTGGACCAAGCCCTCGAGTCCTTCCTCAATCTTCACAAACACTCCGAAGTCCACAAGACCGGTCACTTCGCCGGTAAGCTCGTCACCCAGCGCGTAGCGGGAAACAATATTTTCCTTATCTTTGGTTTCCGGCGATTTCTCGGAGAAGATAAGTTTACCCTCCTTCGGATTGACGCCGATGATGGTGACGGAGAGCTTCTCGCCCACGAGCTTCTTCAATTCATCGAGAATCTTGTCTTTGTCGCCGTCGGAGATGCGAGGATAATGCTCGGGCTTGAGTTGGGAAGCGGGGAGGAATCCGGTAATGCCCTGCCAGTTTATGATGAGCCCGCCCTTGTTGGCATCTGTGATAGGGAGTTCGAATGTGCGCTTCTCGCGAATAGCGTCCTCGGCTTCGTTCCATATGATGGCCTGGCGAGCTTCCTTGAGCGAAATTTCGATATAACCCTCTTTGCCACCCACACCCACGACCTTGCCCGCGACAATGTCGCCGACATTAATCTTCTTGATGATGTCTCTGGCATTCTGGAATTCGCGCCCGTAGATAATACCGGTGCCAAAGGGCGGCAGGTCCACGTAGACCGCGCCCTTGTCTATAGAGATGACCGACCCTTCGACGAGGTCGTCTATCGCCGGGGGAGTGGGAATCTTCTCAAGGTAGCTTGAAATAGCTTCGTTAGCTTGGTTAGCTTCAGGAGCTTCCTTGGTTTTTTTAACCCTTTTTACTTTTTTAATCTCTTTCCCGACGCCAGCTTCAGGCTGGGTCGGGACCCCGACCTCTTCGAGCGTCGGGGCTTTTTTACCAAATGAAAATAATGACATTAGATGATGCCGCCTCCGGTCCTGCCCTCTGTTGAGTGATTGCCGTAAGGGCAGGGATAACAGAAACGGGACTAATAAAGAACCGTATTAAGATAACACAAAGTGGAGGAATGTAAAAGGGCGGGCTCGTGAGAGCCCGCCCTGAGTCGTTACCCGGAGCCGCCGGGTGCGGTGCCTAGCTGGCGTTGCGGAGGGCGTCCGCCGGCGTTTCCTCGACGAAGTCAGTGTCGGCGCCCGCGAGCATGTCGAGCGTTTCGAGCTCGAGGCGGGTTCGAAGCTCGTCGAAATTCTTGCCGATCGTGCCGCACTTGTTCTGCAGCTGGCTGAGAATTTCGTCCTGCTTCTGCTTGGACGGTGCGCTCTGCGGCTTGAATTTCGCGACCTGGTCGATGCACAAAAGGACCTCATCGTGCTCGGCCTTCTTCGCATCGATCTCCACCTGTGTCGCCGCCATCTTCTTCGTCTGTTTTTCCATCTGTTCCTCCTGGAACCGACTCAGCACGGTCGTGTGCCTATCTGTATTAAGCTTAGCATACTTCAGTCTTTTTGTCAAGTGTTTTTGGAGATGAAATTTAAGGGCTAAGACTATGGCGGAAAAGGCTCTTTTGTGCTAGAATATTCACTATGATTATCAGCTACCAAGGGGTGGATAGTTTCAAGATTTCCCAAGGCAATCTGACCATTGCTCTCAATCCGCAGGCGAAAACGAGCGCGGATATCACTCTTTTCAGCACCGGACGGAGCGAAACCGCCGAGAAGTCTGGTTTTATCATCGACGGTCCGGGCGAGTACGAGATCAAAGATATTTTTATAAAAGGATTTCTCTCTGAGGCGAAAGATAGGATTAATACTATTTATCTCATCACGTTCGAGGGCATGAAGCTCTGTTTCCTTGGCGCGCTTGCCAATGCGGAGCTCAAGGCTGAGACGCTTGAAGCGCTTGAAGATATTGATATCCTATTTATACCTGTCGGCACGCTCGACCCGGCGAAGGCCTATAAGCTTGCCGTATCACTCGAACCTTCCGTTGTCATCCCGATGCATTACAATAAAGCGGAGCTCGACCAGTTTGTGAAAGAAGGCGGGACCAAAGCGGTGCCCATCGACAAATTCGTAGTGAAGAAGAAGGACTTGGAAGGCAAAGAAGGGGAGATAGTGGTGCTTAAAGAAGAATGACAGCGATACCAATATGCGAATGTATACGAATGAAACGAATAGGAATACCATTAGTATAATTCGCATGAATTAGTAGATTAGTATCGCAACATGAGAACATATCTCTCAACTCTGCATAAAAGGTCTCCAAGTCACAAGAAGCGTTTCGCCTTTCTTGCTTCGGGCGGATTCACTCTTCTTATTTTCGCTGTGTGGGCTACTGTCAATTTTGGTGGTAACCCTTCGACAAGCTCAGGGCAAGCAGCGAGCGTCAACAAATCCGTTGAATCGGCCAACCCCTTCGGCTCCTTTCTCCGTGGCATTGAGTCGAGTTTCGAGGGTTTGAAGGATAGCTTCGGTGGCTTGAAGGAGGGCATCGAGTCAATCGAGCTCGAATCGGGCTTCGAGGAAATGCGCGACAATACTTTAAATACCTATGGACAATAAAAAAGACCCCTCGACAGAGCTCGGGGCAAGCAGAATAGTTTCCCGCGCCATTACGAGTGAGATGAAGGAGAGCTTCATCGACTACGCGATGTCTGTCATTACCGACCGCGCTCTGCCCGACGTACGTGACGGGCTGAAGCCGGTGCATCGCCGCATCCTCTACGCCATGAATGAGATCGGTCTCTCCGCCACCGCAAAGACCAGAAAGTCCGCTACTATCGTTGGAGATGTGCTCGGCAAGTATCACCCGCACGGTGACTCATCTGTCTACGAAGCGATGGTCAAGATGGCGCAGGACTTCTCCATGCGTTATCCGCTTGTCATAGGTCAAGGAAATTTCGGCAGTATCGATGGTGACAGTGCGGCGGCTTATCGATATACCGAGGCGAAGATGAGTCGTGTCGCCGGAGAAATGCTTCGAGATATCGAGAAGGAGACGGTTGACTTCAAGCCGAATTATGACGGCACAAAATCTGAGCCGGTTGTCCTGCCGACTGTCGTGCCGAACCTGCTTTTGAACGGCACCTTGGGCATCGCTGTTGGCATGGCCACGAACATCCCACCACACAATCTGACTGAGGTGGTCGATGCCGTCATGCATCTCGCCGACAATCCGGACGCGGCAACGGAAGACCTTTTGGAATTCGTGAAGGGGCCGGATTTCCCGACGGGGGGAATCATTTTCAATGAGAAAGACATTCACCACGCGTACGCCACCGGCCGCGGCGGCGTGGTTGCTCGAGGTGTTGCGGACATTACCGAGAACAAGGCAGGGAATTATCAGATTGTCATTACCGAAATTCCTTATCGAGTCAATAAGGCCGATCTTATAGAGAAGATTGCCGACCTGCACCGAGAGAAGAAGATTGAGGGTATTAAGGGTATGCGCGACGAGTCCGCCAAGGACATTCGCATTGTCGTCGATTTGAAGGCCGGTTCTCAGCCACAGAAGGTTTTAAACGCTCTCTACAAACACACTCAACTTGAGGATACGTTCCACTTCAACATCGTGGCACTTGTGGACGGCGTGCCACAAACGCTCTCGCTCAAGAGCATGCTGGTCGAGTTCCTTAAGCACAGAGAGATGGTGGTCAGGCGTCGAGCACTCTTCGACCTTGTCAAAGCGGAGGAGCGTGAACACGTTCTGCTCGGCCTATCCAAGGCGCTCGACCATATAGAAGAGGTGATAAAGATTATCCGCGCTTCGAAGACCATAGATGATGCGCGGGAGAATCTCATCAAGCGTTTTAAGTTCTCGGAAATCCAGGCCAACGCCATTCTCGAAATGCGTTTGCAGAAGCTCGCCGGTCTCGAGAGAAAGAAGATTGAGGACGAGCTCACCGAGGTGCAGGCTTTCATCCAGGAGATGAAGGAGTTGCTGGCATCGCCAGCAAAAATCCTAAAAGTGATCAAGTCTGAACTTATCGCCGTACGAGAGAAGTTTGGCGACGAACGCAGGACCCGCGTGGTCAAGGGCGCGGTAAAGAACCTTTCCGTCGAGGACTTGGTCGCGGAAGAAGACAATGCTCTGGTTCTTACTTCCGGTGGCTATATCAAGCGCACCAATCCGGACGAATACAAGAGGCAGAAGAGGGGAGGCATAGGCGTCGTTGACCTGGATACCAAGGAAGAGGATTTTGTGACCAATTTTCTCACGGCATCAACCCATGACGACCTTCTTTTCTTCACCGACAAGGGCAAGGCTTATCAGATTAAGATGTATGACCTGCCGGAAGGCAAGCGCGCCACTCGCGGCAAGTCAATAATGAACTTCATTGCGCTTTCCGCCGAAGAGAAGGTGACTTCGATTCTGCCGATGCCGAAAGATTTGCGTACGAAGGATGCAAAAAGTTCCGGCTCGCTTCTCATGGTGACCGAGATGGGCACGGTGAAGAAAGTTTCGGCAAAATCTTTTACCGATGTCCGCTCATCCGGCATTATCGCCATCCGTCTCGCACCGGGAGACAGGCTCGTATCGGCGGAACTTGTGGAGAGCGGGGACGATATTTCCATAGTCACGAGAAAAGGGCAGTCCATCCGCTTCAAGGATTCGGCGCTCCGAGAGATGGGGCGCGCGGCTGGCGGAGTGCGAGGCATCAAGCTCGAGAAGAATGACGCGGTTGTGGGAGCGCACGTGATAACGAAGAATTCTGCTTCCGGACATCTCCTGGTCATCTCCGGCAACGGCTACGGTAAGAGGACAAAGCTCGCCGAGTATAAGGCGCAAGGCAGAGGCGGCTCCGGTATCCTCACGTCGAAAGTCACGCCGAAAACAGGTCCCGTCATTACCTCGCAGATTGTCTCCGACGCGGAAGAGGAGGTTATAGCTATCTCCAAGAAGAGCCAGGTGGTACGTGTCGACCTCAAAGAGGTTCCCATCCTCGGCCGCCAAACCCAAGGCGTCCGCATCATGAAACTCCGCGAAGGCGACTCGATAGCTTCGCTAATTTGCCTGTAAGCAAATTAGTGAAATTTTCAATTTTTAATTTAGAATTTTCAATAAATTTCTAATTTTCAAATGACTCAAACGGGAAAGAAGTACGACTTGGAAGAAAGAACGGCGAAATTTGGTGAATCAGTCATAGTTTTATGCCGGAAGGTAAGGCAGGACAATATTATTTCTCCGATTGTAAATCAGCTTGTCCGGGCAGCGACGAGCGTGGGTGCGAATTATATGGAAGCGAACGGCGCAAGCTCACGGAAAGATTTCATCAATAAGATATTCATCTGCAAGAAGGAGATACAAGAGACCAAGCACTGGCTGAGAATGCTGAAATCTTCGCAACCAGCTATTGATTGAAAATTGGAAATTGTGAATTGTAAATTGCCTATTGTGTTCTACAATAGGTCTATGTCCAAGTTTCAAATAATACTCCTGTCGGTTTTCGGACTCTTCATACTATTGGCGGTCATGGTCTTTGCCCTCTATCGCGGAGGGTCGTCGAGCCAGGAAGCGACGGTTACGGTCTGGGGGGACTTGCCTTCCGAAGCAATCTCGCAAATTATTGACACCGCCGTCCCGAATATCGACAAGTCGCTCACTATTCGCTACGTGGAGAAGTCCGCGGATTCTATCGACCAGGAATTTACCGAGGCGCTTGCCTCCGGCGCCGGTCCCGACCTTCTCGTCGTTACCCAGGAGCGATTTCTCAAGAATAAACCTAAGCTCATCTATATTCCTTACGACAGCGTGGGTGAGCGCGATTTCGGGAACTCGTTTGTGGAAGAAGGAGAACTTTTTCTGACGAAAGAGGGTGTATACGGCTTACCGCTCGCGGTAGACCCGCTGGTTCTCTATTACAACCGCGATTTGCTCTCGGCGGCGGGCGAGGCAAGACCTATCGCTTACTGGGATGAGGTATATCCCATGGCTCTCAAACTCACGAAGAAAGACCCGGCTGGTAATCTGGCGCAGTCGGTTATAGCTCTCGGCGAGACCAGAAACATTCCGAACTTCAAAGAAATTCTTTCCCTCCTTCTTCTCCAGGCCGGGACGCCAGTGACGGAGTCCATCAACGCGAATCTGCGCTCCGCTCTCTCAAATAATTACGGGTTGCCGGTCGCGCCCGGCGAATCGGCGCTCGATTTCTACACCCAATTCTCGAATCCGGCGAAAGCGTATTACAGTTGGAACAGGATTCTGCCTTCCGCAGAAACACACTTCGCGAGCGGGGATGCGGTCTACTATCTGGGTTTCGCGAGCGAGCTCTCCGCTCTCCGGAACAAGAACCCGAATTTGAATCTTGGCATCGCACCAGTGCCGCAGTCGAGAGTGTCGGGCAAGAAACTTACCTTTGGTCGACTCTACGCGGTCTCTATTACCCGCGGCACGAGGAATGCTTCCGCCGCGCTCAGGGCAGCGCTTATACTTGTGTCTAGGGACATAAGTGAGCCGTTGTCGAAGAGTCTCGGCCTGCCGCCGGCCCGCCGCGATATTCTCTCGGGGCGGCAGAGCGATTCCGCGCTCTCGGTCTTCTACGAATCGGCCTTGCAGGCTCGT
This sequence comes from Candidatus Zambryskibacteria bacterium RIFCSPHIGHO2_01_FULL_46_25, assembly GCA_001825155.1. Lineage (GTDB taxonomy): Bacteria > Patescibacteriota > Minisyncoccia > Phycocordibacterales > Zambryskibacteraceae > UBA5004. The sequence goes on along the minus strand of MHVH01000005.1, from coordinate 208,624 downwards.
GGCTGGCTTGACCCCGAAAATGTTTCCACCGGAAACATTTTCGGCGAGATGGTAAATGCCGTCACGAGTGGACGGGCGAGAACTTCGGAAGCTCTCGGCGCCGCGAGCAGAAGCTTGGATAACTTAATAAAATAATTTACAAATATGGCTATGCCAGGCTGGCAAAGTTTAATAGTCTGCGATGGGGTGAAGACGACCGAACTTCCGGAATGCGGTTACGCAAGCTTAATAACTCTGGCCAGAGTGCTTATAAACGACCTGTTTATACTCTCCACCCTTATCGCCGTGGCGGCCTTCGCCTACGCCGGCTTCAAGATGGTCATGTCTCGAGGAAGCGAGACGGAGTACAAGAATGCCGTTACCATGCTTAGCAAGGTCGCGTGGGGCTATGTGTGGATACTGGCCGCCTGGCTTGTGGTCTATACTATAAGTACGGTTTTGCTTAAATCGAATTTCATAATTCTTAAATGATGAAAAAGACAATTCTTGCTTCAGCTTTCTCATTCTTAATAATTCTATCTTTTGGGGTAGCAACTGTTTACGCTCAAGGTGAAGGTGACAATACGTGCGAAGGAGAGGGTCAAAATTCAAACTGCACTTCTCTCCCCAATCCTTTAAAGAGTGGCACAGACAACCTCTTTGTTTTATTAAAGACCATCATCAATGACATTCTTCTGCCTATCGGAGCCGTTCTCGCCGTGATGGCCTTCATCTTCGTCGGCTTCAAATATGTCATGGCCCAGGGCAAGCCGGCAGAACTTGAGAAAGCTCACAAAGCGCTTCTATATACAGCAGTAGGCACAGGCGTGCTCCTGGGTTCGTGGATGCTTGCTACCGTAGTGTGCAAGACCATAGCCCAGGTAACAGGCGGCACATGTCCTATCTAAAATGAATTTCACAGAACTAGTGGGAAAATTCATAAACCTCATCAATCCGCTTATTACCATTATGGTGGCGCTGGCACTCCTCGTCTTCTTCAAGGGTTTGGTCGGCTTCATAGCCAAGTCGGGCGATGCCAAGACTCATGCCGAAGGGCGCAGTCTCATGATATGGGGGCTCATAGGCATATTCGTGATGGTATCGATTTTCGGTATTCTCCGGTTTGCGTTCGGCGAGCTTGGATTCAGAAATTTCGCCGTGCCAACTCTGCCTACCAATAAATAATCCATGAACTTGCAAGTCTTAATTAAAGGGGCGGGCGGACTGGTGGCGGATATTGTCGGAGTGCTGATTATTGCCGCCATGCTTGTCTTCTTCTGGGGCTTGGTAAAATTCATTGCCCGCGTAGGCGGGGATGAGAAGGCTGTGGAAGAAGGCAAAAATTTCATGGTTTGGGGGCTCATAAGCCTCTTTGTTATGATAAGTGTCTGGGGGCTTGTGAAGTTCATAGGCAAGGAACTTAACATAGGCCAGGGGTCCTCAATACCCTTGAGGCGTTAAAATAATCAAGTTATAATTAAAGTATGAAAAATAAATTAATGAAATTATTGGTGATTACCTTGTCGGTTTTTCCGGCAATAGCGAGCGCGCAAACGACATTCGGGACCACAGGTAGATGGATCGATCGCATAGGCGACCTGATACAAAACATTATTCCTATCGTTGTAGCTGCCGCCTTGCTTGTTTTCTTCTGGGGCCTAGTCAAGTTTATTTCGAAGGCCGGGGATGAAGCGGAAGTGAAGAAGAGTAAGGGCCTTATGGTCTGGGGTCTTGTGGCTCTTTTCGTGATGATAACGGTCTGGGGACTTGTGAGATTTATACAGAAGGAATTGAATATCTCCGGCTACACCGTGGACTTGCCACAAATCCCAAGACCCTAGGGAGATCAATCCCCATGGGGTGGGGATTGATCGGTTGCGATTTCCCGCTATTGACGTATCATTAAATACGTAAGTTATTAGTAGATATTAGATAGTAAATAGTTAATTAAATGAAAAAATTCGCATTAATCGCTTTAGCAACTTTTCCGGCAGTCGCTTTCGCTCAGAATCTCGGCAATCTCGAGACGCTTCTGCGCTCCATCGGCAGACTGGTGGGTATCGCCCTTCCTATCGTGGTGGCGGTCGCACTCCTCGTCTTCTTCTGGGGCTTGGTTCGATTCATCTTCTCCGCTTCTGGCGAAGATGCTCATAAGGAAGGCCAGCGTCTCATGATCTGGGGCCTTGTAGCCCTCTTCGTAATGGTTGCTGTCTGGGGTCTTGTCCGCTTCATCGGCAATGCCGTCGGCGTCAATCCGGAGTCTACTCCTCAAGCCGTACCGACGGTTCCCGGTCTCTAGTATTGGGTGGCGATGATTATCGAGCTTCTCAACAAGGTCAATCAGTTCATCCTGAATCCGATTATCATACTGCTTTTCGCCGTGGCGACACTATACTTCTTCTGGGGCATAGTCCAGTTCATCAATTCCGAAACTACCGATACCAAGCGCGAAGACGGCAAGAAAAAAATCTTGTGGGGGCTAGTGGGTATGCTTATCATGATATCCGCCTACGGCATCATCAATCTCATCTTAGGCACGTTCGGCATCGACAAGCCGAATTATCCGGGACTTCTGTAAGAAAGAAACGATAAGAAAAAGAAGAGGGCGCCTCGCGGAAGCGAGGCGCCTTTGTGCTGGTTGTTAGTAGGGGAAGAAGTTGATGCGAAGCTTAACCTGTTTACCCTCGTCAGTAACGCGGTACTGGATCCAATCACCATCGGGTATTTGTATCCGTTTGCCGCTGGCTTCGAGCCCGACAGGAACAGAGATAGGCATCGAAGTGTTTGGACCTCTTCCCTCGTAGGCAACATTTGGGTCGAGTCTGTCCGTTCTCATCCTTTGACCCGGTGGTATCGGAACCCTCTCGGACCACTCGTTTGTTACGAGGATTTCTATTGTCCGAAGGAGAGTAAGGTTGGAGGATCGAACAGACTTTACCGTCTCGGATTTCTGCGCCGGTGTCACAAGTGCAGCTTGCGCCTTGTATTCCTCTGCCGTTTTGCGATCGATGAGTTGAAGTGGTTGGCCTTCCGGTCCTGTCTTGGCACCCAGAGGCATCTTGACGATTTGTCCTCCGCCGTCGCGGTAGTACTTCGCCTGGGGTTCGCCAGAGAACGGGTTGAAGGAGGAATTCGAGTACGGCGATGAGACGACGTACATGATCACAAACCAGGCAAGAATTCCGCCCGTCACCAGCAGAACCCAGCGCTGGTGGTCTCTCTTAATCATGTACCACACGGAGCGATGGACCGTGAGCATGAAGATTGCCGCGAATACTATTGCGACAATCTTCGAGCCATACTCACTCATCCCGCGATCCAACAGCACGCTGTGGCTGCTCACGTAGGCATAGTAGAAGGTGAGAATGTCAGCCAGAACGAGGCTGATCCAGATGCCCAATCCGATGCCCGCAAGCTTGAGAGCGAATTTGCCCGACTTCCTGAGCGCGTTCCCGAAAGCATTCCAGTTCATGTTAACCTCACATAGTGGAGAGAACTTTCCGATGAGAATTATGCCATGTTAACGTTACAATTGTCAATTTAAATTTAAATCAAAAAGGGCGCCGCGTGAACGCGGCGCCCGTGAATACTTCTCCCTTAAACCTCAAAGAGGGGAGAAGCTGATCTTGATAACAACAGCTTCTTGTTCCGGATCCGTGACACGGAACCGGAGGCTTTCGAGTTTCCCACGCACTTTTTTTGTCCCGACAAGGTCTCGTGGGTAGTCGATCACCTCACCAGTTTGCGTCATTATCTCGTATGCTACTGGACTTTGCCTTTGCCACTTTGCCCGATAGCACATGGGTACCTCGACGACCTCTGACCACTCCCTAGTCGCGAGAACCTCTTCGGTTCGAATAGGAGCGATTGGAACCAGCGTTGTGCCGGAAGATGGGCTCGTTGTCCACCAGTTGTTGTAGCCGTAGATTACTATCACTGCGATGACTACCGTAACGATCAAGCCCCACTTCTTCGCTTGTGCCGCTTTGTAGAGCAGATAGGCGAGGCCGGCGAGCAGAGCCAGAGCGAGAGCTCCAGTGCCGAGCCACCATCCGGTCTGGCTAATAGCTGCCATCATGCCCGGCGATTGCCGCATCCAGACCAGGAGAAGCACGAACGTGACGATTCCGACGAGGAGAGAAATGGTTCCAGTCCTGGAAGCCAGAGTCCTTTTTCTTGTTGTTGTGGTAGTAGTGACGGCTGGGGAAGCCACCGGTGTTGGTCTCGCGATAGGCTGGGCGGCAGCCAATCTCCTCTTCCGCCAGCTTTCAACGCCTGCGACGAGACCCTCTTTGATCAGCGTCCTGACGAGCCAGGGGACGAAGCTTTTCTTCACCGCCCACACCACGAGTACCGCCACGATGGCGAGGCCCGCGATGATGATGGCGGTCCAGAGTACTGCATTCATGTCCATCCTCCCTCTATCTAGTATAGAACAGGTTAGTCTGCTTTTGATTATACACTAAACAAGTAAAATGTCAAATACAAAAGGGCCGGACGACTTGTCGTCCGGCCCGCTCCACCTCTTTCTATTTATCCTCGACGTTGATGTTGGCGAAGATGTCACCGCCGATTGCCTTCGGCTTGGCTTCCTTGATGGCTTCGCCGATAACGACGGTCTTGCCGACGGGGTGACTGCCCCATGCGGCGACTTCCTCTCGAATCCCAACGGCCTTTCTGATTCTCGCTTCCTTCTCGCCGTCGGCTTCGACGATCATCGCTTCCCGTTTGCCCTCGGCTTCTTTTACACGGGCCTGGGCTTTTCTCTCGGCCACACCGATGGCTCGTAGTGCTTCCGCCATCTCGGCTTCGCCTTTGACGAGGTCGAAGATGACGAAACGAGCATCGATGATTTTCACGCCGTAGAGTTCGAGAAGTCCACCCTCCAGTTCCGAGCCGTTGCTCAGTTCCTTGATCTGGTCAACAAGAGTGTTGTCGCCCTTGGATTTTTCTTCCCGCAGCACCTCGATTGTGCGATCGCTCACGTACTGGCGGAAAAGCCCTTGCACCGCGGCGTTGACCTGCACTTCCCAGCCGCCGGCGAAGAAGAACGCCTTCACCGGCCGTTCGATCTGAGTTGTGAAAACCAGTATCGCGTCGACGGGGAAATTATCTTTTGTCTCCGCTGCCTTGACCTCGGTGGCCATGTTGTAGCGGAAGAAGATTGAGGGCAGTTCTCCTTCTTTCTTTTTCCCCCGGGTCTTTGAGACCAGACCGTACTCCGTTGAAGGATCCGGCTTCTTCTCCCACTTGTCGTAGCGGACTTCCCGCCAGAGGAAGTACTTCCAGAAGCCGATTTTCGCCACGCCAAGATTCTCGAGGTAGCCCTTTTTTCTTGGCATGGGATCAGTAACAAATTGCTGCTCCTCCTCATCGTATCGGTAACCCTCTACCGATTCGATGATTTTGTCGAATGGGCCGTCCGGGTCGCCGCTTACCATGATGTACATCTCGCCGGGGGGTGGCAAGGTACGGTACGGGCTCCACCAGGCATCGATGTTGCCGAGCTTGACGATGATCCACGGCAGCCCAAATTGAAGAAGACCGTAGACCGCGATCATTACCAGCACGGCGCCCAAAAGCGCAATCACGATTTCCATGAGAAACTCCTAGGAAAGAGGTGTTCTGTCTACCTATATTATATCACGCAGTAATCTTCTGGTCAACGCCGGAGAAGGGGACGCTAATCTTCACGGGAACTTTCTTTATAATATCGATTATCTCGTCGTGGCTGTCGGTAATGGTAAAAAGGTCGAGATGCTTAGCCTCTATCGCGCCACGCTTGAGCATCTCCTCTTGCATAAATGTTTTGAGTTTGTTCCAGTAATCGCTTCCGACGCAGATTAGAGGCACATTGCCAATTTTTTTCGTCTGGATGAGAGTAATAATTTCGAAGAATTCGTCGAGAGTGCCGAAACCGCCCGGGTAGAAGATGAAAACTTCCGCCCCGAAGGTGAGGCAGACCTTGCGGGCGAAGAAGTAGTAGAAGCTGATACTCTTCGATATATACGGATTCACCGGCTGTTCGTTGGGGAGTCTGATAAGAAGGCCGAGAGAGTTGCCGCCGGCCTCCATGGCTCCACGGTCGGCCGCTTCCATGATGCCCGGACCGCCACCGGAGACCACGGAAAAGCTGAGCTCCTTGACGAGTCTACCGGAGAGAGTACGGGCACTCTCGTAATACTGGTCATTTTCCTTGCATTGGTTGGAGCCGAAGAAGGTGACTGATTTCGGATAATCTTCGAGGAATTTGAAGCCTTCCGTGAATTCCTTCGCAATCTCCGCCACACGGTTTTTGGCAATCTTTTCCATCTCGCCACGCGAGAGCGTGAGGTCATTCATGAGCTTCTGCTTGGTTGCGTCATCCATGGGACTTATAATAACATATGACATATAGGTCGCATAAGTCTTATTAATCTAAATACTAGATAAATGAAAAACAGCAGGAATCAATATATTGCAGTTGCCGCGGGACTGGGACTCATGGGGTATCTTTTCTTTTCCGGGCCGCTTATGAGTTTCTTTAGCACCAGTTCTCAAAATCAAAATAATCAAATGCCAGAAACAGGATACAAAGTAGAGGAAGTGGTTGCCGGACAGGGCGAACTGGCTGAGCCGGGGGACAAGCTCACCGTGCATTACGTTGGCACTTTGCCGAACGGACAAGTTTTCGATAGCTCGCGCGATTCCAATTCTCCATACACCTTTACTCTCGGAGCCGGACAGGTGATTCGTGGCTGGGACGAAGGTATTCAGGGCATGCGCGCGGGTGGCAAGAGAACTCTCGTCATCGCTTCCGACTACGCGTATGGCAACCAGGCAGTTGGTCCAATTCCAGCGAATTCGACCTTGGTTTTCGAAGTCGAGCTCCTGAAGGTAGAAAAATAAATGCATCATGCGTATCTTCTCATCGGAGAAAGAAATTTGGCCGAAGAGCGCCTGCATTCTTTCTGGACGGAAAGAGGAGTGAAGCTCTTGGGTTCGCCGGATTTTTTCGTATTCAACGAGCCGCTATTCGGCATTGATGAGGCCCGCCGTCTTGGCGAAGCGGCTTGCCTCAAGGCTTTCGGCGAGAGGAAAATCTTTCTTCTCTCGCCGGAGAAAATTACACTTGAGGCCCAGAACGCTCTTCTCAAGACTTTCGAAGACCCTGTTCCCGATACGCACTTCTTCCTCGTTGTTCGCGAGGAAGAGTTGATTATCCCGACTCTGCGCTCACGTATGGAGATTCTGCGCCTCGCTAACGAAGCTAACGAAGCTAACGAAGCTCGGAATTTCTTGAATCTTTCTCCCAGAGACCGTCTCACTTTTGCCGCCAAGTTTGCCGATAAAGAAAAGAATCTCTCCATCTTCCTCGATGAGTTACTTCGCGCCACGAAGTCGAAGGAAGTTTACAAGATGCGTCTCTACAGCGACGACCGCGCCGCTTCACCGAGGCTCATTCTGGAGCACTTGGCTGTAGTGCTATAATCAACTCATGTCATACAACTTTTCCCAATTTAAGCAGGGTGCCGATGGCACTATCGAGTGGCTCAAGAAGGAATATTTGGGCATAAGGAGTAACCAGGCTAATCCCGGCATTCTCGATTCCGTAAGAGTCGATATGTATGGTTCCAAGATGCCGATTAATCAGGTCGCTTCGGTGCTCGGCGAGAGTGCGAGGAGTTTGCGCATCACGCCGTGGGACAAGTCCGCGGTAAAGATGATTGACTCCGCGATACGGGAAGCGAATCTGGGTGTATCCGTCTCCGTGGACGACCAGGGCTTGAGGGTGGCTTTCCCAGAGCTTACGGACGACAGGCGGCAGGCCTTGGCCAAACTTGCCAAACAGAAGCTTGAGGAGGCCCGCGTGCGGGTAAGGAATGAGAGAGAGAAAGTCCATTCTGATGCCGATAGGCAAGAGAAGGAAGGCTCTATTGGCAAGGATGACGTTTTCCGCGCCAAGCAAGATTTGCAGAAGATGGTTGATGAAACGAATCAGAAACTCGAAGAGCTCTACGAGAAGAAGACAAAAGAAATTTCGGAATAATGTCAATAATAATCTTCTTAATAATTTTAAGCGCGCTTATCGTAGTGCATGAGCTTGGGCATTTTCTCGCGGCAAGGTTTTTTGGCATACGCGTGGACGAATTCGGCCTGGGCTACCCGCCTCGCGCCAAAAAGATTTTTAAATGGAAGGGAGCTGATTTCACGCTCAACTGGCTGCCTTTCGGCGGCTTTGTAAAAATTTTTGGGGAGAATTCAGAGACCGACCTCACCCAGCCCTCTCCTAATTTAGGAGAGGGGAAGGGGAGAGGTCTTGATCCAGATAATTTTCAATCCAAAAATCGTGGCATACAGGCTACCGTGCTCGCGGCGGGCGTCTTCTTCAATTTCCTTTTCGCTTGGTTGCTCATCTCTCTCGGTTTTATCACAGGTATACCATCGCCCGCGAGCACTTCCTTACCCGTTGAGAATCCGCGCACCGTGATAACGCTCGTAGTGCCGGAATCCCCGGCTGCTTTGTCGGGCCTCAAGGCAGGAGATGTGATTCTGAACCTTACTCCGGAAGAGGCGACAAGGTATATAAAAAATTCTTCAGGGTCCATTGCCTTTGAAATTCAGAGGGGCAAGGACATTTCGCAGAAGACAGTAACTCCAAAGGAAGGCATTTTGCCGGGACAGAAAGCAGTCGGCATATCCATGGAAACTATCGGGACGGTGAAGTTGCCGGCGCATCGGGCTGTATGGGAAGGGCTTAAGACCACAGCTTCTCTCACCACTCTTACGGCCAAAGCGATTGTCGGATTAATAGGTCGGGCGTTTGTCGGTAAGGCGGACCTAGCGTCCGTAACCGGACCGGTGGGAATTGTCGGTATGGTGGGGGATATACGCAATCTCGGCTGGGGCTATCTCGTCACCTTCACCGCACTTCTTTCTATAAATCTCTCGATAATCAATCTTCTGCCGTTCCCGGCCCTTGACGGAGGCAGGCTACTCTTCGTAGGCATGGAATCGATTACCAGGAGGAAGATTCCCGTCAGATTTTTCAACGCCGTGAATGCCGCCGGTTTCGCCCTGCTAATCTTCCTGATGATACTTATTACCATAAGGGACGTTAGGAATATTTTCTAACCTCACCCCCAACCCCTCTCCTAGAACGTAAGGAGAGGGGGCAAGCATGAAAATACATAATCAACGAAAATTTATTGAACGAAGACGGAATCTCAGGGAATCATCAACTCCAGAAGAAGAGATGTTGTGGCAAAAACTTAGAAATAATAAACTCGGGTGCAGATTTAGAAGACAACACAGCATGGGAGGATACATACTCGATTTCTACTGTTTTAAAGCCAGGTTGATTGTTGAAATTGATGGTAAATCGCATGAATTTCAAAAAGAATATGATTCTAATCGTGATAAGTTTTTTAAAAACTTAGGATATCAAACTCTTCGTATAAAAAATTATGAAATTACCAAAAATTTGAATAAAGTAATTGGGATAATTAAGCAAACCCTCTCCTTGCGTCTAGGAGAGGGTGGTCGTAAGACCGGGTGAGGTCGAGCAAGAAGGAGTGATTCCATCTACGCGGCGCAATCTGACGTCACTACATTTTTAATTTATCACACAAATATGAGATTGTAAAGCATATAGTCTGTTTCATTAATACAATCTTTTCTCTATAATAGCGCCATGAAGCAAAGCACTTTATTTACAAAAACGCGCCGTGAAGCGCCAGCGGACGAGATTTCAAAAAACGCCATTCTGCTCACGCGGGCTGGATTTATCAACAAGGAGATGGCGGGCGTCTACGACTTCCTACCACTCGGTCTGCGCACTTTAAACAAGATCATTAGTATCATTCGCGAAGAAATGAATGCGCTCGGTGCGCACGAAATCTTCATGAGCTCTTTGCAAAGGAAAGAGTTGTGGCAGAGGACAGACAGATGGGATGACAAGAGTGTCGACACTTGGTTCAAAACCAATTTGAAAGACGGCGGAGAGCTCGGGCTCGGCTTCACTCACGAAGAGCCCATCTCCAATATGCTCGAGCAATTTGTCTCTTCATACAAAGATCTTCCGTTTTCAGTCTATCAATTCCAAAACAAGTTCCGGAATGAAACACGGGCGAAGTCTGGTATCATGCGCACAAGAGAATTCATCATGAAGGACCTCTATTCTTTCTCGACAGACGTGGCACAGCATGAGAAGTTCTATAATCGAGTGGCACAAGCGTATAGGAACGTCTTTGACCGTACTGGCATCGGACATCTTACCTACATGACTCGTGCTTCTGGAGGCTCATTCTCTAAGTTTTCTCACGAATTCCAGACTCTTTGTGAAGCCGGAGAGGATATCATCCACATCACCGACGGAGGCAAGAAAGAGGCTGTCAACAAAGAACTCGGGGATGGAGTGGGTGAAGCCCACAAGGCGGTCGAGGTTGGAAATATCTTTACACTTGGTACACGATTTTCTGACCCGTATCTCAAGTTCAAAAATGAGGAGGGTAAAGAGGTTCCTGTTTTCATGGGTTCTTATGGCATTGGTCCTGCGAGGCTCATGGGCACTATCGTAGAAGCCTTATCAGACGATAAGGGTATTGTCTGGCCCAAGGAGGTGGCGCCGTTCAGGGTGCATCTTATTGCGCTCGGCGACGTCAAAGAACTTGCTGATGAAGCGTATAAAACATTGGAAGCGAAAGGGATTGAGACGCTCTACGACGACCGCGACGCGCGCGCCGGCGAGAAGTTTGCCGACGCGGACCTAATAGGTATTCCCACAAGAGTTGTTATCGGGGAAAAGTCGCTCGAATCCAAAACACTTGAGGTCAAAGAACGCACGTCAGAGGAAGTTAAGTATATGACTATAGAAAACTTAATCGCGGAACTTAAGAAATGATAAAAAAGCTTCTGAATTACAATAAAAAGTGGCGCAGACTCTTTTCCCACGACATTGGCATAGACCTTGGCACCGCCAATACGCTTGTTTACATGCGTGGCAGGGGCATTGTCATCAATGAGCCCTCGGTCGTGGCGGTAAACCAGAAAACCGGTCAGATTGTCGCCATCGGCACCGAAGCCAAGTTAATGCTTGGCAGAACGCCCGAGCATATTCTCGCCATCAAGCCTCTCGTTGACGGTGTCATATCGGACTTCGAAACGACGGAAGAGATGGTGGCGTATCTCTTGAGCCGAGCTACCGCAGGTTCAAACAAATTGTTGTCGCCAAGGGTTGTCGTCGGCGTTCCTTCCAACATAACAAACGTCGAGATAAGAGCCGTCCGCGATGCTACAAGAAACGCCGGTGCCGGAGAAGTGCACATAGTGGAAGAGCCCATGGCTTCAGCCATTGGCATGAGATTGCCCATTCATGAGCCAGTGGGCAATATGGTCATAGACATCGGCGGCGGCACTTCCGACATCGCAGTCATATCTTTGGGCGGGGTTGTCCGGTCGAAAAATCTTCGCATCGCCGGAGACCGGTTTAATTCCGACATAATCGCGTATGTTCGAAACCAGTTCAAAATATTGATTGGGGAAAAAACGGCGGAAGCGGTGAAGATGACAATCGGGTCTGTCATGCCGACCCACGCTCCATTTGAAGCGCCGATTAAAGGCAGAGATCTGGTGACGGGCCTTCCGAAGGAAGTGATTCTTACCGACACGGATATCAGGGAAGCCCTCTCTCAATCGGTCGAAACCCTTATAGAGGCGGTGCGCGAAGTGCTGGAATCCACTCCGCCGGAAATTCTCTCCGATATTATGCAGCGAGGCCTTCATCTGTCGGGCGGAGGAGCATTGATCAAAGGTCTCGCCGAACTTATCGAGAATGAAATAAACATTCCCGTGCATGTTCCGGCGGACCCACTTACGGCTGTGGCTAGGGGCTGTGGCATTATTCTCGAAGATTTAGAGAGATTTAAGGATGTGCTTATTGTCAATGAAGATGAATTACCTCCCAAGAAATAGGGCAAGAAGCCCGTTTATGAAGCCCGTTTTGGTTCTTCTTGGTGTATTTGTGGTCGTGGTCTTCCTTCTCTTCTTGTTTGATGGAGCTATTATTTCGATCGCTTCTCCATTATGGAAGGGGGAGAATATTGTTGCCACGAAGCTTGGTGTCATAGGCAACTTCTTCCATTCCAAAAATTTTTTAGCGACCGAGAATGCAACACTGAAAGAGCGCATCGCTTTCTTAGAACTTGAGAAGGCGGCACGCTTTCCCGAAATGGGGAGCGGTGGCGCGATGGAAGAAATGTTTGCTCGTCGCGTCGAAACAGGTGGAATTATCGCAACCGTCCTCGCCCGGCCACCACAGACGCCTTATGATACGTTCATAATAGATGCAGGCTCGAATGATGGTGTGAAGGAGGGCTCCGGCGTGTTAATGTCTGAAGGACCAGGACTTGGCACGGTTGAACAAGTTTTTGGAAGCTCGGCGAAAGTCAGGCTTTATTCCGCTTCAGAAGTAAAGACTGCCGCGATGCTTGAGCGTCACGGCATATCCGTGACACTCGAAGGAGCCGGCGGAGGTAATTTCAAACTCGTTCTGCCCAGAGAAACCGAGGTTGAGGCGGGAGATAGAATTCTTTCTGCCGACATCTCGTCACGTCTTCTCGCGGTAGTTGGGGATGTGGTAATGAAGCCAACTGATTCGTTCAAGGAAGTGCTTGCCATAAGCCCGGTCAACATCTTCGGCATTCATTTTGTATTGATAAAACCATGATAAATAAGCGTCGCTATATAACTCTTGCCGCTCTGATTCTCGCCATCATTTTTCTACCTTATTATGTTTATATTCCGTTTCTCGCTGTGGTCATAGTTGTTTTTCCCTTCTTTTGGGAGGGCGTATTTGCCGGTTTTCTCATCGATGCCTTATACGGCTCGGAGATACATTCCTTCTTTTCGATTTTTTCCACCTTCGCTTTTTTTAGCTTATCTTTGGCGGTTATCATATTACCGATTCGCCGCCGCATAAGAGCATATGCATAGACGCATCTGGAAAAATATCAAAAAGGGCCTGCATATCCGTTCTCCTGTCGGCAAGAAATACCGCGATATCAATCCCGAAGATATATTTCTTGATTCAACCAATCTTCCAGGCTTCGACGAGTACGCGTTGGAGGGGAGAATCGAGCGTCCGATGGGGAACGTCACTTTCACTATCGTGAAAATGACGTTAATTCTCTTGATAGTAATACTCGCGGGCAAGCTTTGGTTTTTGGGAGTTAAGGACGGAGAGATCTACGCGCAAATATCAGATCAAAACAGGCTTGAAGAGACATTCATTTTTGCCAACAGGGGCATTATCACTGACAGAAACGGCACGGAGCTTGCTACCAACGATATCAAAAGCTCCGAGAGCGATTTTGCTGGTCGGCGCTATGCGCCGATAGAAGGTCTTGCTCACACGGTCGGCTATGTTAAGTACCCCATGAGAGACAGTTCGGGAATTTATTACGAAACCGAATACAGACCGCGTGATGGAGCGGAGCGCGCCTTCGACGGCGTGCTTAAGGGCAAAAATGGCGAGAGGCTTGTCGAGACGGATGTCATGGGGGGAATTACCTCCGAGAGCATTGTCGAAAAGCCCGTGGATGGCGAAACACTTGTTCTCTCTATCGACTCCGGGATTACGGAGGCGATGTACAAAGCAATCAAGGCGCTTGCCAGGTCGGGCGGCTTTGTCGGTGGCGCCGGCGTCATCATGAATGTTACGACTGGAGAGATCCTCGCGCTCACGAGTTATCCGGAGTATGACCAGAACGCGCTTACCCAAGGCGTTGACCAGAACACTTTTGCCACGCTTATAAATAATCCTGCCAAGCCATTCCTCAATCGCGCCATTGGCGGCCTTTACACCCCCGGGTCCATAGTCAAACCGATTCTCGCTCTAGCCGCGTTAAACGAAAAAATCATTTCCCCGGATAAGGAAATTTTAAGCACAGGTTCAATCACGGTGCCGAATCCTTATGACCCGTCGAAGCCTACAATCTTCGGCGATTGGAAGGTGCATGGCTGGACGGCCATGAGAGAAGCTTTGGCAGTGTCTTCCGACACCTACTTCTATTCTATCGGTGGGGGATTCGGCGGGCAGAAAGGATTGGGAATTGGGCTTATCGACAAATATTTCGAAATGTTTGCGCTTGAAGAGCCGACCGGTTTGGAATTACCGGGGGAAGTTGCGGGGCTTATCCCTACCCCAGAATGGAAGGCGGAGAAATTCGACGGCGATATCTGGCGTTTGGGCGATACCCTCATCACCTCTATCGGTCAATACGGCACCCAGATAACGCCCCTTTCGGCTGTCCGCTTCATGGCCGCCATTGCCAACAAGGGAAAGGTGCTTAAGCCCTCGCTCCTCTCCGGCGGAGCGCCTGAGCCGGTTGTGAGGACTGTCCCGTTTGCTGGCGCCGATTGGCGTGTCGTGCATGAGGGCTTGCGTCAGAGCGTAACCTACGGTACCTCAATAGGCCTCAATGTGCCCTATGTCGAAGCGGCGGCAAAAACCGGCACGGCCGAGATAGGAGCCGGCAAGAAATATGTCCACTCATGGTCCGTAGGCTTCTTCCCATACGATAATCCCCGCTACGCCTGGGCTGTCATCATGGAGAGAGGACCGGCGACGAATACCATGGGTGCCACCTCCGTTATGCGTCAGGTTTTCGACTGGATATCCATTTACGCGTCGGAATATTTTCAACAGTAGTGCATTGCTTTTAAAAGGATTGGGTGTATCATTACTTGCCATTATATTAATAGTTATAGAAACATGGAGGTAAGCCAAGAATATCTGACAAAAGACAAGTTCGCCGAGCTGGAAAAAGAGCTGAATCATTTGAAAACCGTCAAGCGCAAGGAAATTGCGGACGCGCTCGAATATGCCAAATCTCTTGGCGACCTCTCGGAGAATCATGAGTATCAAGAGGCTCGCGACAGCCAGGCGGTGCTCGAGGACAGAATCAACAGGCTCGAGAAAATTCTGAAAACTGCTTCCATTGTCTCGACGCAGAATACCAACCTGGTGAGCGTCGGGTCGGCCATCATCGTCGAGCGTGAGTCGGATAAAACCAAT
Source organism: Candidatus Zambryskibacteria bacterium RIFCSPHIGHO2_01_FULL_46_25 (assembly GCA_001825155.1). Taxonomy (GTDB): domain Bacteria; phylum Patescibacteriota; class Minisyncoccia; order Phycocordibacterales; family Zambryskibacteraceae; genus UBA5004. The sequence goes on along the minus strand of MHVH01000005.1, from coordinate 193,590 downwards.
AAATCTCTTACCATCGTGGGTTCGGAAGAGGCCGATGCCGCCAAGGGCCTTATCTCGACGCGTTCTCCCTTGGGCCAAGCCGCTCTCGGTAAGAAGAAGGGGGACACGTTCTCATTCGAAACGCCAAGTGGTACAATGTCGTATAAGATTATCGACATTAAATAGCTTCATAGCTTCATGGCTTCATTAGATGAAATCCGGGCCGCAAGACTCGAGAAACTAAACTCTCTTATCTCGAAGGGTATTAACCCGTACCCGGTTTCCACCGGTCGCACACACACCAACTCCGAAGCCAAGGCGAAGTTCGACGAGCTTACAGACGGCGAGGCGGTGACGCTTGCCGGACGCATCGTGTCTTTGCGTGCGCAAGGGAAGATCGCCTTCTTCGATTTCGACGACGGCACAAGCCGCTTCCAGGCACTCCTGAAGAAAGATGACCCGATACCGGAAAAGAATTTCGAACTCTTCGAGAAAGCTTTTGACATTGGCGATTTCGCGGAAATTCGCGGCACGCTCTTCCTCACCAAGCAGAACGAGAAGACCATCCTCGCGGAGGAGGTGAAGATGCTCTCCAAGTCACTCCTGCCACTGCCCGAAAAGTGGCATGGACTTCAAGATGTGGAAGAACGGTTTCGCAAACGTTATCTGGACCTACTCTCCAATCCGGAGGTGAAAGAAAGATTCATCAAGCGTTCGAAAATCGTAGAACTTATACGAAAATTTTATATCGATAACGGTTATATAGAAGTTGACCTGCCGAATCTCCAGCCCTTGGCGGGCGGTGCCACCGCGGAGCCCTTCACGACGCATCACAACGCGCTCGACATGGATTTCTACCTGCCTATCGCGCAGGAGCTTTATCTCAAGATGCTTTTGGGGGGAGGATTCGATAAGGTTTTTGAGATAGGCAAACGATTTAGAAACGAAGGTATAGACACATCTCACAATCCGGAATTTACGATGCTCGAATCAAACGAAGCTTACACTGACGCCAAGGGTCAGAGAGAATTTATCGAGAAATTGTTTAAATACGTGGTCAAGAATCTTTTCGGCAAGATGCAATTCGAGTATCAAGGGCAGACGATAGACATGGAGCCGGATTTCAAGGTTATGGTATGGCCGGAGGGTTTGACTGATGAAGTATACAAAAAGGAAATTCGCCCCTCTCTCATCCAGCCAACTTTTATTATTGATTATCCGGTATCTTTCAATCCTTTCGCGAAGCGCAAAGAAGATAACCCGGAACTGATTGACCGCTTCCAGCTTGTGATTGCGGGCGTCGAACTGGTGAATGCGTTTTCGGAACTCAATAATCCAGTGGACCAGAAAGAACGTTATTTAGAAGAAGACAAGAAGGGAGCGAAGGGAGAGAAGAATATCTCGCCATCCGACCTCGAATATCTGGAAGCCATGGAATACGGCATGCCTCCGAACGGCGGTATCGGCATTGGCATTGACCGCATGGTCATGATTCTCACGGATGTAAAAAATATCAAAGAAGTGATTCTCTTCCCGACTCTTAAACCGAAGTCTTGACTTCTATACTATCTGACTGTATAATAAAAAAAGACTGAGATTCTGCTGAGTTAACTCAACGGGAGATGAACGATGAGAAAAAACGAATTCAATACGTTGTTGGTCGTGTTCCTGGTCGTGTGTGTAACCGCTTCCTGGGCAGCGTACAAGGCTGATCAAGCGGAGACTGAGAGTAAGGCACTCAAGCAGGAGAACGTCGCGCTCAAGGTCGAGGTTGCCCAGTGGCAGGAAGCGGGGTGGGTTGCCGTTAACGCCCGCAGCTGGTATGAACTTGATGTTCCTGGACTCAAACCCGAGCACTTGGAACGCGCGCTCAATCCTTGCTACACGACCTCAGCGGGGAACGTGAGCTCGGAGCGAGGATGCTCCAGCGAGATCAAGGCGGGTGTCGTCACGGCGAGGGGCGTTCCCATCAAGATCGTTCCCGCCGACCGCTGATGGCGTCGGCAACAAGACAAAAGGGCGGAGTCACTTCGGTGGCTTCGCCCTTTCCACATATTTAATTACGTAATTATATATGTAATTATTTTTTAAACCTCATCCACATAATAAGCCAACGGTCGTAAGCTTATTATGTGTTAGCGAATGAGGTCGAAATCCATTCGTAGGAACCGGTCGTCCTCGATCTGGTCGACGATCATATACAAAAGATACCGACCGATTCGCAGTTCTGTTTTTATAAGCCCGATTACATCCTCACAGTCATATGGGTATACCCATACGCTGTCCTGTAACCGAATGAACCCGGTGGCAATAAGTATTTCTCTGATGTGATCGCGGATTTTCCGTTTCTTCTCAGGTATGTCAAAAATGATCACCCGCCACTTCTTGTCCCATTTTTTCGGGATTTTGATTTTATAATTTGTTCTCTGCCATTTTGCCAATAGTTTCTTCCCGCTTACGGTGGGTGAGTAATGTCCGTCCTCGAATGCTATTAAACCTCTCCGGCTCAAGCGTTGCGCAGCAGACTTCACTGTGTCGCTTATGCGTGGGGAAGTGAGGGAGAAGTCGGTTTTAAGAAGTGAATCAACCACTTGCCTTATCAGTATATCTCCACCCCTTCTTCCGCCCGAGACTAGCGCAAGAAGGAGAGTTTCGTGGATTCTCGTCTTTCGGGTATTTTTCTTACTGATTTCTTCTAGCTTTCCCATTTTTCTTTAATTTACATCTTACTACACAATAAGCAAACGGTCGTAGGGTTATTGTGTAAGAGAACAACTTGACTTTTTATAAATTTGGGTGTATAGTTAAAGAGGATTGGAGGCAGCATATGGTTTGGGATAGGGCGGAAGATATCGCAGCTTACACCGCCGTGGGATTTCTGGGGGCGGTCGTGGCGTTACTCGTGGTCGAATTTCTGAGCCCGGGCACGGGCTTCGACGTCTCGAGCGTCGTCGAGAGGATTCTTCACATGTAAAGCAGCGCAAAGGGCGGTCCGGCTTAGTAGCCGGACCGCCCTCATCGTTTTATTTTTTCTCTTTGATTTCTGTTTTCAACTTTTCAATCAGCGTTTCGACTTCTTGTACTCCTTCATTGTCTCGGTCGCGGCTCTCGACAGTCACTTTTTTGTCCGCCACCTCTTTGTCGCCGATGACCAGAGCGTAAGGAATTTTTTCGGTCTTCACGTTGCGAATCTTCTTGCCCAGAGTTTCGTCGGAGACGTCGAGTTCGGCGCGAATGCCAGCGGTTTTCATCTTGTCCAGAACTTCTGTCGCGTAAGCGAAGTGTCCCTCGCCGATAGGTAAAACCTTAACCTGTACCGGGGAGAGCCAGAGAGGGAATGCACCGGCGTAGTGCTCGATAAGACCACCGAAGAATCGCTCCATTGAGCCTACTAATACTCGGTGTAGCATTACTGGCCTATGAGCTTTTCCATCCGATCCGATATATTCCATCTTAAATCTTTCCGGCAAGTTGAAATCAAGTTGGACAGTTGGACCCTGCCATTTTCGTCCGAGAGAATCAATGAGCTTGAAGTCCAATTTTGGCCCGTAGAAAGCACCTCCTCCAGCGTCGACGGTGTATTCCTTGCCCTCCTTTTCCAAAACTGATTTGAGTAACTGTTCCGCTTTGTCCCAGGTTTCTTTTGAACCCATGGCCTTTTCAGGCTTTGTTGAAAGCTCGATAGAGTAAGGGTAGCGAAAAGTCTTGAGCATTTCGTCAACCAAAGAGAGCAGTTCCTTAACCTCATTTTCTACTTGTTCCGGTGTGCAGAAGATGTGAGCATCATCTTGTGTAAATCCGCGTACACGCAAGAGGCCTTGGAGCGTACCGCTTAGTTCATAGCGGTAAACCGTACCGAATTCAGCGAAGCGCAATGGCAAATCACGATAGGAATGCACCCGTGCCTGGTAAATGCAAATATGCCCAGGGCAATTCATTGGCTTGAGTCGATATTTTTCCCCTTCAATCTCTATTGAGCCGTACATGCTGTCGATGTAATTTTCCAAATGTCCAGATTCAATGAAGAGTTTCTCGCTAGCAATGTGTGGTGTATAGACTAAATCATATCCATGTTTCAAGACAAGCTCTCTCTCATAATCCTCGATTTCTTTACGGATGATGCCGCCCTTCGGGTGCCATAATATAAGACCTTGACCTAGACGGTCATCTACTGAAAACAGGTTGAGTTCCGCCCCCAGTTTTCTATGATCTCTCCTTTTGGCTTCTTCAATCATTTTCTCATACGTATCCAATTCTTCTTTCGTATCGAAAGCCAAGCCATAAATGCGGGTGAGCATTTTGTTCTTCTCATTGCCGCGCCAGTAGGCACCGGCAATGTGGGAAAGCTTCCAAGCGTCGTTGTCCACTTCCCGCATATCTTCGACGTGCCCGCCACGACAAAGATCGGTGAAGCTGCCTGAAGTGTATAGAGTCAGAGGTTCTCCCTTAGAAATAATTTCCCCGATTAGTTCGAGCTTGTATGGATTATCTTTGAAATGTTCTCGAGCTTCCTCTGCGGAAACATCCTTTTTCTCAAAACTCTTCCAGGAATTCGAAAGTTTCTTCATCTTCTTCTCAATTTCCTTGAGGTTTGTGTCACTTATAGGAGAGGGGAATTCGAAATCGTAATAGAAGCCGTTGTCTATAGACGGGCCAATAGTGTTCTTGGTCCCGGGGTATAGTTCCAAAACCGCCGCCGCCAGAAGATGGGCGAGAGAATGCCTTTTTTCCTCAATTTTACTCATAACTACATCCTACAAGGCTTTAATCTTGTCGGCAACGAAGGAGGTGATGCCGTTGCGCTTCGAGATTCTGCCCTTGATGGCGATGCAAGCTTCCGGCTCTACGAACTGGCGAAATTCGGTCAGCACTCGCGGGAAAACCGCCACCTCTATCGAGCCGGTAAAATCAGAGAGCTTCATGAATACCATGCGCTCGTTATTTTTCGTCAGGACGTCACGCGCCTCCTCAACCATGCCGGCGATGACTTTCTCGGCTCCTTCTGGAGCGTCGACAAGCTTCGATATATCCATCTTTTTATCAACTAATTTCTGGCGGTGCTCTTCCAGAGGATGGCCGGAGATGTAGAGCCCCAGAAGGTCTTTCTCCCAAAAGAGTTTCTCTTTCTGAGAAACCGGTTGCCCCGGGCGAAGTCGAAGTGATGGAAGACTCGTAGAGTCTTCCATAAGTCCGAAAAGCGAATTTTGATTATCAGAAGAATTCAGCTGCTCCTTATGATAGGCGAGTAAGTTTTCTAGATTCGCGAAGAGTTCTCCTCTCTCGCCGAACTCATCGAGAGCGCCAGACTTGATGAGAGCCTCAAGCGATTTTTTGTTCAAATTCTTGTCCTTCACTCGGTCGAGGAAGTCGGCCAGGCTTTTGAATTTGCCATTCACCTTTCGCTCGGCGGTAATACTTGAAGAAATGCCTTGTCCGAAGTTCTTGATGGTCGTGAGACCAAAGCGAATTTTGTACATAGGCCTTGCCTGTGGAGACCCATAGGCAAGGCCTATGTCGGCTTTGATTACCGAAAACTGCGAGAAACTCTCGTTTATCGAAGGCGGTAAGACATCTATGCCCATGCGTTTGCATTCGTTCACCATGACGCCAATAGTATCCACATCGCCGGATTCCGCCGTGAGTACGGCGCTCATATAAATTTCCGGGAAGTTCGCCTTGAGATACGCCGTCACGTAGGCGATATGTCCGTAGCTCGCTGCGTGCGCCTTGTTGAAGCCGTATCCCTGGAATGGCACAAAGAGTTGCCAGAGCGCCTCGGCTTTCTCTTCCGTCATACCGCCGTGCTTCTGGCAGCCCTCGACGAACATGACGTGTTGCTTCTTCATCTCCTCCGGGATCTTCTTGCCGACAGCCTTGCGGAACTTGTCCACTTCGCCCCAAGTGTATCCGGCCACTTCTATTGCGGTCATGAGAAGATCGTCTTGATAGACCAGCACGCCGTAGGTCGTGTCGAGGAAGGTCTTCATCTTCGGATGGAGATATGTAATCGGCTTCTTGCCGTTTTTCCTCGCTATATATTCCTGAATGTTGTCCATTGGACCGGGGCGGTAGAGGGCTACCATGACATTAATGTCGTGGATAACCGTCGGCTTCAAATCCATGAGAGCTTTGGTCATACCTGAGCCGTTGAGCTGAAAAGTGCCTTCGGTCTCGCCTCGGGCGAGCATCTCGTAGGTCTTCTTGTCATCGATTGGGATGTCTTCGAGCTTGATAATCTTTCCCTCGATTTTCTCCAAGCGCACGAAGGTTTCCGCGATGGTGGCAAGATTTCTGATGCCGAGGAAGTCGAACTTGAGAAGCCCCGCTTCCTCGATGGAATACATGTCGTACTGAGTGATAATTTTCTGCTCACCCTTAGTATCGTACTGGAGCGCGGTGTAGTCGGTGAGGTCGGAGGGGGCGATAACGACGCCCGCAGCGTGAACCGAGATGTGCCGGGCATTGCCCTCAATCTTTCTGGCCATATCCATAACGGTTTTTGCTTCGCCGCCCTCTTCGTAGAGTTTTCTGAGGTCGGGATTTTCCTTCATGGCGCGGTCTATAGTCATAGGGAAGCCTTGCGCGCCGAGAGGTATCAGCTTGGCAATCTGGTCGCCCAGACTGTAAGGCAATCCCATAGCTCTGGTCACGTCGCGTACCGCGCCGCGCGCCATCATGGTGCCGAAGGTGCCGATCTGCGCTACATGGTTGACGCCGTATTTGTCTCTTGCGTACTGGATGAGCTCGTCGCGGCGATTGTCCGCTATGTCGAGGTCTATATCTGGAGGAGAGGGGCGGTCTGGGTTCAGAAATCGCTCGAAGGGCAAGGCGAATTTTATAGGGTCAACAGTCGTAATGCCGGCAAGATAGGTAACCATCGAGCCTGCCGCCGAGCCTCTGGTATTGGTGAGTATTTTGTGACCGTGCGCGTAGCGCAAGAGGTCCGCGGTAACGAGGAAGTATGGCGAATAACCCTTGCTTCTTATGACCTTCAATTCGTACTCTATGCGCTCGACTATCGCCGGCGTTTCCTCAATGCTTTTTTTCTTCAACCCCTCATATACAAGGTCGCGCAGTTCCTCGTCATAAGATTTGCCCGGTTTTGTCACATAATTCGGGAATACCCACTTGCCCAGCTCCAGAATCAGGTTGCATCTCTCGGCGATTTCTACAGTCTTGGAAAGTTTTTCCGGGTTTGTTTTGTAATCCTTCTTGGTTTCGTCTCGGGTTCGAAAGTGCAGGTCTTCCTCCTCGCCGAAACTGCCGCGGTTTATGAATTCCTGGATCGACTTTACCGTTTCGAACGCCGGGCGGTCTTCCGGCTCAAGATAATAAACGTCGTATATGGCAAGCTCGCTTTCCAAGAAAAAATTATTTTTAAATATTTCTTTATAATTATTTCCCTGCCTGCCGGCAGGCAGGTCTTCCTTCGCTATGGCGATGAGCCCTTCATTGTATCTCTCGAGCAATTCTCGGTCGATTCTCGGCTTGTAGTAGAAGCCTTCGAGGTATGAAGCTGACACGAGTTTCAAAAGATTTTTATAACCCGTTTCGTTCTCGGCCAAGAGTACCAAGCGGCTTCTCTGGTTGTCTATACGAGCTTCTTTATCATGGCGGGTGCGGAGAGCGACATAGAAATCGACGCCGATAATGGGCTTAATGCCATTCTCTTTGCATTCTTTGTAGAACTCGATAGCGCCATAGAGATTGCCGGAATCGGTGAGCGCGAGTGATTCCATGCCGCATTTCTTCGCCTTCTTGACCAGGTCCGGAATCTTAGGCAATGCTTCCAAAAGGGAGTAATGGGAGTGGGTGTGTAAATGGGTGAAAGGGGAAGATTTCGACATCGTGATGGGCATAGTATAATACAGAGAACGAATGAGTCATATCGTAGGCATAGATGAAGCGGGGAGGGGACCCTTGGCCGGGCCGGTGGCAGTCGGGGCGGTAAGGATTCCGGAAAAGTTTAATAAAAAATTTTTCAAGGGAATAAAAGATTCCAAACAGCTTACAGCGGAAGAAAGGGAACTGTGGTTTGCTTTAGCGCAAGAAGCAAGAAAGAGGGGTGAACTCGATTTCCACGTCTCTCTCATTTCGGAAAAGATTATAGACAAGCATGGCATCGCTTACGCCATTCGCCTCGGTATCAAAAGAGTTTTGAAGGGTTTGGGAATTACTCAAGATTCTCAGATATTCCTCGACGGTGCACTCAAGGCTCCGCCGGAATTCAAGCACCAGCTCACGGTCATAAGAGGGGATGAGAAAATTCCCATAATTTCCCTCGCTTCAATTTGCGCCAAGGTGATTCGCGATAGAAAGATGGTCAAATTTTCTAAAAAATATCCCAAATACCGCTTCGATTTGCATAAAGGTTACGGCACGTTGGTTCATCGGAAAGCTATCAAAAAATATGGCTTAACAGAGCTACATAGGAGGAGCTTTACAAAGAGATTGACATTTACACCGTAAGGTAGTATAGTAAGAAGTAGAAAGGAATAGGGTGGAGCGATGCTCATGACACACTCTGCCTGTAATGTGGTCTGGCGCGTTAATTCTGATAACGAGCTCGAGATGCTCGTTCATGATTATCGTTCAACGGATCCTGACACAGGCAAAAAAAGCAGGTGGGAAGTTCGATTCCCGACCGGCACCAGCGGGTCCGGTGAGTTCGGGGAATCGAGTGAAGAGACGAGTGTCCGGAAGCTCCAGGAAGAAACAGGGCTTCTGGCAGTCGACACGGAAGAGATTGCGAAGAAGGGAACCCACCACATCAAGTACGCCTTCCTCATATCTTTGAGCGACTGTCTCGGCGAATTGCATACGAGACCACTAGAGGCTCAAGGGGACGAGATGTCGGCGCCACGTTGGGTGTCGGTAAGACGTCTGCGCAGCATGATCGCCCCAGTTCAGTTCTGGGCATATCGTGCGGCGGTAGAGACCCTTCGAGCACGGGGAGTGACAGTATAAAACTCTCGAACCACAGTCTCATGAGTGGCCCGGCGGCTGTAGCTGCCGGGTCCTTTCTTTTTGCCATATTTATGCTAATGTAGAGTCATGGTAGTCCGAATGAGACATACGAGGTCGCAGACGAACAGTCGGCGCTCTCACCATAGGCTCAAGAACCCGGCTTTGTCGAAAGACGAGCAGGGCAATACGCACTTGCGCCACAGGATGTCTCCGGCTACCGGCACGTATCGCGGCAGGAAGGTGGTCAATCTCTCCGCCAAGATCGAGAAGCGAGCCAAGAAGACGAAGGAAGCGGAAAACGCGCGTTAAATTTATATAAACATAAGCTCTTTAGTTCTTTATGTCACAACGACATCTGTCTCGTTCGATAGTTTTGCAAACACTTTTTGAGTGGGATTTTGAGAAACGCAGCATCGAGGAGATTAGGACGATTTTTGAGAAAAATATTACCGAGTTCGCGCCGGGCAGTAACGACCGGCCTTTCATGGAACGGCTTCTTAATCTTGTTTTAGATAAGCAGAAGGACCTCGACAATCTCATAGCCAAAGCGGCTCCGGACTGGCCTCTGGAGAAGATCGCGCCGGTCGATAGGAATATTTTGAGGATAGGGCTGGCGGAACTTCTTTTCGCCGATAGAAAAGAAGTTCCGCCCAAGGTGGCTATCAACGAGGCTATAGAGCTTGCCAAGCAGTTCGGCGGAGAGACTTCCGGCAGATTCATTAACGGTGTTCTCGGCGCGGTATACAAGGAGATGGGCGAACCGGGGAAAAACGACCAGCCGAAGCCAAAGAAAAAATTCGGCAACGTGCCTCTAGACCAGTTGCCCGTAGAGAAACTTGCCGGCGCGGCTGTATTTGCCAGGCATGAAGGGGAAGTTTATGTGGCGCTTGTGCATGATGTGTTCGGTCACTGGACACTTACGAAAGGTCGTCTAAATGAAGGTGAAAGCGATGTTGAATGTTTACGCCGCAAGGTGCCATTAGAACTAGGTGTCCCGATTGAGGTCAAGGAAAATATTGGCAGCAACTCCTACTCCACCTTCCATCCGGAAAAAGGCAAGATGATGAAAGAAATTAATTACTATATGGCCGAAGCGCCGTTTATGGAATTGACTCTCGAGAAGAAGGAGGAGAAGGGCGGACTCGATGACGTGAGATGGTTCAAACTGGCGGACATCCTTGACCTAAACTTTTATGATGATATTCTGCCTATCGTGACCAAGGCGATAACGAAGCTCGCTGAGGGCAAGTAAAATGGATTTCAACAAATTTGAAGAAACAGCGGGAATCATGTTCAAGGACAAAAGCCTGCTCAAACAGGCCTTCACTCACCGCTCATATATAAACGAGAACCGTCCGCCAGCTGGCGGATCCGGCCTTGCTCATAATGAGCGCCTGGAGTTCCTCGGCGATGCGGTCCTTGAGCTTGTTATTACCAACTATCTCTTCGGCAGGATGAAAGAGGCTAGCGAAGGGGAGATGACCGCTCTTCGTTCCGCTCTCGTCAATGCGGAGACTTGCGCGAAGGTGGCGCAAGCGCTGGGGGTAAATGATTTCCTTTTGCTTTCCCGGGGGGAAGGCAAAGATATCGGTCGCGCCCGTACCTATATTCTGGCGAATACGCTTGAGGCGCTCATTGGCGCGATTTACATAGACCGAGATTACGAAGCGGCAAAAGATTTTATACTCAAACACATTGCTCCGCTTATGGAAGAAATTGTCTCAGACGGTACTTGGATAGACGCAAAATCTCTTTTTCAAGAGAAGGCACAGGAGTTAATGGGATTAACTCCTGCATATAAAACAGTCAGGGAATCCGGACCAGACCATGACAAGCATTTCACCGTCTCTGTCTCCGTCGGTAGAGAGGTTTACGGCGAGGGAGAAGGGAAGTCGAAGCAAGATGCAGAACAAGAGGCCGCTCGTGATGCTCTAGAAAAGAAAGGCTGGAAATAATTTGATAAACTGTACTAGATGTATCTAAAATCGATAGAACTATCGGGGTTTAAATCTTTTGCGAAAAAGAATGTTTTTGAATTCAATACCCCTATTTCCTCCATTGTGGGGCCTAACGGCTCAGGCAAGAGCAATGTGGCGGAGGCCTTCCGCTTCGTTTTGGGTGAGCAGTCTATCAAGAGCATGCGTGGCAAGAAGGGTGAGGACCTTATCTGGAATGGTGCCACTTCCGAACCAAGAGCGAACAGGGCTTCGGTCAAAGTAACCTTCGACAATTCCAGAAAAATTTTCGACATAGATTTTCCGGAAGTTTCCATAGAGCGTGTTGTGCATCGCGATGGGCTCAACGAATATCTCATCAACGGTTCACAGATGAGATTGAAGGATATTATCGAGCTTCTAGCGGGTGCTCACATAGGTGCTTCTGGTCACCACATCATTTCACAGGGCGAAGCGGACAAGGTAGTGAGTGCCAATCCCAAGGATAGAAAAGCAATGGTCGAGGATGCTTTGGGCCTCAAGCTCTATCAATACAAGAAAGCTGAGAGTGAGCGTAAGCTCAAGAAAACTTTCGAAAACGTGGCACAAGTTAAGGCTCTGCGAAAAGAGATTGCGCCGCACTTGCGCTTCCTCGAGAAGCAAGTGGAGAAGCTTGCCAAGACAGAGGGTCTGCGAGAAGACCTTGTGAAGCTCGCTCTTGAGTACTTCAAACGGGAGGATTCCTATATCACGTCGGCGAAGAAAGAGATAGAAGAGGAACGCAAGCCACTCAGTGCTTCGCTTGCGAAGTTGGAGAAAGAATTGGCGGAGGCGAAAGAAGTTCTTGCGGAGCAAGGCTCGCAGGAGAAGAAGGAGTATCTCATCCTCGAGTTGGAGAAAGAACTATCGGCATCTCGCGCTATCAAAGATGCTTCCAGCAGGGAGCTTGGCAGGGTGGAGGGCTTGATGGATGCTCAGTCGAGCATTGTGAGAAAACAGCAAGAGCTTGCCGCTTCCAATGAGCACAAAGTTATCCCGCTCAAAGATGTTGAGGCGCTTTATAAAGAAATCGAGATTGAGAAGGACGCACCCGGGATTCTAGAGAGAATCAAAGCCAAGTTTCTAAATTTCTTGAAGGAAAGACGGGAAACAGTTGCTTCGAATATTATCGAAGAAGCCAAGAAGTATATTGAAGAACTGAGAGAAGAGAAATTGGGGGTAGAGCGGAAGCAGAAGGATGCCGAAGAGAAGGAGAAGAAACTCCAAGCAGATTACGAGACGCTCAAGAAGGAGGTTGAGCGAGCCAAGGATTCTGACAGCTCTGCCCAGATAGCAGTCTTCCGCATTATGTCGGAGGAGAACAGTATTCGCTCGAAACTCAGTCTGCTCAAGGCGCGTGAGGAGAAGGTGGGTCTTGAAGAAACCGAATTCAAGCGCGAGCTTACGGAAATTGGACATCTGGCGGGCGGAGATGTTTTGAAGTATGGAGGTTTGGAATTCTCCAAGGAAGAGGGCAGGGTAAATCAAGAAGAGAGGAAGCGAACTTTGGGGAGATTGAAGATACGACTAGAGGACTCAAGTATAGCTGGCGCTGAGGAGGTGAAGAAGGAACATCTCGAAACTTCCGAGCGAGACGCTTTCTTGGCGCGCGAGCTTCTCGACCTTGAGAAGTCGGCCGAATCTCTCAACGGCTTGATAAAAGACTTGGAAGACAGACTCGCGACAGAATTCAAAACCGGGCTCCAAAATATCAATGAGAAATTCGACAAACTCTTTACCTCCATGTTCGGCGGCGGGGAAGCGCATCTCACTCTTGTGAAGAACGAGTTGCCAGTTGAAGAAGGTGAGGAAGGTGAAAAAGTTGAAGAGGGGTTGGATATAAAAGTTTCCTTGCCGAAGAAGAAGATTCGCAATCTCATGATGCTCTCTGGTGGTGAAAGAGCGCTTACTTCAATCGCCTTAATCTTTGCCATCTCGCAAGTCAATCCACCGCCTTTTATCATTCTCGATGAGACCGATGCCGCTCTCGATGAGTCCAATTCCAAGAAGTACGGCGATTTGGTGGAGTTGCTTAGCGAGAAGTCGCAACTAATTCTCATAACCCACAACCGCGAGACTATGAGCCGCGCTGGCGTTATCTACGGCGTCACCATGTCCGGCAATGGCATCTCCAAACTCCTTTCCATATCATTCGATGAGGCGGTGGAAGTGGCGAAATAAACTGGAAGTCAAGTGTCTTTCTTTCCTAAATTTTCAAAATATCATATTTCCATTATAATTAAGCTATAGCTAGAAAATAATGGGAGAGCTAGAAAGAAAAGCCAGGAAGTCCATAAATAAATCGAAAGTTCAGGAGGCGATTCTTGTCTCGATAGCTTCTGGAGGCAGAAGGGGCTCCTCGGACCTTTTGCCGAGTGTTCTGAATTATTTTCTTGATCTGGATATTCCAATATCTTCTAGAAAGAAAGATATTATATACTCCGCGGTTTCGCGCCTGAGAAGGAAAGGATTGGTGGAATTTAAAAGTGGGAAATATTTTCTCACAACGGATGGAGAAAAGGTTCTTCGCCAATGGGAAATGGATGATTATAGAATTCCTAAGCCAAAAAGATGGGATAGAAAATGGAGGATCATAATTTTCGATATTCCGGAAAAGATGAAGAAAGTGAGAGACGAGGTGAGGGAGATACTCAAATCGTCGGGTTTTTTAAGACTACAGGACAGCGTCTGGGTTTATCCTTATGATTGCGAAGATGTCATCGGACTCCTCAAGACCAATTATGGGATAGGGAAGAATATGCTCTACATCATCGCTGATCAAATAGAGAATGATAAATATTTAAGAATGGATTTCGACCTTATATAAGTCATCCCCATTATTTCTACGCTATAGCTGGAAAATAATGGGGGGAGAGGTTCAGTTAGAGTGGAAGGTTTGTTAAAATTTGTAATGAAAGCCGCCGGCGCGTGCGCGCCGGCGGTGAGATTGGCGGAGCAATGGATTACGCTGCGACCTTATCCCAACCCCAGGAAATGATCTTCCCGCAAGGGTTGAGAAACAGATTCTGGATCGCTTCTCGCCCCCTCTCCTCGTCGTAGTTGAACGTGAAATTCCCCCACATTGCGCCGTAGAAAAATGCGCAAATCAACACGAGAGGAAAGGTCAGGGAGAAGAGAGACAGCGCAAAGATGCTCGTCAACTGCTTTTTCATGAACCCCTCCTCTTAAATCATATAACTAAACAAATGCAAAGTCAAGAGTCTTTCTCTCTGGATCTGAGGCGATGAGTTTGACGCGGACTTTATCGCCGAGGGAGTATTTCTTGCCGGATTTCTGACCGACGATGGCGTAGAGCTTCTCATTTAATTCATAAAAATCGTCTTTCATATCACGGAGCTTGACCATACCTTCAGCCTTGGTATTCACTTCTTCTACATAAATGCCCCACTCCGAGACGCCGGAGATGATAGCGTCGAATTCTTCGCCCACGTGCTCCTGCATGTACTCTACTTGCTTGTACTTGATAGATGCGCGCTCCGCCTCGGCCGCTTCCATCTCGCGCTCAGAAGAGTCGTCGCAGAGTCTCTGGTATTTGATAATCTCGTCCTGCTCAATTTGCCCCTGCTCGATGAAGCGCTGAAGTAGACGATGCACCATAAGGTCGGGATATCGGCGGATGGGGGAGGTGAAGTGAGTATAATATTCAAATGCCAGACCGAAGTGGCCGATATTACTGGTTGAGTAAATGGCCTTGCTCATGGAGCGGATGGCGGCAGTTTTTACCAACATTTCTGTCGGAGTGCCTTCGACTGACTTGAGCATCTTTGTAATATCTTCCGCCGTAGTCTCGCCGTCCCTGTTCTTGAGTTCGAAGCCAAGTGCTTTTACAAACGTGGCAAGATTCACGATTTTTTCTCTGTCCGGAGCGTCGTGTATGCGATAGACAAAAGCGGCGCGCGCATTGCTTTTGTATGCCGTATGCATGTGTGTCGCCACCTCTCGATTTGCGAGGAGCATGAAATCTTCCACCAGTTTGTGCGTGTCCTTGCGTTCCTTCTTGTATACGCGTATGGGCTTGCCGAGCTCGTCGAGCTCGAACTTCACTTCCTCGGTTTCGAATTCAATGGCGCCCTTCCTGAACTTCTCTTCGCGAAGTTTGTAGGCCAGGTCGTTTAAGGTTTTCAATTCTTCGTAATATGTTCCGGACTTTTTATCCAATATTTCCTGCGCTTCTTCGTAGGTAAATCTTTTATCCGACTCGATAAGAGTTTTGCCGAACCAGCGGTCCTTCACCTTCGCATTCTTATCCATGACGAAGACGGCGGAGAAGGCATATTTGGGTTCGTTGGGATTAAGCGAGCAAAGGTCGTTACTAAGCACTTCCGGAAGCATGGGAATGGTGCGGTCGACGAGGTAGATGGACGTGCCTCTTTTTACCGCTTCTTTGTCAAGCGCTGTGCCGGGAGTAACGAAGTGGGATACGTCGGCGATATGCACGCCGATTTCATAATCACCGTTCTCAAGTTTTTTCAAAGAAATAGCGTCGTCGAAGTCCTTGGCGTCCGCCGGGTCGATGGTGAAGGTCGTGACTTCACTAAAGTCACGCCGATTCTTGAGCTTATCCTCCTTTTCATATCTTTCCTTCCAAGCCTCGGCTTCGCTTTCCACTTCGGGAGGGAAGTCGATTTCGAATCCACTTTCCAAAACAATGCCGACCATCTCGGCATTGTGCTCGCCGGCGCGCCCAATGACGCGGAGTATCTCGCCCTTGGGGCTTTTGGAAGGGTCTTCCCAGGACGTGAGATGGACTTGTATCTTGTCGCCATTTTTTGCTCCCTTAGGATCCTCGACAAAGATGTCTCGGTACATCCGCTTATCATCCGGAATCATGAAGCCATCATCGAAAGTGCCGACGAATTCCGTCTTGTGGCGCTCGAGAATCTCGACCACTTTGGCCTGTTTCCGACCATAAATTTCTTTGCCGGTAGGTTCGACGATTACGGTATCGCGGTTTAAGGCGGCCTTAAGATTCTCCGGCTGTATTTCGAAGTCGTCTCCGCCTTGCGGGTCCTCAAAATAGCCGACACCCTTGCCGGTTACGCGTATTGTTCCTTCTAGCATGTTTATTTTTCTTTCTTCATAAATGCAGTGTGCCGAGGAGAGGACTTGAACCTCCACACCTTGCGGTACCAGCTCCTAAAGCTGGCGCGTCTGCCAATTTCGCCACCTCGGCATTGTGCGCCCACAAGGGATCGAACCTTGGACCTTATCCTTAAGAGGGATCTGCTCTACCAGCTGAGCTATGGGCGCAACAAACAAAGCATAGTATCTCATTAATCGAACCGTTTTTCAACATTTTATGGTATGGTAATAGTGGTTTTGGCGTAGTGGCGAAGTGGTAACGCGACAGTCTGCAAAACTGTTATTGCAGGGGTTCGATTCCCCTCTACGCCTCTGGGTCAGTGGCGGAATAGGTATACGCGCAACACTTAAAATGTTGTCCGCTCTGCGGATGTGGGTTCGATTCCCACCTGACCCACCATAGATGGGATAAAGCCCAATTCGGATAATTCGGATTTGGCTTGGCTGATGAAAACCCAAGGAATTTCGGGCACGGCGCGCGCTTCGCGTGAGTGGAGTGTGAGGTTCGAGCCAAAGATTTTCTGGAGGTATGATTTTCTGGAGGGGAGGTCGTTCGATTGCGCGGCTTCAGCTAGGCTAGAAGCCACCTTTAGCCATTCTCGCATCGGTTCGAGCCATCTAGCAGCGTCTCGTTCAAGTAAGAGGATTTGTTCCTCTACAGACTTCTTTTGAGACATTAGAGCTTTCTTCCTATCCAGGTATTCTCCACGCTCAATGTCTTGTTCCACAAAGAGGTCTGTAATGCGGGCAAGCTTGGAGTTTATCTCCATCGCATCTGACCGCAGAGCTTGGACGGACGCCGTCGCGGATTGAGTGATGTCCGCTTCGTCTTTATCCAACATCTTATTTAATTCTTTAGCCCATTCACTCGGCAATACTAAGGAAGTTAGTATTGCCGAAAGTTGGGAGTCTAAAACTTCCTCTCTAGTAAAGGGCTGTGAGCATTTACCTTTCTTTTTGGTGCAACGATAATAAATATGTCCCTTTTGTCTTTCGGCAGTAATAGAACAGCCACATTCTCCACAATAAAGAAGTCCGGAAAATGCTTTAGGTTCTGTCTTAACTTTCTTTACCCTTCCTCTTAATTTCAAAACTTCTTGGACTTTATCCCAGAGCTTTTTTGAAATTAAGGGTTTGTGTTTTCCTTCCCAAACTTCGCCAGCATAGTAGAAGTTTCCATAATAAAAAGGGCTTTCTAAGATCCACTTAATCTGGTCTCTCTTCAAGGGCTTACCGCCAGTTGCGTCTGGTCTTCTTATTAATCTGCTTTGAATACCATTCTTGAAAAGAAAGTTGGCTATATCTTCTTGGTTATATTTATTTTCCGCATACATCTCAAATGCTTTACGGACTATAAGGCTTTTCTTCCTATCTATAACTATCGTCTTACTCCTTACATCATTTAAATATCCTAGGGGCGCAACACTGGGGTAAATACCTTGTCTGGCTTTGGCTCTTAAACCTCGTTTGGTATTTACACTCAAATCTCTGATGTATTGATTAGCCATCCCGAACTCTACAGACATAATAAGCACATTGTCTTGCGGGAGATAAACTCTATCGTGTGTGATAACTTTTTGAATGATGTTTTGCTGAAGCATCCAACTGATACGTCCGCTGTCTACAGGATTTCTGGAAAGTCTATCTACTTTCCAGCAAATAATTCCTTCGGCTTCGTCCTTTTCAATCCGGCGGAGCATTTCTTCAAAAATTGATCTGCCTGGAACTTTTGCACTTCGCTTTTCTATAAACTCCTCTACGATTTCTAGCTCATCATGTTTAGCAATAGTTCTCAATTCCGAAAGCTGCGCTTCAATAGAAAGCACTTGCTTGTCTTCAACATCGGTGGATTTTCTAACGTATAAAAAGTATTTCATAAACTTAAATGGCCGCCCCGGTGCACTCAACCTAAGTTGCCTTAAGCTGACCCGAGACGGCCATTTAAAAAGACAACTTATTATCGGTTGAGTGCGAGTTTATTATATCACTCCTTCAAGTTAAACAAATTTTCATCACTTAGGTATATCCTTTTCCAAGCTTTCTTTTTCAGCATATAAGTACGAACTTCATTTGCTAAAATTGGGGCTATTTCCTTATAGTGCTCTGGGCAGATGGCCGAGTAGTATTGTTTCCATCCAGTGACATATTCTTTAAAAACCCTCTTGATATTATCTGGAGAAGTTCTTAATCCTCGCCCAGTAAGGATTTCTGTCTTTATGGTTTCTAAAAACTTCTTAATAGCTTGATTGGTAATATGCTTACCTGATTTAGAAAAAGAGATGCCGAGAAAATCGAAAGAATCATCGGGATTTATAACTGGTAATATTTTTGTCTTTCCGCCAAGGTCGTGGAGCTTCAGACCCAATTTAGCTGAAAAACTTTTTATTTTTCTATAGATTTTTATAAGATTTCTTTTGTTTGGCCCTATGATTACCATATCATCTAAATAACGGTACGAGATTACTGACTTGTTTCTTCTCACTAAGGCGTCCAGACTTGTAGCAAAGAAACTAGCTAGTAATGGAGAGTACGCTAGTCCTTGAGGAATTCCGCTTGTCTCGAGATTAAGATTCTTAAATTTTGCTTTAAAAAGATCATCTGATTCTATAGGATTATTTATCGACAAGACTAAAAGTTTCAAAAGTTCTTTTTCTTCAGCTTTTGAAAAAATAGTTTTAAGTTTTCTGTGCAGCTTATCTCTGTGAATAGTTGAGAAAAAGTC
Organism: Candidatus Zambryskibacteria bacterium RIFCSPHIGHO2_01_FULL_46_25; assembly: GCA_001825155.1. GTDB lineage: Bacteria > Patescibacteriota > Minisyncoccia > Phycocordibacterales > Zambryskibacteraceae > UBA5004. Next base: position 174,846 of record MHVH01000005.1, on the reverse strand, counting down.
CTGGAAATCTAAGGCAAGGACATATCTCGTTTTCTTCTGCTTAACCTTTTCAAATATTTTATTAGATACAATGGTAATTTTTAATCCCTCCTCACTCTTAACGCCTACCCCTAAAGCAGAAAATTTCAAAAGTCTCTTATAAATCAACCCTTTTATTCTTGGAAGCGCAGTTAAAAATACCAATCTATCCAAAGGAGAGGGAACAAGAAGTGGGCGATATTTCCCGCTCTTTTTTAAAATCGAAATTCCCCTATATGGCCTAAGAGAGTAGATTTCTACTTCTCTATACAATCCTCTTGCCTGATCGCTCGAATGTTTCTGTATGAATTTCCCTAGGGCGTTTAGAATTCTTTTGTCGGAATATCGGTCTTTTAAATTAAAATCTGCAGATGTCTGCCTATATTTGTTCTTTTTCTTTAGCTTGTTAAAAGCTTTTCCAAACTCTGAATAGGAGAAAACTGAATGTAAATTGAGATGTTTTTCAATAGACGATCCCGTTGGAGTCGAACCAACATACAACCACTTGGACCGGTACCCTTAGGAGTCGAGGCCGACGCTGGGTCAGCCTCGCTACTAAGGATAACACCTTTCGGAAGGAAAGTAAAACTTTCTTTCTTACTTGAATGTTGCGAGTGCGTCATTGTGAGTAATTTGAGTAAACAAACTTCTCCCGTTGAGCACTCTGGTGGCGAACGAATCGCCACTGACGATAAACTATCATAAAATAAGGATTTTTCAAGAAGACAGGAGGAATAATCAGTGTTGTAAAATGGAGAATGTCATTAAGGGGAGCAGAATTTGTGCGCGCACGGGCGGGTGGGGCAAGCACATACTAAAAAGTACGACCTCCCAGAACCCTTGTATTAAAATCAACCTCCAGAAAATATTTTGGCTTTGAATTTTATGAACCTACACCTCCACTCGCGCGAAGCGCGCGCCGTGCCCGAAATTCCTTGGGTTTTCATCAGCCAAGCCAAATCCGAATTATCCGAATTGGGCTTTATCCCATCTATGGTGGCTCTATACGAGTCTGCTCGAACCTACTTTATCAAAAATTCTTGATTCTAACTAACTCGCACGCCCTGCGGGCGTGCTCGTGCCTCTCGTCTTACAGACGCCGTACACCTTTCGCACCTTCGGTGCTCAAGGCCCTTCGGAAGCGCACAGCGCTTCCTCAGCCTTTCCGCTATCATACTTTCAGTGTTGGCGGTGATAAGACTTTTTTGAATGGAATGAGCGGAAAGTCTAGTTTTCCAACGGCTCAGCTTGCTGAGCCGTTAGGGCAAAAGAGAACAGTTTCTCTACCTTGCCAACCAGCCACCTTGTACACGATGACCGAAGAGCATCGGCACAGTACTTCCTAAACTCTGAAAAGAGTGGTATTTTAAATATCACTAATGAGCCGATATCAGATCACTCGCCACTTCTATTAGAAATTAAGTCCAGCTGAAATATATGAAGAAACATCTAATTATAGCTACATATGACGGCATAGGTACGCATTATTCTGGAGTTGGAACAATTGCAAAAAATTTTGTGGATGCTTTAGGTGAACTTGCTGATGAGTTCGATTTGAAGGTAAGTATTGCTTATATCAATGTAGACCAGGGTTCAAAAGTGTTTAACAAAGAGTGTTTTGATAAGGCAAATAAACTTACTTCAGAAACTGGAGGCGCCATGTTGCCACTATGTAATTCGACCAAAGGAGAAAGTGAGTGGGATATGTGGAGAAGTTTTAATGAATGGAATTACACATGCTCCTCCCTTGTTACTGCTCTAAATATTATTCTAAACCCTGATGAGGAGAGTTATATCATTTTAAATGACACTCCCTTTTTATTCTTTGCTAAATATAAAGATTTGGTTAACAGCAAAAAAGTTAAGTATTTTTATTTCCCATTAAGTACTGGCAAAAATCATGCTTTTGGAGATCAGGTTTGGAGAGAAAATAGAATTAGGGTTGAGCAAGAGTGTTTTGACCTAGCCTTCAAAGATAAAGACTCGAAGGTCATTTCTTTAGGAAAAAAGTTCGCTGAGAGAATGCATAATGATTATGGATTATTTTTCTCAAAAGATGATTTTCTTCAAAATGGATTATTTTTTAGTAGATACGACAACTATCTTAGCAGGAAATTTACAAACTCTGATTTAGAAAAATTTGATATAAATATCGAACGAGATGCAAAGATTATTTTTTCTTGGGGAAGGTGCTCGGTCGCTAAAGGTTTCAGAGAGCTTGCTCAGGCATGGAAAATGTCGGCTCAACAGTTGCCAAATCACTATCTTATTTTACAAATGCCAAATAATTCTGGTGAATCGAATTACTTCTCCGAAGTCCGAAGCATTCTTTCAGATACACCTAGATCTATCATCATTGATGATTTCAATCCAGATATATGGAAAACCGTATTAAGAAATGAAAATACAGATATTGTATGTATACCATCAATAATGGATCCATTCCCACACACCTCAATTGAGGCCAAGTTGTTTTCAAGAGATATGAATTTTGTAACTATAATTAGTGAGGTTGATGGCGCAGTTGATGCATTTAGTGAGGATGAGTCTGTATACGTTGATCCAAATGATATCGAACTGTTTTCACAAAAAATAATCACCACAGCCAAATTGGATCAGAACACAAAGAGAGAAATTATTGATAAAAACACAAACACGATTGGCAGATTTGATTTTCCGGTAATTATGAGGGATTTTCTTGTGAAGAATCTCAAATAGATTATACGCACTCCGATTATATGAAATTAAAGTTAGATAAAGTTACTTTGCTAGGGATTGATTGTGTCGACCCAGCTAAGCTACAGGAAGTAATGAATTTGTGCGAAGAAAAAATTACTTTTGCAAAATCCAAGCTGCTTACTTCAAAGGATGTTGAAGATCATAGATTAATTAAAATAAAAGAGATTGCTTCTCATGAGCAATATTCGCAGTTCTGTTTAAGTGACTTAAAAGACTACGTTGATACAGAATTTGTTTTACTGGTTCAATGGGATGGATTCATCTTAAACCCAAATAGTTGGACCAATGAGTTTCTAAATTATGATTATATTGGTGCACCATGGGTTGTAAAAGATTGGTCAATTAATGATTTTGGGTTTCCTGAAAACTGGAGAGGGAGAAGAGTGGTTGGTAATGGAGGTTTTTGTATAAGGAGCAGGAAATTCTTAGAAGTATCGGCAGAATTATTTAAATCAAGTGAGATTCCATATTTTCATCCAGAAGACATAGCGTTCAGTGTATGGTACAGAGATCTTTTTATAAAAAGAGGAATAGAATTCGCTGATGTAGAATTAGCAAGAAGATTTGCATTCGAGGGCGGCGATGATAACTATAAAGATCAATTTGGTTTTCATGGATATTACACCAATATTGATAAATGGCTTATTGAAAGACCAGATCAAAGAAAGATATTCGAAATGTATTCAAAATATAATAATACTAAAAGAAAGCAGTGGAAACCTAAACATTTTCCTAAAATAAAATGATATTTAGATGGAGTATATGGGGTCAATATAAAGAAAAAAACCTAGATTTACTTAGGTATAGTATTTTGTCTTTCAAAAAGCAATTTGGTAATAAACACAGATATGTCATCTATACAGATTCACCAAGTGACTGGATGAACAAATTCAACGGAATTGCTGAAGTGCTAGATTTTACCAACATCGTTAGTGAGTATGATATTGATTCTGTTGCTACATGGAAAAAGTGGTGTCCAAGCCCGAGAATAGATGTAAATGAAACGGAGGTCTATATTGACTCGGATGTATTTTTATTGAGATACCCAAAAGAAATTGACGATTTCATCAAGGACTCGAAATCAAAGTTCGGTATTATGGATGAGTTTTTCGGTCAGCTGTGGCAGTATGGGGCTATGCAGCAAAAAGCTGACAAACAAACTCCCTTTGTAAATGCTGGTCTCTTTATACAAAAAGCAGGTTATAACATTTCTCAAGATTTGTCAGAAGAATTAAATTGGTGGAAAAAGAACATATCTAAAGATAATCAAACCCACCATGATGAGCAGGGAGCACTAGCAATTGCTCTGACTAGGTATTCGATAAATGGCGAATTATATATTTTCCCGAAAGAAAAATATATGTTAATTGGTCCAAACGAAAATGCTGATATCGAAGATTTGGATGAAGTTACAATGTTCCATGCTGTCTACCCTGATCATCCGGCATTTTATAAATTCAAACATTACCTCGATGACCTTTTGAAGTAGCCAGTATTAAAATTCGACCATAAATGATATAGTTAGGCAATGAGAAGAAGCAGTGTTGCGATACTGATGTCGGTACGAAATGAGGAGTTATATGCTGATTTAAATATTTCCTATCATCTAGACCTCGGGTTTGATTACATTTTTATTGCTGATCACTGCTCTACAGATGGAACCAAAGAGATTTTCGACAAATATAAAAATAATTCTCGGGTAGTAATCATCAATGAGGAGAATCCCGTATTTGATCATGCAAGAATTGCTAATAAGCTCTTAAAGTATGCAAAAGATAACTACGAGATAGACTGGTTTATATTTCTGGATGTCGACGAGTTTTTTTCAATCAAAGAAAAAGATATACACGATTTTATAGATCGCCTAGAGGACAAGAAAATTCCTTATGCAACAATTGGGTGGGCAAACGCCTTATTTGATTACACTTTTAATGATTTTACATGCTCACCAGTAAATCCAATAGATACAACAAAATACTATTATCCGTGGCCAGAAAAACCATGGCAGGAATACGGTCATTTTAGAAAAGCTATTGTTAAAAATCATGATCGTATGGAAATCGTGGTGGGAGGCCATTATGTAAGAACTGAGAACAACAAAGATTTTTTTGGTAATTATCACTGGAACCCTTTTATTGTGCCCGCAAGTGAGGCTAAGCTTTTACATTTTGAATTTCGCGGAAAACCGGAGGAAATATATAAAAAGTGGAAGAAGCTTGCTGAATTCGAAAATGACTCAACCTCTGATTCGGACGCACCATGGATGGAGAGAATAGAAACCATTAGAAAATATGTTGATGAATTTAAAAATAATGTGGACGAGATAAGAAAAAGATGGTTTTCGGAACACAGAACATTTTGGGGAACTCTTATACCAGAGGATAGATTTATCTACGATACTAAATTGGTCAAATGGCACAGTCAGTATCTGAGGAGAAAGATTGAAAAGGGACAGATTAAGTCAATTTGCCTTGTCAGGAGTGGACATCTGGGTGATGTGATAATGACAGAGCCTGTTGCTAAATTTCTATTAAAATTTAGCGATACCATTTCCTTGGCAACCAAGATTACAGACGCCGGGCAACTACTAGGCACTTATACCCATATATACGATTACAATGACTTAATTTCGAACCAGATAAAGTGTGATGCTTTCATCAGGCTGGTACACGAGTTAAGTGACAACCATAAGACATATATTCAAGGATACATGGAATCAGTTGGTTTTGGTGACATTGAGATGAATGATATTCCAACCTTGAATGATGAGTGGAATAGAATTATTAAGGACGAGTATATTCTCATTGCCCCTTCTACCAGTTGGTGGGAGGAGAAAAAGAGAAATTGGGGTTACGATAAGTTTCTTCAGTTAGCAAAATTGCTTGAAAAAGAGTTTAAAGTTAAATGCATAATACTTGAGAAGTCTTACTCATTCAGCGAAATGATGTCGCTTATTAAACATTGTAAATTTATTATCGGAAATGACTCTGGGCCAGCAGTAATTGCCCAGAGCTTCAATAAGAGCTCATTTGTTATATTCGGTGCGACTGACCCTAAATATTTACATACTTCAGAATACATGGTACCATTATATGACAAAGATAGGCATAAATTGTGCAAACATAGTTCAAGGCAAGAGGAGATTACGTGCTGTGAAGAATTTTGCATGGACAGAATACGAGTTTCTGATGCCTTTGATCAAATTAAGAATGGGTATGAAAGAATTAAATCTAGAAATTAAACTATCCTACGTGACGGGTTTACGTAGTATTGTTCTAAATGAGATTAATAAAAAGAAAGTTTTTCACGTACGAAGAGAAGTTGGAGATTCTATCTATTTAGACTATGTATCAAATTTGGATGAGGTTAGGGAGTTGAGGAGCGTAGCTCGTGCCTATGTTGTGTCACAAGATACCAAATACAATCCACTTTATATTTCAAATCACAAGTCTATTTTGGGCTGTCTTATTGAGGCAGTCATTGCAGGTAACGAGGATGAGTTTAAAACTTTCAAAATAACTTGCGCTGGTTCAGACTCTCCGGAAATTCGTGATATTTCTGAATATATAAAAAAAACATATAAACTAATTGAAACAGAGGAATCTGATCTAAAAATTCATATTATAAAAATAGAGGATGAGTGGGAAGTCGGCATTCAAAGCACACCCAGGCCCCTATCCTTAAGAAACTATAAAGTAAGGCATATGAGTGGTGCTATGGATCCTACAATTGCTTATGCACTCAATTCATTATGTGAACTGGAAAGAGCTGAGTCATACCTAAATATTTTTTCTGGAAGCGCAACCCTGCTTATAGAAGCGGGTCTGTGTTATCCAAAGTTAAAAGAAATTGTTGGTTTTGATAATAATAAAAAGCACCTTTCTTTGGCAATACAAAATGTGAAAGAGGCTGGCTTAATACAGAAAGCGCGACTTAAGGAGGCAGATATATTTGATAAACCAGATCTAGGTCGATTTGATGCTATTACTTCTGATTTGCCATTTGGTATGGTTGTATCAAAGAATGAGGACCTGGAAACATTGTATAGGACCTTTATTGAATACTGTGAAGAAAAATTACTTCCTAATGGCACATTAGGGGTATATACAAGTGAGTACGAAATTATTGAATCTATTTTGCGTAAATCTCGCTTTAAAATTTTTCAGTCATTACAGTTAAAATTGCCGACGAATGTAGGTGGTTACCTAAGACCAAAAATTATTGTTTGCAAACTACAAACTAGCTAAAAATCTAATTTTAACCACTGTACATGAACTGGAGACGTAAAATTATAGGTATATTCCAAGAATTCAAATCTATTTGTGAGTATTTTAAATATAACTTCAAACAATATCGCAGTAACAGGCTAATAGGTCTTGCTATCAGGACGGGAACTGATAAGGCAAATTCAGGGCACGGTTACGTTCGTATTTATGATTTTTTTCTTAACGAACGTCGTCATACCATCAAAACATTGTGTGAAATTGGCCTTTTATATATCCGGCACCAAACTGACGAGACTCAAATTCGTAAAACAACACCATCACTCAATATGTGGCGGCAGTATCTTCCTAATGCAAAAATTATCGGATTCGATATTTGCCATTTTTTACCCCCAACAGATTCTCAAATAGTGATTGTCCAGGGAGACCAAAGCAAGCGGGAAGATCTGAAAAAAATCATTGAAATAGAAAAGGATCTGGATGTCATCATCGATGATGCACTTCATGCCTCAAAACACCAGCAAATAACATTTAATTACTTATTTAAATACTTAAAATCTGGCGGCTTATTTATCATTGAGGATCTTCACTGGCAACCAAGCGAGTATGAGGATGAAAAAAATCCGAAAACTATTGACATTCTGCGTGAATTTAAAAGGACTGGATTATGGCTTTCAACGCTTGCTTCGGAAGAAGAGAGACGAATAATTGAGGAGGGTATAAAGAACATATTTATATTTGATAGCTTGAATAACCCAGATATAACAAAATCTTGTGATGGCATTGCTGTAATAGAAAAGAGATAATTTTCAGGCAAGAATTTCAAATCTCTTCCATATGACCGCATTTGGTACCTCATGATTCCATGGTTTATACGCGCCCACGTAGTGTAATATGTATTCCTTGTGTTCAAGCAAGAGCTCATCATCTTGAGTGTTAAAGATATTATATTGCTTAGGAAGTTCTGAGTAGTCTCCTTCTAGGTATAAGTTGATAATCACTTGGTCGTTATATGGGTATTTGTCCAGAAGAGCCAAGCACTTTTCTGTGAATTTGTCTTTTCTTAGAATGTCCAAATCCATAATCAGAACACCGGCGTTTAGAGTTTTGTAAGTGGGCTTTATATTTCCAAAAGTCATATCTTTAACGACTCCGCTATGTAGAGATGTCTTACCGCCGAATCCTTTTTCACTGAGATTGATTGTTAATAATCTACTTAAATTAGTATTTACAATAATATCCGCATCTAGATACAGTATTTTCCCTTGCGCATCGATGACATTGGGAATCAAAAGACGTAACATGGTGGCATCTGTAACATGATTTAGGTTGTTATCGTACTTAAATCTTTTAGGTACGAAATATGATAACAATTCAGTTTTGAACCTTTCTCTAATATATATATTAAATTTTTCTATCAACTCATCGTCTTCAATATTGTGAAGCAAGTGGAATCGCATTTTACTCGCATCATTAGAAGCAGATATTGAGTTTAATACAGTGGGTAGAAGTGCTAGATAAGTCCCGTCAGCACAGAAGACTACATTCATATTGCAATAATAACATGTAAATGATAGTCCTTGTTAAACTCGCATTTTTAGCGCATGCTTACTCGATGGAAGAGCTTGATTTAAAAGATCTTTTAGAGAAATATCGGGGTAAGGCAGTAGATTTTTACCGTTTCCCTGGTAATTACGGCGATTCACTAATTTGGCATGGAACCAAAATATTATTGAATGAACTGAATATTAGCGAGAATTATGTTGAAATAGATTCACCAAAAAATAATGACGTCTTGTTTATAGATGGCGGGGGTAATTTTGTTGATTACTACTCAGACGTAAGAGATTTCTTAATCAAGAAGCATAATTTATACCGAGAAATTGTTATTTTACCTCATACAATTTTTGGAGATAAGCAAATTGAGGTATTAAATAATTTATCTGGCGATGCTATTGTTTTTTGTCGGGAAAAAGTTTCTTTTGATTTTGTTAAGCGGAACATTCTGAAAGGAGATGTTTATCTATGGCATGATTGTGCATTTTATAATATCTTTCCAAAATTTCCTGAAGGGAATGGAGTATTAAATGTCTTTCGTAAAGACAAGGAGTCTGTATTAGACAATATTCCAAATTTCAATAATGATCTTTCTTACAATGGCTATGCTACTAAGCCTTTAGATGAACTCATTAATTCTTTAAAGCAGTATAAGGAGATAAATACCGATAGGTTGCATATAGCGATCTGTGCAACTTTGCTTGGTAAGAAAGTTAATCTTTTTCCGAACTCTTATTATAAAAACCAGGCTGTATTCGATTATTCCTTGAGAGATTTCCCAAACATTTCATTCAAAGATCAAAAAGTTGGTGATTTACCAGATATAACATAATCCAATCACATGAATATTTATTTTGTTCGACATGGAAGCACTGATGGAAATGAGTCTGATCAGTTCCAGCTACCAACCATAGAACTGTCTGAAAAAGGAAAGGAACAGGCAGAATTTATGGCCAAGAGATTTGAAAGCATACCCGTAGACGTGATATTTGCGAGCCCGATGACAAGAGCATCTCAAACGGCACGAGCTATTGCTGAACGTACTGGACATAAGGTAATCGAAGATCCTATATTTGAAGAAATAAAGAGGCCGTCAGCGGTGCGTGGACGAAATAAAAGTGATCCGGAGGTAAAAACAATAATGAAAGTGGTGAAGGACACATTCACCGATCCACACAACAGACACTCCGACGAAGAGGATTATTTTCAAATTAAAGAACGTGCTGGAAAGATTATGAATTTATTATCAAAACGTAGCGAGCAAAACATACTTGTTGTTACCCACGGTGAAATACTCAAAATGATTCTTGCGATGGTTATCTTTGGAGATAAACTAACACCTGAGATTTATGATGAAGTAAAAAGAACATTCGTTCCGCACAATACCGGCATTACGTTGATTCAATATGATCACTCATTTGGACTTCATGAATCTGGTTGGTATATACTCGGTTGGAATGATCACGCTCATCTCGGAGAGGTAAAGTAGCAGAAAAGGGATTTTTTGCCAACGGCTCAATCCATTGAGCCGTTGATAAATCAGTAAGTTTCAAAAATGAGGAATCTGTGGGATTATAAAGAAACGGCAACATTCTTATAGGCAAGCAATATTTAAGAATGTCAAGATGGCTAAGGGCGAAGTACAAAGTATGGCAAAAAAACTAACTAAACCAAAAAAGAATTTCTCATCTGAACGTGAAGGTCAGATACAATTCTTTGTTGATTTAAGGATAGATGCCGACGTGGAACTAACTCATAATACTGACGGGGTATATAAAGGTACCTTATTCGAATTCAAACTCACTATCCCGGACATTAATAAGGCGCTATTTCAGGCAATAAAATATCTCAGTCACCGAAGAGTAAAAGGAGATCCTATACCCGCGCAAATCTTACTAGTCGCACTAAATGAAGAAAATGCTTACTTGTTTAATTCTCAAGATTTTCTTTCATATATAGAAATACCCTATGCCGGTGCAGCAAGCAAAGATAATGCTGATTTTGGGACTAACCTTCAATCAGAAAAGATTGATTACAGTAATTTAGCTGGCCTACGACGGATTACAGAAATTCTAGATGTAGAAAAATATACCCAAATTCATATTGACTTATTCGATGTTGTCGGTTGGTCAAATCGGTTTTATCTAGAAAATCCGACTGCTAGTAAAATTAAACTTTTTAAGGAGTTACGTGCCCCTAAACATTTTGCTGCTTATATCTATCCGTGGACAGGTGATGAAAGGGATTTCAAGTACATCATGGACCTGCTTAATGATAAGCAGCACAAAAAAGAACTTGGTGCTTTTTATACTCCTCCAGCATATTGTCTCAAAGCTACAGAATTGGTCCGTAAGGCCATTAAGCAGATACCGAAAGGCCATGACTATATCATTCTTGACCGCTGCGCCGGTACAGGCAACCTAGAAGAGTTTTTAACTGATAAAAGTGTGGATGATATTACAATTGGCGAATTAGGTAAGTACGTTGATAGGAGTTTCAAGAAGGAATATATCTCTAGCGTTGGCGATGGCGTAGATTTGATTTTAGGGAGAAGTAAAAAAACAATAAACGAGATTACACTGGCGGAATTAAAGAAATACGAAACATCTATCAAGGTACGCAATTATATTTTTGACAATGAGTTGTCGCACACTATTGTTAACACTTATGAATTGAAGGAATGGATAGTGCTATACGAGCGCATTGGAGATCGTGTCAAGCTAATCATCCCACCACCACAGGAAGTTAGTAACAAGAAGGCTTTAGTTGAAGGTGGTGATGCGCTGAGCTCTCAATTTGTTACGGGACAAAAGTCAACCGGAATGACTAAGGAGTATAGCGAAAGCATCGCAATGCTTTCAGGCTTTATTAAGGACAAGAAAACAAACATAATCCTGTTGGAAAATCCACCGTATCGAGATGAAGCTGCCAAGATAAAAAATCAAAATACTAGCAAGTCATTCGTCTATGAAGAATTTAAGAAAGCAGGAACAAACGAAGCTAGCCACCGAGAATTAGCAAATTTGTTTATTTGGTCAGGGTGGAAACACTATCTCACGAAACCCGATGATTATTTTGTATTGTTTAGCCCGATAAAATATTGGAAGTCGCTCGGTCTTGGTGAAAAGAAATTTATTGACGGCTTTTTATTTAACCGCCAGTTCTTCCATGCTGGTCCTAGCGCTATTAGTTGTATTTTATGGCAGAACATGGACAATAGCCGTGAGAAACTAACACTCAAAGCTTTTGATATAGATACAAAGAGAACACCAGAGCAAGAAGATGATGAGGTGGTTGAGTTACATAATATTGAAATTAGAAAGGTACATCGCCCGATGCAACAGGTTTACAAAGATATACGGACTTTTAGTAATGATATTAAAACCGAAGTTGTATGTGAATTATCTGGTATAGAGTCGGATAAAAAAATTACACGCAAGGCAATATACAATGACAATATAGTCGGTCACCTAAGGATTACGAGCTATAACTTAGATCCTATCAGTTATTCACTGACCAGAACTATTACATACAATGGCTTAGAAAAATCTCAGGGTTTCTATCTCCGATCAGATAATTTTGTAGATAAGTTACCGTTATTTGCAGCAAAACTCTATCCTCAAAAGAATTGGTATGAGCGCGATGTATATTTCACAACCGCTGACGGAGGCGATCATTATCTTAAGGACAAGGATTTCTTAAAAAGCTGTTTTATATTTGCTTGTTTGAGCCAGCGTAATCATTGCCGTAGCTTCGATGGCAGTGACGGCCGATTTTATAAAAACGAACTCTGTTTTGACAAAGGAACGTTAGCAAGCAGTAAGATAACATCGCACAAACTCACCAAAGAAGAGCAGGATTTGTTGGACGCTTTTTCTGAGGTGCTGTCAAAAGCTAGATCCACAAAGAACTATGACAAGAAATGTACTTATGGCACGTATCAGATCGACGAGGAACTTAACTCTCGTTATAAAAATGAAAACGACGAGTGGATTTACAACTATCCGGAACTGAATACGACAATCATTAGTTTAAAGACAAAATTAGCCAAATACTACGAAAATATTATTCAGCCGAAGCTGTTTGAGTATGAGTTACTAAAATAAATCATCATGCAAGAAATTAAAATAACAAAAGCTAACCAGCCGATACCAGAGGGTTTTTGTTTACCAAACATGGCGAGACTAAATATAATAGTCGGTCAAAATAATGTCGGGAAAACAAAATTTTTTGAAGCAATAGAGGAACAGTTCAATAAATCAGAAAAAGTAGAAATTGTATATATTAGAGCAAATGATGTAAATCCCTCAGATGATCAGTTCAAGGAATCAGCGGCCACCTCTGGATTGGTTAGTAATGTAGTAAAACTATTTAATAATCTCAATATACCTATAAAAATTGAAGACGAGTGGGGTCTTAAAGAGAAGTTGGGATTTCTGGTAAAGCAAACAAATAACAATTTTAAGCAATTCACTTCTAAGGACGAAATGGAGATTAAGAACGATCTAGAAAGCACCGTTATCAAAATAGAACCAATAATTCAGTCCTTGTTTAACAAGTTTCTAATTAAAGAAACTGGGGTAGAGAAAGACTTAAAAATAAATCAAATTGGTCAAGGATATCAAAGAATGTTTATTGCTTCGATTTTAAAATCATATGTGGATCTCTATAAAAAATATGGACCAGCTGACGAGGCAGCAAATAAAGAAACATTAATCCTATTTGAGGAACCAGAAATTTTTCTTCATCCAGAACTTAAAAGAAACATAAACAAAGCAATAAAGGATATTATTGATGTGGACGATAAGATAACAATCATTGTTTCAACTCACGATCCTTATTTTTTGTATTCAAACTTAGGTAATGATGATATAAAAATCTATTCCTTCAAAAAAATAAACAATGAAACTCAAAAACCAGAAGAAGGCATGACGGATTTTGGTAATGTTGCGGACGAAAACCTACATATTGCACTATTTAACAAAGTACATGAAAAGATGGGCGGAAGTAAAAAGTGGCGACTGGGTAAATCTGGTATAGAAAAGACATCAAATGAAATGATACGAATTCTAAATAACGAAGGTTTAGTTATAAAGAAGATGGATCTGGGAATTGGAAAAGATGTTTTGCTTCCTCTGTGTATAAGAAATGTTATCCACCATGGTGATACTGCCTCGATAGATAATGGTGATATCGAAAAATCAATTAAAATTCTTAGCGAGATATTAAAGAATCAATATCAATCAAACTAGATGGAGTAAAAAAATTTGATACAATATTCATATGTATTTCATAATCACACTTATTATCGGTTTTCTCCTCGGTTATTTTGTTGCTTCTAAAAAGCAGGAGGTCGGCTTCATTTCTAAGCAACAGGAAGAAAAGAAACGGAATAAACAAGCAATTTTTGAGCTTCTGGAAACAAACCACCCGCTTACCAACAATGATGTTGAAGCGATGCTCGGTATTTCCGATGCCACGGCTACTAGATACTTCGATGAATTAGAAAAAGAAGGGAAAGTAAGACAAGTTGGAAAAACCGGCAGATATGTGAGTTACGAAAGAGTCTAATGGCCGAAGAAACTACAACTGAATCTGTTGTAAGCGAGCCCCAGCCTACGCCTGAGGCTTCGGCGGGCGAAGCAATACTTGAACCAGCACCAATCCAACCTGAACCGGCAGTAGTAACTCCGCCTGTACCCGAACCAATCACAGAACCGGCAGTGGTCGAGGAAACCCCAACGGCTCAACCCGTTGAGCCGTTGGACCCAGAGCCAAATCCTACACCCGTACCAGCACCTGACTCTAACCAAGTGCCGGAATCCGTCCCAGAGCTCTACATAGCACCGATAGAGCCATCTCCTACCCCAGAGTCAGCGCAACTACCGCCAACCCCTACTGAACCAATCCCCGAACCGGTTTCGACCCCTTCGACAAGCTCACCGCAAGAAACACCCACTCCTACCCCCGAACCTGTTTCTGCGCCACAACCCCAAGTCTCAACTCCGCCCGTAATCCAAACAAGTTTGGCTCGTGAACTACTGATAAAAGCCAGAGAAGTTATACAATTCCGAAAGCGCAAGAAACTGGAAAAGATAATGGGAATGTTTTTGAAGCAAGCAAATATTACTAATGATGATGTAGAAAAGCTTCTGCATGTCTCGGATGCAACAGCTACCAGATACCTTGAGCAACTAGAGAGAGGAGGAAAGGTAAGACAGAATGGAAGGACCGGAAAACCTGTATCGTATTCCCGAATGTAAGGGAGTTCTGCCGCCCCCTCACTAACCTCGCGGCAGAATGTGCGCGCACGGGTGGTGTGGGGCAAGCACAGAAACTAAAGAGCCTCGGGCTGAGAACCGCTAGGGCGTCTGTGACTAAAGACGAGCGCCGACCCGAACGAAGCCACAAAACACGAAAGCGTAGCGACACAACTCACACAGAGATGAAAACAAGGAGAGGGGTTGTGCGAGGGCGGACTCCGAAGGAACGAGGAGGAGCCCGAAGCTGGGGAGAGGAACCTTTCCTCTCCCCAAAAAGAGGCGGGTAGAGCGAACGGCTCATTTACTGGTATTTGAGCCGTTCGCTCACTACCCGCACATAGGCATCTAGGCGCTCGTAGCCCTAGCGGAAACAGCCCGAGGCGGATGCCGAGTGGTGCACCCGCTTTAGGCGCGGACGCTCCACAAACAATCAGACCGAGCACCGAGTATCTTGTATTCCTAGCCGAGCCCCTTTCCGCTCATTCCCCCAGTAGCAGAGCGAAGCTCGCTACGGGGCATGCATTCAAAAAAGTCTTATCACCGCCAACACTGAAAGTTTGATAGCGGAAAGGCTGAGGAAGCGCTGTGCGCTTCCGAAGGGCCTTGAGCACCGAAGGTGCGAAAGGTGTACGGCGTCTGTAAGACGAGAGGCACGAGCACGCCCGCAGGGCGTGCGAGTTAGTTAGAATCAAGAATTTTTGATAAAGTAGGTTCGAGCAGACTCGTATAGAGCCACATTTGATTAAATTGCATCACTGAAGTAGGGTATTTTAGGACGTATTCAAGGAGAAGTGTTAAATGAAGGTCGGATTGAAGAAAATCAGGCGCTCGGTGGAACTCTTGCACCACTTCCACTGCCATTTTTGCTTGAAGTGGTGGACAGTCGGGGATGCCCCTAAGGGGAAAAAGGATTGGTTTTGCCCTTGGTGTGGCAAGAAAAACTTCTACAGCAAGGCCGGTTAAGGGGGTCACTCTGGGATTTCTCAGGTGACCCTCTTCATTAAATAAAAAGTTAAAGTAGAATGAATTAGCAGCGAGATTAGTTTAGTGGCAGAACTGGTGCTTCCCAAGCATCGGACGGGAGTTCGATTCTCCCATCTCGCACATGACAAAAAAAGAGAAAATCTTTTTTGGAATTCTCGGCGCGCTTGTCTTGATTATCTACGGCCAGTCTCTGGCCGGCGGATTCGTCTTCGATGACCGCGGTATTGCCGAGCATCAAGAGCTTTTTACCGGACTCGACCAGGTCGTCCAAGTGGCCACGCATCCGTACTGGATTGTTGAGGCAGGGCTCTACCGGCCGGTAACGCTTCTGAGCTATCTCTTCAACACCGTCTTTCTCGGCGAAGGTGCGTTCGGCTTCCATCTCATTAATCTCTTTCTGTATTTCGGCATTTGCGCGTGCATTTATCTTCTGGTCAAAAGACTTTTTGAAAATGAATGGCTGGCGTATCTCTCGGCGCTCATTTTTCTAGTTCTACCGATACATACGGAAGTGGTGGCCAACATCTCCGGTCGCTCGGAACTTCTGGCACTCTTCTTCTCACTTCTTCTGCTTCTGGAATTTAGCAAGGAAAAAATTAATTTCTGGCTTGCCGGTCTCTGGATGTTTCTGGCAATAGGCGCGAAGGAAACAGCAGTCGCGGTAGTACCACTCGCGGTACTAATTATGGTAATCCAAAAACGAAAAGTTCTTTCGCCTGCAACACTCGGTGTTGCAATGGGAGCTTCCATTTATTTTATCTTGCGGCTCTTGGTGCTCGGACCGGCGCACTTCCTCGGCGTGGAGACGAGCATAATTGAGAATCCACTTCTCTTTGCTAGTGTGCCCGATCGCATTGCCACCGGGCTTCAAATTCTTTGGATATATGTTTCCAAAACTTTTTGGCCCGCCAATCTCTGCTCGGATTATTCATACAATCAGATTCCCATCGCGTCATTCATGTCTGCCGGAGCGATTCTCGGCGCTCTAGTGCTATTTGCCGCCATTGTTTCTTTCTTCTTTTTCTTGCGTCGTCGACCAATTATTTCGTTTGCTTCGGCAATATTTCTCGCGAGCTTTATTCCTGTATCGAATCTTATTTTCCCAGTTGGAACGATAGCGGGGGAGAGATTGTTTTTCTATCCATCGCTGGGTTTTGCATTGTTTGTCGCCTATGTCTTAAATTCCTCCCTAACCCTCCCCTTATCAGGGGAGGGGAAAAATTGGATTACCCCCTTGATAAAGGGGGTTGGGGGATTACTTATTATTATCTACGTAATTATTTCTTTCCAGCGGCAGTCGGTATGGATGAGCGAGGAAAAACTTTTCCTAAACGCCGCCGAATGCGCGCCCAAGAGTGTGCTCTCGCTCTCGAATGCCGGCACGGTTTACTACTTCCGCGGTGATTTTGAGACGGCGGCAAAATATCTGGAAGCGAGCAAGGCCATTAAACCCGTGTATTCGAAAGGCCTAAACAATCTTGGTCTTGTCTATTGGAAGCAAGGAAGACCGCGTGAAGCGGAGCAAATGTATCACGAATCTCTCAAGCAGAAGTATCCCTACCCGGGCGCGATTGAGAATCTGACACTTCTGTATTTGAGCGAGAAGAATGACGAGAAAGCTCTGCACTGGCTTAAGATAATGTATCCAAACGTTGGCGATTCCGCTCTCCGTAGTCTATTTTGAAATTGATGTGCGGCACAATGCCGATGCGAGATTGGTCACGGACGTAGCGCTGGAATTCGGGAGTTTTCCTTTCCAGAAATTTGAGAGCTGTTTCTTCCTGATTCTCCGGAAGAGTGGTGAAGAAAATCTTGGCCTCTTTTCCGCTCGGGTAAATTTCCACTCTCGTAATAGTCAGAAGCGATGCTTTGCTTCCTTCTTCGAGCGCGTATTTCGACGCTAGGCGATGCAGAATTTCCGCGATTATCTCCCTTTTTTTATCTCTCATTTTATTTTATAACCATTGATACCGCTTCAAGGATGTCGCCCGGAGCAATCTCCGTTTTAGACTCTATGAGCGCGCCGAATTCAGAACCCTCCTCAACTTTCGGCGCATCGACTTTTGCCATCTGGAGCTCCTTTATCTTGCCTCGGCCAATTTCCGCTTCGCGCCGCATGATTCTCAGGTTGTTTCCTTTCGCAATGAAGCCGGTCACGACTCTGGCACCGAGGACTTGCTTGTTTTTCACTGTGCTGAAGAGCTTGAGCACTTTTGCCGAGCCGGAAATTTCTTCCACTTCAATTCTCGGTTCGCGCGTCGCCAGAAGCTCGGTTGTCTTGTCTGTGAGTTCATAAATAATATCGAAAGGAAATATCTCGACCCCAGTTCGCTCGGCCAGCGAGGCGGCCTGTGAATCAATTTTTGTATGGAAAGCCAGAATGACAGATCCCGGCGTGGCGAGCGCCGCCTTGACATCGTTTTCGCCGACACTGCCAACGCTCGCGAGAATTACGCGCGGCAGGATTCTCTCTCGGCTTAGTTTCCCAATTTCGCTCCTTACCGCTTCTAGAGAACCGGCCGTATCGGCCTTGATTATAAGAGAGAGAGATGATACTCCTTCGCTTTCCAAGGCAAGGCCTTTGGGATTTGTATTTAAGGCCTTGCCTTTCTCTGCAAATTCTCTCGCATACTCTTCCGCGTCCGCTTTCTTCAAAAATGTTTTGAATTCTTCTCCGATAGGCGGCAGCTTGTCCCAGCCGATAAGCCGTACCGGACTTGAGAAGGAAAGCTCCTCGACCATATTATTTTCCGCATCGAGAAGAAAACGTATAGGCATCGTTGAGTCACCGCAGGCTGCAAACATTCCCTTGCGCACTATACCGTTCTTCACGATGCCCGTGGCGGCAACACCTCTCTTCGGATCAAGATTGGCTTCGATGATAACGCCAGAGCCGTTCTCGTCCATGTTGCCGGAAAAATTCTCCATCTCCGCGATAAGGTCTATCATGTCCAGAAATTCCTCGACGCCTTGACCTGTTTTGGCTGAAACCTCGACGACCGAGACATCTCCGCCATAGCCTTCGACGAGTACGCCACTCTCCGCCAGGCTTTGTTTGGTTCTCGTGACATCGGCTGAGGACTTGTCGACCTTGGTGATGGCGACGAGATAGGGAAGTTTGCTCTCGAGAATATATTTGAGAACCTCGAGCGTTTGCGGCTTCACTCCGTCATCTCCCGCAACGATGAGGACCGCTATATCGGCCACGGATGCGCCGCGAGTACGAATGTTTTTGAAAGCTTCGTGTCCGGGCGTGTCGAGGAAAGTGATTCTGGAAGTCTTGCCATCTTTTCTTTGTCTCAACACTTCGTAAGCACTCACATGTTGTGTAATACCACCCGCCTCTTTTTCTGTAATGTGTGATTTCCTGATGTAATCTATGAGAGAAGATTTGCCGTGGTCGATATGGCCGAAGATGCCCACCACCGGCGGCCGCGGAATTATATTTGATTGGGAGTTGTTTGAAGTCATGCAAGAGCTAGATTAGCATAAAAATGGCTTAATTACACCTCGCGTGCCGGGCGGATTTCTTTTATTCAAAATTTCAAATCCGGATTTATAAGGATAAAATGTTAACACTTCTCACGGTCGTATAATCTGTTAACATCAGATTAAATCGTCTTCCGTCGCCTTAAAAAATCTGATGTATCTCATGAGTTTATATTCATCAAGAAACTCCAAAAACTCTTTAGGCAGAGGAGGACCGAACCAGACGCTATCCTGAATTCTTTTAAAGCCGAAATTTTCAAGTTCCGGCCTGAGCCAGTCGCGATATCTGCGAATCTTTTCGGGAATGTCGAAAATTACGATTAAGCTTCTTTTCACGCTTCTGCCGCGATGTCTGGGAGCAGGGAAGTATCTTTTGATATCAGAATTCCGACCATTCAAAAGCTCGAGGCCGTCGGATGTCATGCTCCACTTGCCGCCGACATTCTTTAGAAGCCCCTTTCGCTTCATTCTGCTTAAGGTTGAGCGCAAAGTCCCCTCAAACGATTTATTGCTTTGTTCTGCTCGCTTGAGTTTGTAAACGTCTTCATATAAGACTCTGAAACCCCGCGAGTGGTAATTGAAAATCGCGTTAAATATTCCGTTAGTTAAACTCATGTTCCCATAATGTTAACATCTCTCACGGTCGTGTAAAGTGTTAACACCGGGTATTTGTGATAATATTGATGCAAATGAAGTGGTTTTCCGCTAAAAGAATTTTCCTCGACTACGCATCGGCGACGCCGGTGTGCGAGGAGGCGCGTCGAGAGATGAAGAAATATTGGTCGGAAGAGTTTTATAATCCCAATGCTATTTATGCGGAAGGTTTGAGGGCAAAAGCGGTTGTCGAGGATTGCCGAGCGAGGATTGCGAAGATTATCGGCGCCGGCAGTAAAGATATTATCTTTACTGCCGGCGGGACGGAGGCGAATGTCCTGGCCATAACTGGAGTAAAACCCGGTCGCATTGTAGTTGAAGAAGGTTCTCATCCCTCGGTATCGGAAGCCGCTAATGGCATTAGTGGTAAAGAAATCACTCTCATCTCAAGCGTTGCAACAGATAACAAGTTGGGGCGCAAAATTCGCGAGGAGAGGAAGAAGAATCCGCCAGCCGGCGGATCTGAATATCCACTCCTCCACATTGACGCGTCTCAAACGGCGGCTTATTTCAATGTAGGTCTGGAGGTGCTCTCTTGCGACCTTCTAACACTAGATTCCGCCAAACTCTATGGACCGAAGGGCGTTGGCGCTCTGGTCGTAAAACGCGGCGTTGAGCTCAAACTGCCACCGCGTGGCACCCCTCCTGTACCGCTTATCGTCGGATTCGCGAAAGCTCTTGAGATTGTAGCTCGCGACAGGGAGACGGAGTTTAAACGTCTAAGTGCCTTGAGCGCATTGTTCCGCAAGATGGTGGGGGTCTCATTACCGGAAGCGCAAGTGACTTATAACGAACCGAACATTGTGAATGTTTCCGTGTCGGGAATTCTCCCGGAACTTCTGGTGCTTGCTCTCGAGCGGGCGAGTGTTCTGGTTTCCGCCGGCCCGGCTTGCAACTCAAGCAAGCCCGAGGCGCCAGATACTCCGGTGCGCGTTTCTCTCGGCAGATTTACGACCGAAAACGATGTGAAAAAAGCGGCAGAAATTTTTTGCAACACGGTTAAAAATTTGATAAAATCATAAAAAATGCAGCATTTCAACCAATTTACCACCAAGGCCAAGGAGGTTATAAGGAAGGCCCATGAACTGGCTATTGAGCGCGGTCAGAATCACGTCAATCCGATACATCTCTTGGCGGCGCTTCTCCTCCAAGAAGAGTCGATGACTATCTCCATTCTCGAGAAAATGGACGTGGACACTATTCTTCTTACCGATACGGTGCTCGATATGATCGAGAGCCCGGATACCGGACAAACTATCTCGCCTTCATACCAGATATATCTCACGCCGGAGTTGGCGCAAACCATTGAGACTTCAAGTAAAGTTGCCAACTCTCTTGGAGATGAATTTGTTTCAACCGAGCATCTCTTCATCGCAATGCTCGATGTGCCAGGCGAAGCGCGCGACATGTTGGCCCGGATGAGGATTGACCGCCAGACGGTGTTAAAGGTACTCGAAGAGCTCAAGAAGACAACCACGAACGAACCCAAGGAAGCGAAGAAATTCAAATCTCTTTCAAAATATACCCGCTCGCTTACCACTCTCGCCAAGCACAATAAGCTCGACCCGGTCATCGGTCGTGACGAAGAAATCTCCCGCATAATCCAGATTCTTTCGCGCCGTACGAAGAACAATCCGATTCTTATCGGCGAAGCCGGTGTCGGCAAGACCGCTATCGCCGAGGGCTTGGCCTTACGCATCGCTTCCGGCAACGTGCCGGAGTCTCTCAAAGACAAGGAGCTTGTTTCTTTGGACTTGGGCCTGCTTATAGCCGGGACGAAATATCGCGGCGAATTCGAAGAGCGATTGAAAAATATTATCAAGGATATCGAGCGCTCCGAAGGCAAGGTGGTTCTCTTCATCGACGAGATTCATACTATTGTCGGCGCAGGTGCTGCCGAAGGCTCGATGGATGCTTCGAACATGCTTAAGCCGCCTCTGGCCCGAGGTGATCTCCGCGCCATCGGCGCTACCACCTTGCGCGAGTATCAGAAGTATATTGAGAAAGACCCGGCCTTGACCCGGCGCTTCCAGCCCGTCCATGTCCAAGAGCCTTCCATCGACGATGCCATGACCATTCTCCGAGGCCTCAAAGAGCGCTATGAGCTCTACCACGGTGTGCGTATTACCGATGAGGCTATACAGGTTGCCGTAACTCTTTCCGCTCGCTATATCACGGACAGGTTTCTGCCGGATAAGGCAGTAGACCTTATCGACGAGGCCGCTTCTCATCTCAAAATCTCGCTTGAGAACATGCCTCCGGTGCTCCAGGAAGCACAGTCTAAAATAATGAAACTCGAAATCG
The DNA here is from genome assembly GCA_001825155.1 of Candidatus Zambryskibacteria bacterium RIFCSPHIGHO2_01_FULL_46_25. Lineage (GTDB taxonomy): Bacteria > Patescibacteriota > Minisyncoccia > Phycocordibacterales > Zambryskibacteraceae > UBA5004. The sequence continues at coordinate 152,615 of MHVH01000005.1, read as the reverse complement.
AGAAAGAGGCGCTGAGAAAAGAAGCCAAGAATCCTAAGGTGAAGTCGCGCTTGAAACAGATAGATAAAGAGATCGCGGACCTCAAGGAAAAAACTTCCGAAATTGAGCTTAAGTGGAAAAATGAGAAAGAGACAGTGGGGGAGATAAAGGAGACCAAGAAGAGCCTTGAGGCTTTGCGCATTGAGGCCGAATCAGCTGAGGCCAAGGCGGACCTCTCCCGCGCCGCCGAGCTTCGCTATGGCAAGATCCCAGCGCTTGAGAAGGAACTTGATTCGAAACTCAAGCGTTTAAAGAAACTCCAGAGCTCAAGGCGCATTCTCAAGGAGGAAATTACCGGCTCTGACATTGCCTCGATAGTCTCCCGTTGGACAGGCATTCCTGTCGCGAGAATGCTTGAAGAGGAAGCGCAGAAGCTTGCCCGCATGGAAGAATTCTTGAAGAAGCGTATCGTCGGCCAGGACGAGGTGGTGAGGAAAATTTCCGATACTGTTAAGCGCTCGCGTGCCGGCATTTCGGATCCCAACCGCCCAATAGGGTCATTTATTTTCCTTGGTCCGACCGGTGTTGGCAAGACCGAGCTCACCAGGGCCCTGGCGGAATTCATGTTCGACGACGAGAAGGCACTCATTCGCGTTGATATGTCAGAACTCATGGAGAAGCACGCGGTCTCCAAACTCATAGGCGCGCCACCGGGATACGTCGGTTTCGAAGAGGGCTCAAGTTTCGCCGAATCTGTGCGGCACAGGCCTTACTCCGTCATTCTTCTTGACGAGATAGAGAAGGCGCATCCGGAAGTCTTCAATATCCTTCTCCAAATTTTAGACAACGGCAGACTGACCGATGCCAAGGGCAGGGTCATCAATTTCAAAAACACGGTTATCATCATGACCAGCAATATCGGTGCGCAGTATATTGACAAGATGCAATCGATAGGCTTCTCGAAAGGTGATGAGGCCAACTACGAAACGGTGAAGGAGAAGGTGCTCTCGACGCTCAAAGATTACTTCCGCCCCGAGTTCTTAAACAGGCTCGACGATATCATCATCTTCGACGTACTTTCGATGGAAGCAATTAAGAAAATTGTGGGAATCCAGATTGACATAATCAAAAAGCGTTTGAAGGAGAAGGAAATTGATCTTTCCGTTACGGATGCGGTTATTGAATTGCTGACCAAAGAAGGCTACAACCCGCAATATGGCGCAAGGCCTTTGAAACGCCTTATTCAAGACAAAATTCTCAATCCTGTTGCTTCGATGATGATAGAGAACAAGGTGCTCTCCGGTGGCACTGTGCGTGTGGATGTCACAGGCGGGCAGCTCACCTTCGATGTCAAGAAGAGTTCCCGTTCCGGGCGCGTGAGTTCTATCCTCGCTAAAAAAACCATCAGTAAAATAGCGTGAATAGACCAATAGGTATATAATTAAAGACATGATTACTAAGCCGCTATTTGATGAAACAACGATTTCGTAATGTTTTTTTGTCTTTAGCGTTTAAAAAATGTTTAATATTACCGTTTCTTGTCGGAATAATTTTCGTTTCAGTATCTAAAAATTTAATCTCTGCGGACACGCTTACCCCTACTGTTTCTTGTCCTACCGCTTCGAGTCCCAATAATTTTAGTTTTTCTGATACTACTGGTACTCGAGAGGTAACTGTGACAGGAGTCGGTTCAGGAGTTACAGAAGTTTTTTTTCCTACATGGTCCGAAGTAGGGGGTCAGGATGATATAATTTGGTATAAAGGAGTCGATCAAGGAAATGGAGTTTGGACAGCCTCTATAAATCTGGCCAAGCATCCAGGTTTAGGTCTTTTGTTAGTAGCTAATTATATCAATCCCGGTCTTAAATTGTGCAACTCGATTTATTGGGAAAGAACAAGCGACCCCGCTCAAATTACCTGCCCGGTTTCAATCTCACCTCAAAATATTACGTTTACGGATACCAAGGGAATACGTGATATTACCGCGACAGGAGTCGGTTCAGGAGTCACAGAAGTTTTCTTTCCTGCCTGGTCCGAAGCGGGGGGTCAGGATGATTTAATTTGGTATAAGGGAGTTAATCAAGGAAATGGAGTTTGGACGGCCTCTATAAATATGGTTAAGCATCCAGGTTTAGGTACAATCTTTGTAGATGTATATATTAACCCTGGAATTAAGTATTGCTCGCCAAGCCCTCGTTGGACCAGAACTCAAGACTCAATTCCAATACCTCCTCCGGCACTTAATTATGAAGCGGGATTAAAAGCGATGGAACAGCCGGAGCTGTTGCCGATGTGGCTTCCGAATGGAACTCAGACTAAACAAATTTCAACTTATGATACAACTGGCGGTAACGATGATGGATTTCATTTGAATCTTCGCCGATACGTTGATTCAAATGGAGATTGGGTTATCTTTGATGAATATGGTGCGGGCGCGCTTTATCGGATGCAGATGAATGTCTGGAATGGCGGAAGGATCGCTCCTTCTACGAGGATTAAGTTTTATTTTGACAATGAAACTGCTCCACGATTAAATAAAACTATGGCTGAATTTTTTGGCAAGGATCAGAGATATTCAGCACCCTTAAATTCACCCCTTACTTTTTTTGATGATCATAATTCAACCGGACTTTATGGAAAAGACAGGTTCGCCATTAATTATTATCCCTTTCCATTCAAACAACATCTTAAAATAACCATGTCGCCGCAAGATAACGGCGCCATTAAGTGGTATCAATTTACATATTTGAAATTTTCGAATGATAACTTGGTGACTTCATGGCAAGGAATGACGCAAGACAGTTCACTGGTCAGGAGCCAATGGAATAATCTCGGTGCTGATCCCAAGAGTCAGGTTGGGAATGTGGAGGTGAATAAAGTCTCCTCAATACCTGCCGGGACTTCGGCCACCATATTTGATTTATCCGGTCAAGGATCTATTTCCAGCATTAATCTCGAGCTTGTTCCGGGCATGCCCCAGTTATTTAAAGAGGCTAGAATCCAAATGTATTGGGATGGTTCATCTGTTCCGGCCGTTGATATGTCCTTGGGCAGTTTTTTTGGCGGTGGTGGAGATACTATCGGTGCCGAAGAAGTTTATTTTAAAACTTTCAAAAATTTGTTTTACGGCTTCGATGGCTCCAGTCCCAACAATGAAAGTTTTTATTCGTACTGGCCGATGCCTTTTTGGACTCGCGCTAAAATTGTAATCGTCAATAATACCAATCTAAATATTTCTTCTCTTACCAGTAACATTAAATATAAACCGGCTTCAGTCTTGAATTATTCTAAGGATGGGGCTGGCTATTTCTACGCGAAAAGAACAATTGATATTTCCTCTCCCAATCAACCCTATTCAATGGCCTTTAATGAACAAGGAAGGGGCAAGGTGGTGGGCCTGATGTTCTATTCCACAGGATTCTCTGCGGATGGAGATGAATTTACCTATATAGACGACAGTAGTACTCCTCAGATTCATGGAGATGGAACAGAAGATGATCACAATCAAGGCTGGCTCGGAGATGCTTATCAAAAAGCTCTGTGGGGCGGATTAGTGGACGGCTATCAAGGGGCATATAGAACTTATTACAACGATTCATATATTTTCAACAAAAATATAAAAATAACTTATGAGCACTCTAACTGGGGAGGTCTTAAATCAGGGCAAAAAACCGATGCCGTCGTGTATTATTACAAAGATGCAGACGGGAAAAGCAATCTTACCTTGACCGATAAGTTGGATGTCGGTAACATTCAATCGGAAAATAGTCATGGGTATTCAATTGATAAGCAGACTTGGTTTGGCTCAACCAACAGTAATTATGATGGTTACGAACAAAAGCTGGATTACATCCATATAATTGATAACGGTAGATCTAACAACGGGTACAGTCAATTCACGGTAAAAATTGACCCAAACAATAATGGCGTCAAGTTGAGGAAAAGATTAAATAGATACAATAATCAGATTCAAAAAGCAGATGTATATGTTAATGATGCTAAGGTAACGGAGAACCCTTGGTATATTATGGATTTAAATTCTGACGCCAGTCATGGATTTATAGATTCGGATTTTGAAATTCCTTCTTCCTATACTGTCGGAAAAAGTAGTTTGAAAATTAAAATCGTTTATCTTGACTCTACGGACAAAGACAAAGGCATAAATGAATATTATTATTGGATTTACTCCTACGGAAAGAACATGAGTGGCAGGGGGATAAGTGATGCCTTGTCAGATCATAACAAAAATAATCTTGCCAGTGTCGGTATATTTGCGACGAACGTGTCAAATAATATTAAAATTGTTTTATACAAATTCGTGAAATTACCGAAGTTTCTGTGGAGAGCGATAAACAAGTAATAAGACATTTTGCAAGTCTGCCCATTTTACTTTAGAATAACCTAATTGCGTCGGTCGGATAGCGGCTATTCCAGGAGACTGTAAATCTCCCGCCCATTGGGCATCAGTGGTTCGAGTCCACTCCGGCGCACTTGTCAAGTTGTTAATTTGGTGTATTCTATACGCTTATGTCACAGGATCATCTCATAAAGTTCGTCTCCGTCGGGGACGCGAAAGGCGTTGGCAAGGGCCACACCTATTATTCGACCAAGAACAAGAAGTCCGTCGAAAGGAAGCTCGAATTCAAGAAATACAATCCCATCGCGCGGAAACACACGATTTACAAAGAGAAGAAAGCATAATCTGCGGGCTTTGTCCGCCGAAACTTTAGTGAAGGCGGGCGATCGAGGAATCGAACCTCGGACATCGGTTTTGGAGACCGAAGTTATACCACTTAACTAATCGCCCCTTTCGAGAATTATCCTAACATATCTCTCGATTTCACGATAATTTCCCGGCTTGAACCATTTGATTTTCTTATTCTTTTTGAACCACGTCATTTGACGCTTGGCGTATTGGCGGATGGCAGTATAGAGTTTTTCTATAAATTCTTGTTTATCTAATTTGTCTCGAAGGTAGAGCGAAGCGAATCTGTATTCAAGCCCGAGCTCGTGTGCTCGCTTGGGAGAGAGTTTTCTCGTCTCGCGGATAATACCGGGAATTCTTTTAAGCAATCTTTTATAAATCCTTTTATCCAAATCAGCCAGTTTGAGACCAATATATATGAATTGCCACTTGGAAACTGAGTTTCCAAGTGCGGGAACTTTTCCAAGAGCGTTCACAATTTCCAATGCGCGAATGAGACGCACTTTATTGTGACGATCGATTGTCTTGGCTCGCGCAGGGTCTTTCTCCTCAAGCATCTTGAAAAGCTTTTCTTTATCAAGCTTTTCTAACTTACTCCTTAGCAACTTGTTCGGCGGCACGTCCGGCAGGGAAGTAGTACCTGTCAGAGCATCTATATAAAATCCCGTGCCACCCACAATAATCGGCAGTTTATTTTTTGATACGATATATCGTACTATTTCCTCAGCAAGCTTTTTGTATTTGGCTGCGGAAAATTGCTTCTTAGGATTTGTCACGTCGAGAAGATGGTGCGGCACGCCCCGCATTTCTTTCTTGGTAATCTTGCCTGTACCGATATTCAAACCCCTATAAACCTGTCGCGAGTCGGCGGAAATGATTTCGCCATTGAATTTCTTCGCCAATCTTACCGCCAAATCGCTTTTGCCGGAGGCGGTAGGACCGACTATGACCAAAACTTTTTTCATTGTGTGCCGGGGGAGGGACTCGAACCCTCAAGTCTTGCGACACGCGATTTTGAGTCGCGCATGGTTACCAATTTCATCACCCCGGCGCTATAAACATCTACAAGTTACCTTAAAATCATGCTAAAATCTAGTTATGTCGCATTTCTATAACGACGCCATTTTCTGGATTGAGGTTGACAAGATTAAGCCCAATCCCTTCCAACCCAGGCGCGATTTCGACGAAGTGATGCTCAGAAGTCTTGCCGATTCCATTCGCCAATACGGAGTTCTCCAGGCGCTTGTGGTAACGAGAAAGGAAGTCGAGAAACCGGAGGGCGGCATAGCAACGGAGTACGAACTAGTGGCCGGCGAGCGTCGGCTCCGCGCCGCCAAGCTCGCCGGCCTAGCCCAAGTGCCGGCCCTTATCCGTACCGGCGAGGAGTCGGACCTGATGAAGCTCGAGCTCGCCATCATCGAGAACATTCAGCGCGAAGACCTTTCTCCGGTCGACCGGGCGCGGGCATTCGAGCGGCTGTCGAAAGAATTCAGCTTCACCCACCAGGAGATTGGCAAGAAGGTGGGCAAAAGCCGCGAATATGTATCGAACACCATGCGCATTCTCACTCTGCCGGAACACATCAAGGCCGCGCTCTCCGAAGGCAAGATTAGCGAAGGTCATACGCGCCCACTTATGATGCTTATCGACAGGCCGCAGGAGCAGGAAACTTTGTTTAAAGAAATTATTTTCAAGAAGCTCAATGTCCGAGAAGCGGAGAGTATCGCGAGGCACATCGCTGTCGAGCGCGCGAGGAAGCTCATTGACCACGAGCTGATAGAAATCGAGGACCAGTTCAAAGAGAAGCTCGGTACGCGCGTTCGCATAGAGAAGCGGGAGGAGGGCGGAAGGGTGACCATAGACTTTTTCAACAAAGACGATTTGAGGCATCTTCTGGAGAGGATCGTGGTAGAGAGCGAGATATCTGCCGCCGCGCCTCTCACGGATGAAGAGAAAATTATGGCCGAAGACGAGCCGAGAAGAGGAGAGGATGACGAATCTTTGTATTCCGTTTCAAATTTCTCTATTTAGATTTATCCAACTTATGGGGGTTATGATTTGGACAACTTTTATCACTGCATCTTTCAGGGATGGTTTTCGTGCCCTCCATCATCAATGCGCCGCAGAGTTTACAAATGTTTCCCGTAGGTTTGGCTTTGATAGCGTATTTGCAGTCAGGATAGTTCGAGCAGGAATAGAAGACGCCGAAGCGGCCGCGGCGTTCTGAGAGGAAGCCGTTTTTGCACACTGGGCATTGTACACCGGTCGAGTTGGCGCGCTCCTGTTCCTCATCTTTTTTTACAAATTTGCACTTTGGGAAACGAGAGCAGGCGGTAAACATGCCGAACTTGCCTTCGCGCGTTACAAGATTACCCTTGCTGCACTTGGGGCAGAGTTCTCCGGTATCTTTCGGCCCTTCCAATTCTTTGCCTTCGAGCGTTCTGGCGCCCGCGCAGTCTGGGAACCGTTCGCAAGAGTAGAACTTGCCTCCCTTACCGAGTTTTATAATCATCTCGCCACCACAAGTAGGGCACTTCATCTCCGCTGGCGCCTTGCCTAGATTGGTAATCTTCTCAATCTTTTCTTTCGCCTTCACGTCTTTGATAAACGGGGTATAAAAATCCTTCAAGGTCTTCAAATACGTTCTGTCGCCACTGGCAATCTCATCGAGCTCGTCCTCCATCTCCGCGGTGAAGGAATCGCTAATGTATGAAGGGAAGTTATCTTCGAGAAACGAGCTTACAACTTCGCCCACATCGGTTGGGTGGAGCGCTTTGGAAATCTTTTCCACATAGCCACGGTCCTCAAGTGTTTTTATGATAGAAGCATAAGTGGACGGACGGCCGATGCCGCGCTTCTCGAGCTCCTTGATGAGCCCGGCTTCCGAGTATCTGGCCGGCGGTTCGGTCTGCTTCTCGGCTGAGCGTATGTCGAGGAGCTTGAGGCTCTCTCCGTTCTTAAATTTCGGTAGGACCACATCTTCGCTTGCGGAAAGTGGGTCAGCCTTGAGCCAACCGTCGAAGAGGATGCGCGAGCCGTTAAGCCAGAAGTCCGGGAAATCAGCCAAGCCCTCTCCTTGGGAATCTGATTCTAAAGGAGAGGGCTTGGCTACAACCTTGGTTCTCATCACTTCCGCGTTTTTCATCTGGCTTGCGACAGCTCTCTGCCAGATGAGGCGGTAGAGCCTGTGTTGCTCTTCCGTAGCTCCGGCCATTTCAACATTGAGATGCGTCGGTCTTATCGCCTCGTGCGCTTCTTGAGCATTTTTGGATTTCTTCGCGAACTGATGTCCCTCGAAATACTCGGGACCAAACTTGCTATTCACGACATTTTGAATAGCAAGTTTGGCTTGGGTGCCGAGATTGGTCGAGTCCGTGCGCATGTAGGTGATGTATCCGGCTTCGTAGAGGCGCTGAGCTATGGACATAGTGCGAGACGGCGACCAACCGAGACGTGAACTTGCTGTCTGTTGGAGAGTCGAGGTGATGAAGGGCGCTTTGGGGGAACGGGCTATCTGTGTCTCTTTTATGTCGGTAACCTGCCAGGTCGAGGAGTTGCCAAGTTCGAGAATTCTTTCGACCTCTTTCTTCTCCGTTGGCTCGACCGAACAGACGAAAGTGTTGGCTGTGTTTCCGCCGTCTCTGAGATCCGCTTCAATAGTCCAGAATGTTTGTGGTAAAAAAGCGCGAATCTCACGCTCCCGCTCCATAATGATGCGTAGAGCGGGGGATTGGACTCGGCCGGCGGAGAGGCCGTAACGGACCTTCTTCCAGATAAGCCCAGATAGGTCGTAACCGACGAGCCTGTCGAGCACCCTGCGGGCTTCCTGCGCTTCCTTGAGATTCATGTCAATTTCCCTCGGATGCTCCAGCGCTTCTTCCACAGCTTCTTTGGTAATTTCATGAAAGACTATGCGCTTAGATTTTTTCAATCCGACAGCTTCGGCCACATGCCAAGCAATAGCCTCACCCTCGCGGTCGGGGTCGGTGGCGAGGAATACTTCCTCGGTCTTCTTCGCGAGTGATTTGATTTCGGATATCACTTTCTCCTTGCCTTTGACCACTTCGTAATGCGGCACAAAGCCAGCCTCGATGTCGATAGCCTGCCTGTTGCTCTTTGGCAAATCGCGCACATGTCCCACACTGGCGACCACGCGAAAATCCTTGCCGAGATATTTCTCGATTGTTTTCGCTTTCGATGGACTTTCTACTATTAGCAGTTTCATCCCTAAGCTACACAAATAGCACGCATAAATTTTTCTTGCAAATTTCCATTTTAAAATGTTTTTCTTACCTCACCCAATTCTTCGGCTATGAGGCCCTTGATTTCGAGTAGGGAGAGGATGGCTGAAGCCATGCCAGTATCGAGTTTGGACTTGCGGATGAGCTCGTCGCGCGGAGACGGCTTTTCAAGCAGTTTTATAAAAATCTTTTCTTCGTTTGTCAGATCTTCGACATCCGCCAGAGTGGGGTGTTCGTCCCTCCTTTTCAAACCCAAGAGCTCAAGAACGTCATTATGGTCCCGGATGAGCGCGGCGCCGAGGCGGATAAGCATGTGAGGACCCTCCGAAGTGCTTGAATGGATAGGTCCCGGCACCGCCCCGACTTCGCGATTGTATTCCGTCGCCAGACGGGAAGTGATAAGGGTGCCGGATTTCTTCTCTGCCTCCACCACTATGGTCGCATGGCACATGCCAGCCATGATGCGATTCCGGCGAGGGAAGGCCCACACGCCAGCTGGCATGAGGTCATCGTATTCGGAAAGAAGTCCGCCACCGCTTGCCACTATCTCGTCCGCAAGTCCGGCGTGAGAACGGGGGTGAATTACTTTCCTGTCGATGCCGGAGCCCGGCAAGGCGATAGTCTGGAGCTCGGCGCGCATGGCTGCTCTGTGGGCGATTGAATCGATACCCAAAGCAAGACCTGAGACTATCGTTACAGGCGAGCCGGCAAGGCCCGCGATAATCGCTTCACAAGTTTCTCTGGCGTAAGCGGAATATTTCCTGGAGCCGACTATTGCCAGGAGTTTATTGCCTTCAATCGGAAGTTTGCCCTCCAGCCTAAGCTGTTTGGGAGGCTGGGGGATTTCTTTCAAGAGTTCGGGATATTCCTCTGGTCTAAGTGCTCTAATCATGAGTATGTATTATACTATCTACTGTCTACTATTTACTGCCTATGCTTGATATTAAATTCATTAGGGAGAACAAGGGTGTGATAAAGAAAGCCGCGGAGAAGAAACGGATTGAGTTCGACGTGGAGAAACTTATAGAGGTAGACGACCAGCGTCGCTTGATACTTTCGAGAGTCGAAATGAAGCGTGCCGAACAGAACGTGGCAAGTAATCAAATCGTCAATGCGACTTCCGAAGAGCGCGCGAAAATTCTTGAGAAGATGAAAATTTTGAAGGCGGACCTTGAACGCGACGAAGATGGGTTGAAGAGCGTGATGAAAGAGTGGCAACTTCTCATGCTTTTGGTTCCCAACATCCCAGATGCCTCTGTGCCTGAGGGTGAGTCTGATCAGGATAATCAGGAGGTTAAGAAGTGGGGAGAGATTCCTAAGTTTGATTTCACACCGAAAAATCACATCGAGATTATGACGGATCTTGGTATGGCTGACTTCGAGCGCGGCACCAAGGTGGCCGGTTTTCGAGGATATTTCCTCAAAGGATCGGGAGCCATGCTCTCTTTTGCTATCTGGCGCTATGCGATAGATTTCTTCGTCTCGCGGGGATTAGATCTCCATATCGCGCCTTCTATGGTCAGGCGTGAGCCTCTTATGGGTACAGGCTATCTCCCTCAGGGTGAAGATGACCTTTATAAAGTGCAAGACGACAAGTATCTTGCTGGTACCGGAGAGGTGGCAATGATGGGATTCTTCCAGAACGAAATTATTCCCAAACAAGATCTGCCGAAAAAAGTACTCGCTTTCTCTCCTTGCTTCCGTCGCGAAATCGGGGCACATTCTAAGGATGTGAAAGGACTTATCCGCGTCCATGAATTTTTCAAATTCGAACAGTTGGTCATCTGCGAAGCGAGCCATGAAGAATCAGTCAGGCAGCACGAAGAGTTGACCCGAAACGCTGAAGAGTTTATAGAATCTCTCAATATCCCATATCGCCGGGTTGTAAACTGTGGAGCCGACATCGGTCAGGGTCAGGTCAAGAAGTATGACATCGAGCTTTGGGTGCCGCTTGAAAATACTTATCGCGAATCGCATTCAGCATCGTACTTCCATGATTTTCAAACTCGCCGCCTCAATATTCGCTACAAGGACGAGACCGGCAACACACAGTATGCCCACTCGCTCAACAATACCGCTATCGCGACACCACGGGTCCTTGTTTCTCTAGTCGAAAATTTCCAAACCGCCGACGGCTCCGTCAAAATTCCGGAAGTATTGGTCCCATACATGAATGGCTTGAGGGAGATAAGAACTAAGTAGAGCCATATTTTAGATATTCAGTCATACAATCTCAATTTTGTGCTTGACAAATATAGTGAAGTATGCTAAGGTAGACATAGAGGGTAAAAGTTGGGGTGGAGTCGTCCGACAGCCGCGGTTGCGCCAATTCATGCGGGCGCGCGTTTATGCCGGGCGGGACAGACTGCCCCAATGGTCCAAATAACCCTTTGGACCACCCTCGCTCCTTCAAGGCCCATCTCACGATGCGGCCTTTTCGTTTGCTCAATTTTTCCAAATACCAAATACATTATAACGATGCTATAGCTTGCTTATAATGTATACGCTATAAACTTACACGTGTAGAAATATAACGTATATGATTTTTTAGAACAGTTTCCCCCTGCCAATGATGGGGTGCGGGAGGGGGTCTGGTATAATTTCACCATGAAGATTATTTCGACCGGTAGGACGCTTTTTTCGCCGGAGAATTATGAGAGGAAGAAGAAGGAGAAGAAGCGTAAGGTGCTTGCATGGAGCGCCGGCGTCCTTGCCGTTTTCATCGCTCTGGTAATTATTTCAAGACTCGAGAGGTTGCAGATTAGGGAAGTGGCGGCGGAAGGCGCCAAGGTTGTCCCGGAAGAAGAAATAGCGCGTGTCGTTAAGGAAACTCTCTCTGACCGATACTTATGGCTTGTGCCTTGGACCAATGCCGCCATCTATCCGCGCCGGGCAGTTAGAGAAAATTTGATGAAAGAATTTCCGCGCATAAGCTCCGTTTCGCTCTCGCTTGACGGCATGAAGCGGCTTGCCGTAAGCGTAAGCGAACGAGACCCATACGCGCTGTATTGCCCTGAGCTTGCTCGCGGTGAGCTTGTCGAATCCGTCGACAAATGCTTCTTCCTCGACAAATCCGGATTCATCTTCGACGAGGCGCCGGATTTCTCCGGCGTAGTTTATTTTATTTATAAAAAAGATGCGCCGATAAAGAATCCGAAAGGCAGCCAATTTCTTCTGCTGGAAAATTTTTCTCCACTAGCCCAATTCGTAGAAGGGCTTTCGAAGTTCGGGTTTGAACCCGTGACGCTCACTATCAAGGACCGCGATGTTGAACTTGTGACAAGAAACGGAACGCTCATCCTCTTTAACGCATACGGCGACCTCACTTTTCTGTACTCCAATCTAGAGGCATTTCTCAAGAATCCGGCGATAGAGATGGATAAGTTAAGTGAGCTTGACCTGCGAATAGAAAACAAAATATTTTGGAAACTTTTTGGCAACAACTAAATAAACCTATTTTTGCACTGGCGCCCATGGCGGATGTTACCGATGCGGCCTTTCGGCATATTATCGCCAAGTATGGCAAACCGGATGTGATGTGGACGGAATTCGTTTCAGCGGATGGTCTTGCCTTGGCGCCGGAAGAAGGGAAGCGGAAATTATTGCTTGACCTCAAGTATTCGGAGAGCGAAAGACCGATAGTGGCGCAATTCTTCACTTCCAGTCCAGAGCACATGAGACTGGCTGCGCAACTGGCAGCCAGTCTCGGTTTCGATGGTGTGGATATAAACATGGGCTGTCCGGACAAGGGTGTCGAGAAGCAGGGTGCCGGTGCGGCTCTGATGAAGAATCCTAAGCTTGCCCGAGAACTTATCAGAGCGGCAAAAGAAGGGGCTCCTAGTCTCCCAATTTCTATAAAAACGCGAATAGGATGGAATTCGCCGGAACTTGAAACTTGGCTACTGGAAATTCTCAAAGAAAATCCAGCTGTCGTAACAATCCACGCGCGGACGAGGAAAGAGATGTCCAAGGTGCCCGCGCGTTGGGAATTCGTGAAAAGGGCGGTTGAAATCAGAAATCAAAATCAGTGTCCCACACTGATTTTGGGTAACGGCGATGTGAAAGATATTGATGATGCGAAAAAGAAAGTGGAAGAGACCGGCTGCGACGGAGTAATGCTCGGGCGGGCGATATTCGGCAACCCGTGGTTGTTTAGCCGCGGGAAAAGGTCCGGCCTTGAGAATGAGGATTTAAGGCCTGGCATTGAGGAGCGGCTGGCTGTTCTCGTTGAGCACATCAAGCTTTTCGATGAACTTCTGGGCGGGGTGAAAAACTTTTCGATTATGAAAAAGCATTTCAAAGCGTACATAAGCGGATTTGACGGGGCGGCAGATTTGAGGGGTAAATTGATGGAGACAGAGAGTGCGACAGAAGCGGTGGAGATTCTCTGTAAGTATAATTGACAGACAACGTCATTTTATGGTAGGAAAGGCCTAGATTAGGCTAAAATTGTTCTTACTCGTTAGATTGGGGTGAGGTATGACTCGATTTGTGAAGGTTTTCGCAGTGTGTCTCGTTCTCGTGTCATTGTCGTCGGCCTGCAACAAGCAGAAGACGACCGTGATCAACAACATCACCTCGCCAACAGCTCCGACCCCAAGCCCGCCAACAATCAAGGTGGATGCGGTCTCGGTGTCCACGCCGGCTCTCACGGTCACGCTCAACGCCTGTCCCGCCACAATCGCTTTCACGGCGACCGTGTACGGAGCGGGCGTCACCCAGACGGTGACGTGGGAGAAAGTTGGAGGAGGAGAATTCAAGTCCTCCGGCTCGGCGGCGACGCTCGAGATTAATACGGTCGGTACCTACATCGTGACTGCCGCGGCCACGCAGAATGCGGATGTGACCGGTTCAGTTACAGTAACGGCGATTGGGAACTGTGGCGGAGGTCCGACACCCGGACCAACACCTGGACCGACGCCTCCTGGACCTGGGCCAACTCCGCCAGGACCGACACCCACACCAACACCGATACCGATACCAGCTCCCAACTGTTCGCTCTCGGTCAGTCCGACGAGCATTCAGGTTGGTCAGCATGCGACGCTGGTTTGGAGTCATTCCGGTGGCACGACGAGTGTCGTGGCATCGGGAGCAACCGACTTCACCGGGAGCAAACCGCTTACCGGGAGTCAGTCGGTCAGTCCGGCGGCAATAACGTCGTACACAATCGTCTGCGCCAACAACGCCGGCGCGACTGTCACCAGGAACGCTACGCTCACGGTGACACAGGTACCACCTGCTCTCTCCGTAAGCCCCAACTTCCTCCAGTTCCAACTGGGTGGAGCGGGATGCACGGCCACAGGTTCGCGAACCTTCGCGGTCAGCTCAAACCAGTCGGTGTCGCTCTCGGTCAACACGACCTACGCGACGCTCTCCGTGTCGAGCTTGCCTGCCGGGCAGAACCAGCAGGTCTCTGTTTCGCCCGGCAATACCGCCGGTGTTGCCTCGGTGACGGTGACGAGCGGTGGGGAGACCAAGACGGTTACTCTCCAGTTCGATGCGTGCGTATCGCAGCCGGCTTGTCCAACGACGGGGATCAATTACTCTCCGCCCGGCGGAACGGCGTACGTCAACCGAAACACGACGGTGTCGCTCAACCCGATCAGCCCCTGGCCGTCGAATTGCCAGGTCATCTGGGGCACCAACAAGCCCTCGGTGCTGAAGGTTCTCGGCGCAGATGCTGTCTACCAGATCTGCGACGCATCGGGAAATAACTGCACCTGGTACTACGCGGGCAAGAACGCCGTGATTACCGGAGTTTACCCCGGCACGGCTGACATCACCGCCCAGGTGATTACCATCGGCACCGACGGCAAGTGGCGCATCGTCTCAGGTGGGTCCGTATCTCACACCTGGACGGTTACCAATCCGCCTAGCGCGGGTCTTCTTGCCGAAGACATGTCGCTGCCGAGGTACCACGATCTGGGCTATGTGAGCCAGGTCATCATTCGTTAACTCTCCGGCTCCGGCCGGGGACAACATACCGCCAGCGCGCATGCGTGCTGGCGGTAATTTCGTTATACTGTTTCTATGGTCAAGGAGAAAAAGTCTCAGGGAGTTTTGTACAGGAAATATCGCCCACAGGCATTCGAAGACGTCATCGGCCAAGAGCACGTGGTCAAGGTGCTTGAGGGAGCAGTCAAGCTCGGCAACATCTCCCACGCCTACATCTTCTCCGGCTCGCGCGGCACCGGCAAGACTTCGATGGCGCGTATTCTCGCGAGGGAAATCGGCACCTCCGCCAATGACCTCGTCGAGATGGACGCGGCATCTCAGACCGGCGTGGACAATATTCGGGAGTTGAACGAGAGCACATTCACTCTTCCTTATGAATCGAAATTTAAAGTCTACATCATCGATGAGGCTCACATGCTCTCGAAATCAGCATGGAACGCGCTTCTAAAAACTCTTGAAGAGCCGCCTCCGTATGTAGTTTTTATACTTGCGACGACCGAGTTGGAGAAAGTGCCGGAGACCGTCATTTCCCGTTGCCAGACATTTTCTTTCAAACGGCCGAATCAGGTGACTCTCCGTGACTTTTCTCTCGCGATAGCGAAGAAGGAAGGCGTGACTCTCGAGCCGGCGGCGGCGGAACTGGTGGCACTCTTGGGCGACGGCTCCTTCCGCGACGCGCACGGCATATTGGAGAAAATTTTAAGTTCTACGAAAGACAAGAAGATAACGCGGGCAGAAGTGGAGACGGTAACGGGCGCGCCTAAAGCTCAACTTGTACGGGACATTCTCGAGGCGATAGTAGAGAAGAACTTGGAGAAGGGGATGAAGGCGATACAAGGTGCTACTGCGGCGAATGCGGAGATGAAGCTCTTCGCCAAGCTCATCCTCGAGCGCTTGCGCTTCCTCTTTCTTCTGCGTCTCAAAGCGGGCATGGATAGCTATATAGAAAGTCAGATTGCCGAGGACGACTTCAAATTCCTCAAGGATTTAGCACTGAAGGCCGGACCCGATCTCACCGCCGAGACGCTCCTCAAGTTCATCGAGGCTTACGAATCCTCCGGCCGCACCAGTATTCCGGAATTGGCTTTGGAACTTGCCCTCGCGGAGACCATCAAACCCGCGTCCCCATCTCTATTCTCAAGTTCTTAAGAACACCAGAACTTCTTAACTAGTTTTTCTATGTGATATAATTCATATCATGAAAATTATTCTCGTATTAACCAAAACATAATATTTTTCTTGCGGCTGCCAGAATCCGTTTTCTTATAGACAGATGGAGTAGAGTTATTGATATAAGCAATAAGCCAGAAATAATAGCTACCTTATATTCACTTGAAGACAGTAAGAAAAAACCTCGCCCTAATCCTCAACCGAATGAGCGTGGCAGTCAGATAGCGGGAGAATTTTATAAGTTAAGCAAGTCATTTCTCAACTGACATGAAGGAAATTAAAGGTATTATACTTTGTGTTTACATATTATTTGCCGTTGTTGTGCTTCTTAATGTATTTGATTACTATTCAGAATTATAAAATCTGTGAAAACTAAACAATCTATTCTCAAGTTCTTAAGAACACCAGCATAGATATGAAAACGACAAGGCAGTTGGAGCGGCTGGTAAGAGGTTTTTCGAATCACAGAAGAATTGAAATTATGGAATTATTGTCCAAACAGACGGAATTATCCGTTGCCGAGATTTGCGATAAGCTTAAAATTAATTATAAAACTGGCGCCGAACATGTGAGGAGGCTCGCTATTGCCGGAATGATTATGAAGAGGAACGACAACAACAGCGTGCGCCATGCTCTGACAAAAGAAGGGAAGGCCGCTCTAAATTTCCTGAAAACTATCTAAATTCCCTCCAATCTTTATGCTTAAGTCCTCAAGAACACCACCGCGACGCCTTTTCGTTTTTCTGGATAAATCTTGATTTTTTTGCTAAATTTTGACTATACACCCGATAAGACCCTTGCTCTTAGCCCGTCATTTTGGTAAAGTAAAGCCATGAAAAAGCTCAACTTTCAAGCCTCGTTGCCGGTAACCTTTCTCCGGGAAGGAAACAAATTTGTGGCATATACTCCGGCACTTGATCTTTCTACTGCTGGAGATACTTTTGAGCAGGCTAAATCTCGTTTCTCTGAAGCTGTTCAGATTTTTTTTGAGGAGTGCTACAACATGGGTACGCTTGAAAGAGTTCTTAAGGAACTTGGTTGGAGAAGGGGAGTCAATTCCTGGAATCCTAACATTCGTCGGTTGCACTCTGCTTAGAGAAAAGGGTGATCATAGGATTTGGGGAAGGACTGGACTCCTGCGTCCAATTGTTCTACCCAAGAGCTCTAAAATTCCCGTATTTATCATCAAAAATAATTTACGAGTTCTGGGTATCTCTGTTGCCGAATATTTAAAGATGCTGGAAGAAATTTAAGAGCACGCTTTTCGTTTTCTGGATAAATCTTGATTTTTTTGCTAAATTTAGGTCGAATTGCGGGATCGTTTTAAAATTGCGGGGTCGTCTAACGGCAGGACAGGAGCCTTTGAAGCTTCTAATGAAGGTCCGACTCCTTCCCCCGCAGCATTTGTGAAATTGACCCATTTTTGGGTGCTTTATAGAGGACATCATAAGGGATGAATTCAGATAAGTTTAAGGTGCCGATACTTAATGAAACAGGTTTATCCTTAAAACAATAGGTGTCGATGAGCCTTTCCGAGACTGAATCGAATTTTTAGTCGAAAAGTATTATAATAAAGATATTACTAATATAACCACTTAGTTTTATGGGTGAATCAAAAGCTTTTAAATTGGGCAGAGATGCCCGTACTGGTGAGTTTGTTCCTGTAGAGAAAGCACGCAATAATCCAGACCGGTGTGTTGTTGAACTTGTGCCTAAGGCTGGGTACGGAGATACAAATCGTGACCGCAAACCAAGTAAATCGAAAAAATGATATCTTCTGATATTCCCGAATTAGAGCGAATAATAAAATCAATTAAAGAAGGCTCGGATGAATCAGTTGCTTTTTCAAACTATCTCACTACGCTTTGTTCTAAGACAGACCAAACATATTCTGCTAGTACTTGGCCTGACAACTGGAGAAAAGCCGTCTACCTATTTGCGCGTGTCTTTTTAGAAAAAGATGCGGGTCCCTACTTAGTAATAGTAAACCGTTTTCTAAAGGAGGATGCTGAATCAGAAATCGCCGCCTTTTTTCATTCGGAAATCATTTGGAATTATTTTGAGAATACATCCGATTACAATAAAGACTGTCTCAGAAAATATCTAAGACGCTTCCCACATAACCCAGAATTCCATAATAATTATGGTATTTTTTTAGCATCAAATTTTACTTTTGAGAATGCTTTAGATGAACATAGAACAGCCATTAAATTAGACGAAGATAACGCCATTTTCGTATATAATTATTTTCTTGCAGTTAAACAATATTTTGAACAACTTCTTAAAAAGAAAAAAATTACTGAAGCTGAGGTTTTAATTAAGAACGAAAGAGAGTTTCTTAGTAAGGTAAAAATAGTCGGTCTTGGTAAGTGGGATATTGAAACTCGACTGAATAGTTTGAGTGATAGATTGAATGACTTTCAGATGATGATGGAAAGAGTAGATTTTTTTGAGGATAGTATAGAGCAAAAAATACGAGGAGAACAAAAAAGACTAATCGAAATTTTAGGTATATTTTCAGCCATTATCGCTTTTATATTAACCAATATAACCATCGCCACTGCTAATTTGACCGCTCGGGACACATTAAATCTTATGTTGGGAATGGCGCTGATTTTGATTATCTTTATGATAATAGTATCTATGCTGTTTTCCTCAAAAAGAAGATATGTTGGGAGGCTGGATTTTTTGAAAGACAAACGTCTATGGTCAATTGTTATTAGTGGTTTAGCTCTAATCTTTCTCATGTAGTAGTCAAACTAGCTTCAACCTTAAAGATGTTGGGTTAGAATGGTTCCAATCTCATTCCCATCCTTCGCACCAAGCTTTGGTATGGCAAGTATCCAACCAGCACGTGATATTCTTTAAACCATGCAAATTACGAAAGGACTGCCGCTTGAGGAGATACAGAAAGTAAAGATTGTTGAGAATGGGGAACCTCTGGTGGAAATTCGAGAAACAGAGCGCATATCGCTTCTGAAGGAACATAGGTATCTGGATGCCCGCTTGAGAAAATCGGCTCAAGAATTACTTTATGCCGTAGCCGACAACTTGCCTCCCGGCTACAAATTGCTCATCGTAACCGCTTACAGGCCAATCTGGATGCAGAAAGAACTATACGCACGGAGGCAGAAGCAACTAGCCAGGAAGCACTTCTTTCTAATGATTTTCCAATACCCGAAATGGAGAAGGCTGGTAAACAGATACACTTCACCCCCAGGAGGTTCTTCTCACCAGTATGGAGGCGCTGTGGATGTTACTGTGCTCGATGAGCGGGGGAATAGGCTGGATATGGGAACAGCGCTGACTGACTTCGGAGTAAAGGTGCATACCGAAAATAACTTGATAACAGACGAGCAGAGGAGAAACAGGAAGGTTTTATATGACGCGATGACAAAAGCTGGTTTCGCGAATTATCCGCTCGAATGGTGGCACTACTCATACGGCGACAGAATGTGGGCCGCGTATTCCGGAAAAGAAGAATGCTTTTATGGTCCAGTAGTACATATTTAAATACTGATATTTGACACGCATTTTAATTTGAGTAATATCTCTACCCAGATCAGGAGAGATGCGGGAATGTCCCGGTGGTACCAAGTACGTAACTCCGCGAGGATCGGCGATGCAGGCCGACGACCTCAGCTTCCAGCGGGAGAAGGAGTCGCATCAACGGTCATCCTAGGTCGCCGTTGCCACGAAGCCACCCGGCCAACTGGAGGAAGACAGTTACTAGAGGCGGCTCTGGCCGCTCGAGTCTCGAAAGTCTCTCTGATGGGAGAGGAGAAGGCTCCCTCCTGGTAGGGAAGTTGCAGACAAGGTAAGACTGCATAGGTCCGGTGCAGAGTCTGCAACTTCCAGACCGTATTTCAAGAACACGCGATCTTTTGAGTAGTCCGAGCTTCATGCTCGGATTTTTGATTTATAACCCAATAACTCTTCCTCGACATAGTATGTCGGGGAGGGAGTGAGGGTGGGATATTGACAACTAATTTTAGATAGTATATACTTGGGGAGTATTAAGTACTCAAGGGTTTCCCTTCTTCGCGCAAGGCTATGAAGGGCAGGCGTTTAGTCAATCTATTGCCAAGACCCACCGGTCTTAGTAATAGATTCATGAGATACAACAACAATAATAGATTTCGACGTCCTTCGCTGAGGCGCGTTCCTCAGGCCTTTTCCGATGTCTCGAAGTTCATAAACAAAGCCGTTGTGACGGAAGAAGTAACGGTCTTTACCCCCGAATACGCCTTCAAAGACTTCCCACTCCACACACTCCTCTACAAGAATATTTCCGAGAAGGGATACATTACCCCGACTCCCATACAGGACCGGGCCATTCCGCACGTGCTCAAAGGCGAGGATATCGTGGGTATTGCTAATACCGGCACGGGCAAGACCGGCGCCTTCCTCATCCCTCTTATCAATAAAGTTTTAAACTCTCCACAAGAGAAAATTCTCATCGTTGCTCCGGTGCGCGAGCTTGCCGTGCAGATTAATGAAGAGCTCAAGGAGTTCGCCAAGGGCTCCGGTCTCTTCTCCGTGGTGCTTATCGGCGGTACCAATATGGGCGCGCAGATTCGGGAGTTGCGCCATCCGTATAACTTCGTCATCGGCACGCCGGGGCGCATTAAGGACCACATCGAACACGGGTATCTCAATCTCTCCGGATTCAAAACCGTGGTGCTCGACGAGGCCGACCGCATGCTCGACATGGGCTTCATCGGCGACATGAGGCTTCTCTTGTCGAAGATGGCATCGGGGCGGCATACGCTCTTCTTCTCCGCCACGCTCTCAAGCGAAATCGAGAAGCTCATCCACGAATTTTTGAAAGCGCCCGTGAGAATCTCGGTCAAGACCCGGGACACGGCCAAGAATATCGACCAAGACGTCATCCGCATCAAGGGCAAGACCAAATTCGACGTACTACGTGACCTTCTGATACAGGAAGAGTTTTCGAAGACGCTCATCTTCTCACGCACCAAGCATGGCGCGGACAAGCTTGCTCACGCCCTTACCATGGCTGGTATTCGCGCAAGCGCTATACACGGCAACAAACAACAGAACGCGAGGCAGAAGGTGCTTGAGGACTTCAAACATGAGCGAGTTAAGGTGCTGGTGGCGACCGATGTCGCCGCTCGCGGTCTCGATATCTCCGACATTTCCCACGTCATCAACTACGACCTACCGGCCACTTACGAAGATTATGTCCACCGCATAGGCCGTACCGGCCGCGCGGATAAGAAGGGCAAGGCGCTGACTTTTATAGAATAATACCCGCCGATTGGTGTTATAATCTAGCCATGACAAAGGTTATTTTTGTGACGCGGAAAATTCCGGAAATAGGAATTCAAAAACTTCGAGATAAGGGATATGAAGTGGATGTAAACGAGAGCGAATCCATTCCGACACAGGATCAACTTTTAGGGTTTCTTAAAACGAAACCCTATGACGCGGTGATAACGCTGCTTACGGATAAAATCGATTCGAAAATCTTTGACGCAACTCCTTCGGTAAAGCTCTACGCGAATTATGCGACCGGCTTCGACAACATAGATGTTGCCGAAGCCGGTCGACGCGGCATTATGGTGGCGAATGCTCCGGCGGAGCTCACATCGGAAGCGGTGGCGGAGCACACCATCGCCCTGATGCTTGCTCTGGCGGCGCGCATTGTCGAGTCGGACGAATACGTGCGAAAGGGTCTTTACCAAGGCTGGTCGCCCATGAACTTCATCGGTACCGATGTACTGGGGAAAACGCTTGGCATAGTCGGCGCCGGCAGGATTGGCGGCAGAGTAGGCAAATACGCTCGGGGTCTTGGCATGAAGATTGTTTATACCGATGTGGCAAGGAATGAAAAATTCGAAGCGGAATGCGGAGCAGTATACAAGAGTTCGCTTGAAGAAGTTTTGAGCGAAGCGGATATCGTATCACTCCACGTACCGCTTTTTGAGTCCACAAGGCATCTCATGAACAAAGAGAGTTTCAGTAAGATGAAGCCCACCAGTTTTCTCATTAACACCTCCCGCGGACCGGTGGTCGAGGAATCGGCACTTGAAGAAGCTTTAAAGACAGGTGTTATCGCCGGCGCCGCTCTCGACGTCTTCGAATTCGAGCCGAAGATATCAGACGGGCTCATCAAGCTCCAGAACATAATTCTTACGCCACACATCGCCTCCGCGAGTATTGAGGCGAGAAACCAGATGGCTGAACTCGCGGCAGACAACGTCATCGATTTTCTCGAAGGTGCTACGCCCAGAAACTTAGTAAACCCAATGCCATGACCGGTAAGCTCATTCTCGCCCGGCATCACGAATCGGAGTGGAACAAGGAAGGAAAATGGACGGGTCTTCGCGATCGGCATCTTGACCCGTATGGTTTCAAAAAGTCTGAGGATATGGGACTTCTCATACAAGATATTAAGGTTGATCAGGCTTTCGCATCGATGTTGGTGCGGAGCATAGAAACTCTTTCTTGCATGCTCAATGTTTGCAAGCGCTATGAAATACCGACCGAGCATTCCGCAGCACTGAATGAGCGCGATTATGGGGATTATACTGGCAAGAACAAGTGGGATATGGAGAAACTTCTGGGAGGGGAGGAATATAAGAAGCTCCGCCGCGGTTGGGATTATCCCATACCGAATGGCGAGACTTTGAAAATGGTTTATGGGCGCGTCCTGCCTTATTTCATGCAAAATATTTTGCCTAAGGTTAAGGAGGGGAAAAATGTATTAGTGGTGGCGCACGGAAATTCTGTCCGGGCGCTGATAAAATATATTGAAAATATTTCCGACGATGGTATTGCAGATATCGAGATGCCATTCGGCGCAATTTTTATATACGAGGTTGACGGCGAAGGGCGCACGGTTAAGAAGGAAGTGAGGCAAACAGAATCAGAAGTACCGGCATAATATGATATCGAAAGCGCAAATTATCGTAACCATAGGTCCGGCATCGGAGAAGGAGTATGTTCTCGAAGCCATGCTTGAGCACGGAATGGACGTAGTGAGATTCAACTTCGCTTGGTCGGACTTCGGCAGACGAGAGAGTCAGCTGGAAACGATTCGCAGGCTTGAGCGCAAGCACGGCAAAAAGATTCCTATCATCCAAGATTTGCCCGGATCGAGGAAGGCTGCCGGAGGGGGGCATAGCTACGAGCCCGGCCGGTCCGGCGTGACGGAGCAGGACAGGAAGTCTCTTGTGTTCGGAGCAGAGAAGGATATTGATTGGGTAGCGCTCTCATTTGTCGCTTCGGCGGAAGATGTGGAGGCATACAGGAGGGAAATAAGTAATTGCCGCGGCAAGCAAAAGATTATTGCCAAGATTGAGAGGAAAGAGGCTCTCGAAAATCTTTATGGCATTATAAATTCATCGGACGCTATTATGATTGCGCGCGGAGACCTAGGACATGAGGTGTCGCTTGAGAAAATCCCTTTTATCCAAGCTGACATAATTTCCAAGTGCAAGGCGGCCGGGAAGCCGGTTATAACCGCGACAGAAATGTTTCTCTCCATGGTTCGCAACGACAGACCCAGCCGAGCGGAAGTAACGGATGTGGCGAATGCCATTCTCCAAGGCTCTGATGCCGTAATGCTCTCCGAAGAAACTTCCGTGGGCGAGCATCCAGTCGAGGCCGTAACCGCCATGGAAAAAGTAATATTGGAAGCCGAAAGGCATTTGGCCGGCAAACTGGCATTCAGACCCCTCTAATATTTTGATATGGCGAAGATAAAATTACTTAAAGCGAAAGAGATTCCAGACTCTAAAGGCAAGTTGACTGTCGAAGTCTTGTGCGAGCTCGAGAGCGGAGCGGAGGGAGTGGCTTCCGTGCCATCCGGCACAAGCGTGGGTATCCACGAAGCGGTAGAGCTTGGAGCGTCGCAGGCTGTGGCAAATGTAGATGGTGAGATTGCGGCGAGTCTAGCGGGGCGGGAATTCGACCAGAAGAGCCTCGATGAAGCGCTCATAAATCTCGATGGCACGGCTAGCAAATCGCGGCTGGGAGCCAATGCCGCGCTCGCCGTCTCTTATGCCTTCGCTCGCGCTTGTGCCAAGGAGCTTAGTTTGGAGCTCTTCGAATATATAGGCAAAATTGCCGGGAACGAGCACTTTGTTCCTCCGGTGCCGGCACTCAATATCATAGAGGGCGGTATGCATTCTGATAGCGGCCTTGAGCTCCAGGAATTCTGGATGGTGCCCGTGGGCATTTCCGGTTTCCGCGCGAAGGTGTCTTCGGCGGGGAAGGTGATTGCCGCTCTGCGGGAGCTGATTTTAATAAAAGGTTTTAGCATTTCTTATGGAGCGGAAGGCGGCTTCGCTCCGAAGCTTGGCTCGAATGAGGAAGCGGTCGTGATGATAGAAGAGGCGATAAAGAATGCCGGCTATTCTCTCGAACAAATTAAAATCGGTATAGACGCGGCAGCGTCCAGCTTCTATAAAAACGGTTTATACGAGATTGGAAAAAATAAATTTAATCGGGATGAACTCTTGAAATGGTATGAAGAATTGGCGACAAAACACCCTCTAGCTTATATAGAAGATGGCTTTGCTCAAGACGACTGGGATGGATTTACCGCCATGATGAAATCGCTTGGAGAGAAAATGCTTATTATCGGAGATGACCTGCTTTGCACCAATATAAAAAGGATTGATAAGGCGGCGCAAACAAGAGCGGTGAACTCAGTTCTCATCAAGCCGAATCAGATTGGTACCTTGAGCGAGACCATAGGCGCGGTAAACGCGGCAAAGAAGGCCAGCATGACGCCGTTTGTCTCGCATAGAGCGGGGGAGACGTTTGATACCTTCATCTCCGACTTGGCCGTTGGACTCGAGTGTGACTTCATCAAAGCCGGCTCGCTGAGGCAGAAAGAAAAAGCCCGCAAATACGAACGACTGGTGGAGATAGAGAATTTATTGCAATAGAAAAGGGCCGCCACGCTGTGGCGGCCCTTCGAACGCGAACTACCAATTTGACCTTAATTTACCAATTAAGGTCTGGGTCGCAGAGGTCCACCTTGCCGATCTCGGCGAGATACGGGCGGATTTCCCACAGGTCCGTTCTCTTGAATGCCTCCATGCTCGGCGATGCCACCGACGAAAGGTAGATGGCGTCAGTATCGTTCATCAAGGCGAGGAGCATAAAGGGGTCGGCGAGGTCGAACGTTTCCAGAGCGCGGAGGAGTTTCTCCATAGTGGCTCCCACGTTCTGGTCGATGACCTTCGGGTAAATCTCGTACATGAGATCCCGAAGTTTCTGGAACTTGATGCCAAGCTCCAATTCCTCGAAGCTCACTCGCCCGAGTTCGACAGATTCGATGATGAGACCGGACCTCGCGGTCCTGGTTCGCCTCCTCTGGTTGTCGCCGAACTCGTCGATGAGTTGAAGGAGCTCCGGCTTCGCGGGATATCCGAGACGGTCCAAGATGTCGTTCACGTCGTGGAAGAGGTACGCAATTTTGTCGGCGTACCTCAAGAGCCAGGCTTCCTGGGTCATGCCTTCCTTCGCCAGGTTGCCGCTGTGGCGCATCATGGCCTCGAGCGTTTCGTGACAGAGGTCGAGTCCTCGCCCGCGTCGCTCGATATGTTGGGCGATGACGACACCCATCACTTCGTGGCAGAAGTCGTGGCGCTTCATAGCTCCCTGCATCCAGGCTTCGCCGGGATGTCCAAACGGGACATGTCCCATGTCATGCCCAAGCGAGGCGGCTCTCACCAGATTGGTGTTGAGTCCAAGCGCCTCGGAAAGCCGAGTCGCCTGGCCCACAACCTCCATTACGTGAGAGAGCCGATTCCTGATCATGGCGCTTTGCGGAATCGTCACGACCTGTGTCTTGCGCGCCATGTTTCGGAACGCCTTGCTCTCGAGGATGGCGCACTCATCGTCGACAAACGACTCCACTCCGAATTCAGTCACATACTCCGGCCGGCGCCTCCGGCCATCCTTGGTGCGAAGATGATAAAGGCCTCCTCGCAAAGAATCGGCCTTCCCCCAGACATAGTGAATGTTCACGGTAATTCTCCTTGTTTGTTTCAGTTCTGACACTAGTTTACTCTCTTGTCAAAGAGTGTCAATTCACTTAAATTGGTAGAATATCTTTATGAAAAAGCAGGTACTCATCATTGGTGGGGGAGACACATTCGCGACATACGAAGAGTATCTGAATTTTCTGCGAAATTATGAAATTGACATCGATAGGTGGAAGAGTAGCACAGACGACTGGAAGCCGTGGCTAAGAGAAAAGCTGGCTGGAAAATACGATGTCATTATTCCCATGATGCCCAACAGGACCAATGCTAGGTTTGAAGAATGGAAACTTTGGTTTGAGAAATTTATCCCGTTTCTCAATGATGGTGTTATCCTTATTGGACACTCTCTCGGTAGTTCGTTTCTCGCAAAATATCTTTCCGAAAACAAATTCCCGAAGAAAATCGGGGCCATAATGCTCGTCGCCGGAGTTTATGAAAAAGATAGCGAAGGCTATTCTCTCTTAAGCTTCGCTCTGCCGGAGAAGCTCGATCTCCAAACAGAGAATACTATGATATATCATAGTAAAGATGACCCGGTTGTGCCGTTTTCATCGCTGGGGAAATTCCAACAGGCTCTGCCGAATGCGAAAATCAGGATTTTTGAAGACCGCGGGCATCTGAATATGCCCGAATTCCCTGAGCTTCTGGAAGATATAAAAAATCTGGAATCCTGATATATTGAGTTTATGGATATAAAACCAAAATTTAAGGTTTACATAATTCATGGGTGGAGTGGGTCGCCCGAGGAACCGATGCTCAAGTGGCTCGCGGATGAATTGAAGAAAAACGGATTTGAGGTCATGGCACCCGCCATGCCGGATACGGACGAACCAAAGATTGGAACTTGGGTTCCATTTCTGCAAAACTTAGTCGGCATTCCAAACGAAAATACTTTTTTTGTCGGTCATAGCATCGGTTGCCAGGCGATTTTGCGGTTTCTTGAAACCTTGCCGGAAGAAACTAAAATCGGCGGAGCAGTTTTCATCGCCGGCTGGTATGACGTTCGAAACATTGATACGGAAGAAGATAGAAAAATAGTGGCGCCATGGGTCAACACTCCGCGAAATGATGAAAGAATCAAGAAGATTCTTGCCGGCAAGGCTACGGTACTTCTCTCCGACGATGATCCGTTTGTCGCTCCGGAAAACAAAGAAGCCTGGATTAAGAAAGCCGGCGCCAAAGTTCTCGAATGTCATGGGAAGGGTCATTTTGACGCAAGGGCTGGCATCACGAGTCTTCCGGAAGCATTCGATGCCTTGTTAAATTTTAGATTATGACGCTTGATGTACGCACGATTATCTGGGGAACTATTTTCATTCTTCTATTCGGTTTGTTTTCCTATTCGATATTTAGCAAAAACATCGCGGAGCCGAAAGAAACCGTTATAGACGGCAGCTGGGCATGCTCCGCGGATTATGCCATATGTCCAGATGGTTCGGAAGTTTATAGAACTCCTCCTTATTGTCAGTTTGCTCCTTGCCTTAAGTAAGCGACATTGTGTCTATTTGTAGAATAGCGATTCGACGGAATCCCACCAGCCGTTGCCGTCCAGATCTCGGGTCGCGGGGTCGCCGCTGAAGCAGTTTTTTTCTTCATCCGATTTCATTTTGAAGCAGAATCGCATGCCGAGCACCTTCGGCTCGCCGGATTCTCTTCGCGTGAAGAAGAGTATCACTTGCGCTAGAGAATCACCTTCCGCGGTTTCGGTAGGGTCGGTAAACATGACAATCTGCCGCTCGTCAAAGAATACGTTCTTGAAATCTTCTTCGCGGAAATTTTCGGTGAAGACCACTACGTTATTCATCAACACTTGGCACTCCGCGAACGTGGCCGGATTGGCGCAAGTTTCTGATACTTGATGAGAAAGGCTTTTTACGCCATCGAGATTGCCTTCTTGGGCGAAAGTTCTGTACTGCTCGAATGTCTTCCATGCTTGAACTCCCTCAGGCGGCAAGGGCTTCGCCACAAGGCTCGGCATGCGAATATTGGAGAGAGAAAAGGACAAAGAAGGGAGCATTAATCCCATTCCACCCACGTTTCCGTCCGGCTTCGGAGCGGAAATGTTGATAAAAAAGGCGCTCCCCACCACAACAAGCGCGATAACTATGGCTATATATTTGCTCATATCAAAATAATACCATAAATAATTTTGGCAGGTTGCTTAATACGTTATTATCCTACATTCGTAAGAAAATAACGTATGGCATGTAATGTGCCCACGCCCTGTCTAAAGTTTAATCTAAATTTCAAAATAATCACGGAGATATTTATCATTCTCTATCTCGTCGGCGATTATGTATAAAATTTCTCTCCCTACGCCAAAGTCAGTCTTAAGCAATCCGATTATATCCTCACAATCATAAGGGTAAACCCAGATGCTATTTTGCAATCTGTAAAAACCGGCGATCTTAAACAACTCAAATATTTGCCTTCGTATTTTACCTTTTCCTCTCTCGGCAATATCGTATACGATCAGCCTCCATTTCTTGTCCCATCTCTTAGGCCTCTTTAACTTAAAATCAGCCAACTCCCAACGTCTCAGAAGTTTCTCGCCTTGACTTGTCAGCTGATAATGCCCATCCTCGAATTTTAGCAACCCTCTTTTTACCAATTTGGAACCAGAGGAAGAAATGTATTCTCTCCGGCGCGGGTTGGGTAATATACCTAATTTATCCATCGCCTTGAGAACGTTTGGGGCAAGAAGCCCAATACTCAATACGCCTGCGGCCGCGACAGAGGCGAGAATTATTTTCTGCAAATTCTCTTTCCTGCGTTTTTTCTTGATTCTATTCTCTAGGTTACCCATACGTTACTTTCTTACATTCGTAATATTATAACGTAATGGGGAGTATTTGAAAATAATAAAAGAAGGTTTTCACCTGGTTTAATAGTGTGATTTGACAGAAGAAATAATCAAGTGTATAGTAAAAAAAGAACGCAAATTGCGGCTTTGCCGTTGGAGGTCAAGATGTCACCAAGGAATGGAGTCGTCGTGGCGCTTTTCATGCTCGCAGCTCTAACGCTTCTCTATACTGTGGCGGCTTGGGACCTGGAAAAGGCCCGTCGAGAGAACGCCGCGCTCAAGGTCGAGATTGCCGAGTGGCAGAAGGCAATGTTGCCGGCATACTATGCACGGTATCCAGAGGCCATGAGGAGTCCACTGCCCATGGATACTGCGGCATTCAAGCCCGATCTTCTCAGGGCTACACTCAACCCATGCGTGACTATGCCAGAGGGTCTGTATGTTGATACCGATGACTGTCATAACGTGATAGCCAACACGAGCCCATATGGCAGCCGCGGTATTCCCATCAAGGTCGTTCTCGATCTTGACCGCTGACATTGCCAGTAGCGCAACCGTGAAGGGGCGGACCACGCGGTCCGCCCTTTTTCTATTGTTACAACCGTACGTGCGTGATAAAATGTTTGTTAATGATCTCTTTTGAACGCGTATCAAAAGTTTATCCCGATGAATCGGTCGCTCTGGATAATGTGAGCTTCTCCATAGAGCCGCGGGAATTCGTCTCGATAGTCGGCCCATCGGGCGCCGGCAAGACGACTTTGCTCAAACTCTTCCTGGCCGAGGAGAAGCCTACTGAGGGGGCCATTTTTTTTGACGAAACGAATGTCCACACCCTAGACAAGAAAGCTATCAATAATTTCCGCAGGAAGATTGGTATGGTTTTCCAAGATTTCCGTCTCCTGCCGAACAAGACCGTCTATGAGAATATCGCCTTCACCATGGAGGCGGCCGGCAGAAGCGACGAGGAAATCGAGCAGGACGTGCCACACGTGCTTAACTTGGTTGACCTGTCAAATAAAATTTGGAATTTCCCCCGAGAGCTCTCCGGCGGAGAGAAGCAGAGAGTGGCCATCGCGCGGGCACTCGTCAACGAGCCGGATGTTATTATCGCGGATGAGCCCACGGGGAATCTTGACCCTGTTAATACCTACGACGTTGTCCAGATATTAAAGAAGATTAATGACCTTGGCACCATCGTCATTCTTACCACGCACAACAAGGGTATAATAGATTCACTCGGCAAGCGCGTCATCGCCATGGACAAGGGCAGGATTGTCCGCGACGACAAGAGCGGCAAATATTTCATTAAATAGTTCGATAAACTCACTACAAGTAACATGTCAGGCAAAGAAATGTACTGGACGAATTTGAAGAGGGTCATGCGCACGGGCTTCTTCAATTTCTGGAGGAATGGCACTGTATCACTTGCTTCCGTCCTCGTCATGATGGTAACGCTTATGACTATCGGTCTTATTTTCTTCTCTGGCGCGATACTTGAGACGTCTCTTGCGGAATTACGCGACAAGATTGATATCAATGTTACCTTCGTCCCCACGGCATCGGAAGAGAACGTTCTCGAGATCAAGCATTCGCTCGAGTCCCTGCAGGAAGTGCTTCTCGTAACATACATTTCCCGCGAAGAGGCTCTGACGGCGTTCAAAAATAGGCATGCAAACGACCAGGCGATACTCGCGGCTCTTGATGAGCTGGGGGAGAACCCCTTGGGAGCAGTCCTCAATATCAAGGCTCGCAATCCTTCCCAATACGCCTCGGTGGCGGAATTCCTTGAAAGCGGCAGCGCCCTCTCGGAGAAAGGTATCAGCATCATCGACAGGGTAAATTATTTCCAGAACAAAACAGCCATAGACAAACTCGCCAAGATTATAGATTCTGCGGACAGGCTTGGCTTCGCTCTCACTATCATTCTCGCGGTCATATCCATGCTTATCGCTTTCAACACTATTCGCTTGACTATCTACATAGCCAAGGATGAGATAAGTGTTATGAGGCTTGTGGGCGCCTCCACAGCCTATATCCAAGGACCGTTCGTTATGGTTGGAATTATCTACGGAGTGGTGGCGGGACTCTTGGCGCTCATACTCTTTTTCCCCATTACATACTGGCTTGGGGGAGCAACGGAGAGCTTCTTTACCGGATTCAATATTTTCTCTTACTATCTGGCGAGCTTTGCCGAGATTGCTCTTATCATCATGTCCGCTGGTATAATTATCGGAGCGTTGTCGAGTATTCTGGCAATAAGGAAATACTTGAAAGTCTAAATCGGCGTTGTGCACAGACTATAATTACACCCAAACGCGGCTGTGGTATGGTAGAGAAAGACTCGTCGGAGGTGATTATGAAGGTAACTTGGTGTATTTGTTTGATGTGCGAAGTGCCGTGGGGCAAGCCTGGACACGACTGTTCGAATGCATGCGAGGGGGGCTATCACATCGACGTCTGCAAGGGGTGCGGGGAAGAGGGCGATATGCTCGAGAAGCTCTGGCGTCTGAAGCCGAAACAGGCGGAAGGCGTCAAACCGACGAAATAAATCAAAAGAATTCCCGAAAGGGGCCGTAGCGACGGCCCTTTTCTTAATCTATGTATTGAAAACAACCGATTTTTAATGTAATCTGAGCCCGTATTGCCGGATCGTCTAATGGTAGGACATCGCCCTCTGGAGGCGAGTATCTTGGTTCGAGTCCAAGTCCGGCAGCCCGAATGTGACTTACTTCGTCAGGACTAAAATTCTGGCGCGCGGCGCTCCGCGCCGCGCGAGAAAAATTCTCTGAAAATGATGTGAGTTTTATTCGGGCTACATTATACGACCAAGTTAGAACCTATTTCCAGCAGAACCATTAACCGCGCGCCTTCGGCGCGCTAACGCCTCGCTTCGCTCGGCGAACCCTCGCCCCTTTCCGCTTATCATACTATTTTAATTTTCGCGGTGATAAGACTTTTTTGAGTGGTATGAGCGGAAAGGGGCGAAGGTGAAAAATTCATTGTATAATAGGGTGAACAATTGTGATAATAATTTTAATAAATACCAGTCCAATAAAATGAAAAAAATAACCCATTGGGAACGCATTAAACATAAAGGGGGACCACTTAACAATCAAAACGTGCCTCAAAAGAGTGGTGTGGCTCTCTGTGGAATAATGCTCGATGAGAATAATATCAAATCAGTGGTTAAAGAAAATATAAATTGTATTGATTGCCTAAAAAATAAGCTTGGTTGGTAAAAAGAAAAGTGAGTAACTGATTTAAATATTATTTTATAAAAAGATACTTTGGTTTTTAAATAATACAAAATGCAGTTAGCTTATCCAATTTCCATCGCAGTCGTAGCAAGTTCAATTTCCATACTGATATGGGTATGGTTTTGGACGAGAAAACAGAGTCTTGATAATAAGTCCGCAATATTTGTCTTTGTGGGTGGAGCTATTGCAGTATTATTCGCTCTCCCATTTCAGAAAGCATTTAGCATATTTATCCCAGGCTCACCACCAATCGTCCTTTTCTTATGGGCTACTGTGGAGGAAGTTATTAAGTTGTCTGTAGTCTTATGTGCTATTAAGTTCCTTAAAATTGATAGGGCAAAGACACTAATTTATATGATAGTAGCGGCACTTGGTTTTGCCGCTTTAGAAAATGTTCTCTATGTCGTCGGACCGCTTATTGGAGAAGATACCACTCGAAGCGTTATCACTGGTAATTTACGCTTTATTGGGGCAAGTCTCTTACACGTAGTTGCAAGTAGCATTATCGGAGTCGCCTTAGCATTCTCATTTTACAAATCTGTAAGAAAGCGTGTCGTTATTACAACTCTTGCACTTACTTTGGCAATTGTTTTTCATGCTATTTTCAACCTATCAGTAATACATTGGGATGATTGGGGAACTATTTTTAGTTTTTCTATTACGTGGGTTCTGGCATTAGTTTTGATTTACATTGTTTTCAAGAAAGATACAAAAACACCTAAAAAAGAAATGAGTGTTTTCGTATTAATAGTAATATTATTCATTTCTGTCGGTGTTTATTTAAATGAGAAATTACCAAAATATACGCCTGAGGTATTGGCCTCGTGGCAAGTCGCACTAAAAGATGTGGAGACATCGCAAGCATCACTTAAAGTTAGAGGGACTGATTTTACCGAATCAATTTCAGCCTTAGATTCCATACACTTTCAATTAAAATCCATACTTGTGGCAATGGAGAAAAACAACGACCTTTCTATTGAAGAGAGGCAATTTATGGATGATTATGATGAGAAAGTTCAAGCATATAAGGATAAGCTACCGAAATATAAGTCGGAAGTACTGACATCATGGCAAGAAGCATTGAAAGAGATGGAGGATATTTATACCGAACACATTTCACTTGTAGCCACTAATCCAAATTTCTCTAAATCCTTAATGGTTTTAGATTCAATACTCTTTCAGTTAAAGGAGGTAGTAAAAATTATGGAAGAGAATCGCGGTTTATCTCCTGACCAAATAGATTTCATGAGTTCTTATAATGCTCATGTTAATCAATTTCTTTGTATCTTCCGTAATGAGAAGGGTGGAACTTCGACGAAGAGTTGTAGTTTATAATTATTGTCGCTCTTGTTGAAACTGACAGGATTATGAAAGAAACTAACAAAGTAATATAATTTATGATGTATGATGGAATTTACAGTTGAGAAATTTAATGAGGTAAAAAATCTGGCTGAAGATTTTTATAAGAAAATTGGTAAAGTTCGTTGTCCTTATTTTGCAGGTGACGTACATTTTAATGTAAAAGGATGGGACCACCTAGTATTTAAAAGTTGGAATAACACTCGTGTTTCAAACGATCAGTTTGCAAGATTTAGACATATAAAACTAGCTCCAGAAATTATAAGTCAATCTAAAACTCTACAAGGAATATGGACTACGAAAAAGATTGAAAGAGTTAAGATAAATAGTCGTTGGGAAAAAGTGATGAAAGTTACCACTTACTATGAATTTATCGCCGTCATGGAATCGCGCGGTTCAAAAATTAGACTGAAAGTTATAGTCAAAGAGGTGGAGGGAGGTGAGAAATTCTTTTGGAGTCTAATACCATTCTGGGGAACTAATAAGAACACCAATGAGAGAGTTATGTATAGCGGAAACCCTGAAAATGACTGAGTTATTATCAAATAAATTTACCATCAAAAAACACCGCTTGCGCGATGTGCTTTGATGGTACTTGGCTGCAGTTTATACTTAACCGCGGGAGAGCCGAAGCCCTCACAAGCACCATAGCCATCATAGCGGTGAATCAATGAAAAGTCAATGATTAAACGATAAACTTGGGGATAATTAAAGTCTGTTAAAATATTTTTTATGCCTGACGAACCTCAAAACCCCATTCCCGAAGAAATATCTACTCCACCAAGCCACCAAGAGCCTACCCTTGATGCATCACTTCCATCAAGCACTTCTGAACCTATCGCTGTGCCACCTGTGGCCCCAGAAATCCCTACCGAGGCCGAAAGTGCCGTTCTGGTCAATAATGGTAATTTTGAGCCGTTCGCTAGAAATGCCTGAACCTAGGCGTTTAGGCGCTCATAGCCCTAACGGTAACAGCCCGAGGCGAGCACGCCCGCAGGGCGCGCGATCAATTGTTCTGCTAGAAACAGGTTCTAACTTGGTCGTATAATGTAGCCAAGTTTCAGAATTAAAATTTGCTATAATATCCCCATGGCACACAAAAAGCTTTATAGGAGCAATACCGACAAGGTGTTCGCGGGGATTTGCGGAGGATTGGGGGAATACTTCGACATTGACTCCGTGCTTCTGCGCCTCCTGTGGCTCCTTATAGTCGTCTTCACCGGCTTCGTGCCGGGTGTAGTGGCATACATCTTCGCCATCCTCATCATCCCGAAGAAGCCCACGACAGCCGATCACGCTTAGCTTAAAGCTACTTCTTGCTCTTCTTTGGCTTCTTTACTTTCTTCTGCTGGCGGTTGTTTCCTTTTGCCATAAAATTTAAATTATTTTTATAATTCAATTATAACCTAATTATTGAAAATTCCATCCACTCGTCCAGTTGTGTTATCCTAGACCACATGGAAGAAATAGAAGTTAAATTTCTAAAAGTCGATAAGGAGGCTTTGGAGAAAAAACTTGTTGAACTTGGAGCTAAAAAAGTAGGGGAATATTTCTACAAACGACAGGTTTTCGATTACCCGGACCTAAGCCTTGATAAAAAGGGTGCCTGGATTCGCCTGCGTGATGAGAGTGATAAAATCATGCTTTCTTTCAAACAGCGCTTGGGAAGACGAGGAAATTCAGGCAATGATGCGGGAATGAAGGAGATCGAATTTGCAGTAAGCGATTTTGGTGAGACGGCGGCTTTTCTCTATGAACTTGGGTTGGCAAATAAATTCTATTTTGAGAATAAGCGCACTCGTTACGAAAAAGACGGCATCGAGTTCGATATCGACGAGTGGCCGCTTCTCGACCCGTATCTGGAAATCGAGGCGGATAGCTGGGAGGAAATAGACAAGGCAATCGAATGGCTTGGTCTGGACAAGGCGAATATGAAGAAGTTTTCCACGACGCAAATTTATGCGCTCGAAGGAATAAACGATAAGGACTATTCGAAGCTGACATTTACCGAAGCCGTCAAAAAATAATTAGCAAAGACTTTCCTCGCTTTTCACATAATAAGAAAACGGTCGTAGGCTTATTGTGTGAACGGCTCAAGTGAGTGAGCCGTTGAAAAGTCTTGAAAATTTGTCATACGTTAACTCCTCACGGTCGGGAACTTATAACGCAAATGCACAATATACTGATATACTGTACATAATTGCTTTTCCTTAAATTGCGGTGCGGCGGCTTTCATTAGCTTTAGGGCCCCAGCAATGGGTCCCTTTGGCTTATACACACCCGTATTGACTTTTAAACCGATACGTCTATACTAATTACATTAGGGCTTCGGCCTCCGAGGACCCCGCCAGCAATGGCGGGGTCCGATGTTTTTACACGAACTTTTGAAATCTGTTTCTAATTTCAATAAACTCCGCTTCAGGAATCATATCTACTTTACGAAGCAATCTTTTATTACTGATCACTCGTGACTGAGTAAGCTTTACCCAGGCATCTCTTTTCTCTAGTTCTTCAGAGTTAGGCTTTTTCCTAGTAACTATAATTTTGTAATGAAAATCATCTGGCTTAGCTTTGCCAGTAATAGGCAGGGCCAACATGGTTTCTCGGTTATAAACTTTTAGAATCAAACAAGGCCTTTCAAAATTTTTGTCTCCGCCATCAGTCTCAGCTCCGATGTTTACACCGAATGAGCACCACCAAACTTCACGAGGATGAGCATCGATTATCACTTCGCTATTGTGGAGCTGCTTCTTCCGCCTATTCCAATTATCAAAATCTTTTTTCATTGTTTTGATTATATCTTAACCTCTTCACCCCATACGTATAAATGGTGGCGAGGATGGCGGTCGTGCCGAAAAAAATCCAGAGCGCGCGCAAGGGGCCGGACTGCAAGTGGCTCCCGAGCATGAGGGAGTGAAAGAAAGTAAGGATAAATCCGATTGTGCTTATGAGCAATATGGTGTTCCAGTGTCGGGTGAAGAATTCCCTACGTTTGAGCGCCTTGCCAATGTCGTATGTGATGAGGAGGAGGAAGCCGGCAACACCCAGAGATATTGCCAGTGGATTGCCGGAGAAGAGTAGTGCGAAATTGAACTCGATGAGTATGAGGAGCAGAAGGGGATGGAGGACAATGCAAAAGAGGATGATGAGCGCCGTGTAGTGGACGAAGGCGTCGAAAGGCATCCGAGGTCTTAGCCATGGCTCGAAGACCCCCATCATCGAGTGGATCCAAAGGAGAAGGAATGCCATGATGCCAAGAAGTGGAAAAATTGTTGCAATCATAATTTAGAGTTAGATATAATGAATTATATGAAATATATATTGATAATCATAGCCTTAGCGCTAGTGTTCTGGGGAGGTTACAAGATTATGAACAAGGACGCCGAACTGGTGTTAATGGATTCAGAGGTGAAAACCTTTGTCGTGGTTGGCAAGCCGTTCTCCTTCACGCCTTCTGAGATTAGGGTGAAGGAAGGGGATACGGTAAGAATCGTGTTCCAGAACGAGCAGGGCACGCATGATTGGGTTATAGACGAATTCGACGCCAGAACGCAAGTGCTTCAAGCCAATCAGAGCGAGACCATAGACTTCCGCGCGACCAAGAAAGGCAGCTTTGAATTCTACTGCTCGGTCGGCAACCATCGTGCCATGGGGATGAAGGGGGCACTCATAGTTGAATGAAGAAACTTCTAGTCATCTTACTTGTGGCGGCGGCGCTTGCTGGAGCGGGATTCTATTCTTACAAGATTTATGTCGAGCGGGCTTCCGGCGAGGATGTTTACGCGAGTTTCGTCATGGAAGCATACGACAAAATCCAGGAGAACTACTGGGCGGGCAATGTCGCCTCATCAACCGAGAGAATCAATACGCTTGCTCAAGTCAAGGAGGAGCTCGGCCGCGCCACCTCAACCGCGACCAAGAAAGAAACGGCATTAAACATTGTCATAGCCACTCTCAGCAATCTCGAGCCGAAGGGCAGGAATGGCCTCTTGTCGGACAAGCAGGAGAAAGAATTCCGAGACGTCGTAAACAACAAGAATCCGGAAACGGGAGAAGTCGAACCGACGGTCGAGTCACGTATCGCGGGAAAAACACTTTATCTTGGCGTGAAGCAAATCGCGCCGACAACGTTACAAGAAATCGGCAACGCGCTTACAAAAGCTTCGACCACGCCCGGCATGGACTCGATAATATTCGATTTCCGTGGCAATATCGGCGGCTCGCTCGACTTCCTGCCCGCGTTCCTAGGTCTCTTCATCGGACCTGACCAATATGCTTTCGACCTCTTTTCTCATGGCGAGAAAAAAGTAATTAGAACGACTATGCCTAAATATCCGGACTTCGAGCGGTACAAGGAAATCGCTTTCTTCTCCGACAACGCAACCCAATCAACGGCGGAACTTACCATAGACGCCTTCAAGAAATATCGCCTGGCCAAGAGTGTCGGCGTAACCACGAAGGGTTGGGGCACGATAGAGAACACTTATCCCTTGGCGACCGAGATAGACCCGGAGACCAAGTATCTTCTGCTTCTGGTAAACAATCTCACCGTACGTGCTGATAACGAGCCAATCGAGGGCAACGGCGTTGTGCCGGACGTAGATACTTCGAAAGTGGGCTGGCAGAGCGAACTGCCGAAAGTATTCAAATCCGCGAGCCTTATAAACGCGCTTAAAGTATTTGTGAAATAAATGAAAAAGATATTTTTCATAATCTTTGCCGCCGTGGCGATTGCCGGACTCTTTTATTATCGAGCGCCGGGCATTAGGAACTATCCTTCTTCTGGCACAGATGTAGTAGCTTTCGGCGATAGTCTCGTGGTGGGTGTCGGGTCATCAAAGACAGGCGGATTCGTGTCAATGCTCTCGGAAGAGCTCGATGTACCTATCGTGAATCTGGGCGTAAGCGGGGACACTACTCTGGGCGCGCTAGTGAGAATAAGTGAGCTCGACAAATACGAGCCGAAAGTAGTTATTGTGCTTCTTGGCGGCAACGATTATCTTGCCAGTGTGCCACCGGAAGAGACATTCCGAAATTTAAGTAAAATAGTTGATGCGATACAGGCCCGGGGCTCGGCTGTGATTCTGGTTGGCATCGGGAGCAATTTCGACAAAGAATTCGAGAATTTAGCTGTAAATAAAAAGGCCGCCTATGTTCCGGATATTTTGGAAAATATTTTTGAAAACTCGAAACTTATGTCCGACAGCCTCCATCCGAATGACGAGGGGTACAAGCTTATGGCCGAGAGAATTAAGCCGATACTCGAGAAACTTCTTAAGTAGCGTTGAATTTTCTATCCATTTATGGTATGATGTGTAGATGAAGAAAACCTCCTCACGAATAGTGCCGAACGATATCCCGCTTACAGAAACGGAGTTTCTAGAAAGTTATAACAAAAATATGCCCGAGGGCTATCCTCGCGCGACCTTGACGCTTCTTGAGAAGTTCAAGGAAGCCCATCTCTCCCTTTTCAAAGGCAAGAGCGCGTGGACTCTCGACCAGCATCGGAAGCGCCTCTTCGACTGGTTACCGCAGAATATTTTCTAGGTTTTGTCAATGTAACCTTTTCAAAACCCCCGGACATTAGTAAGGTAGAAGGCACAATGACATTCCAAAGGCTGATAGACGGATGTGTTGACGGAGACAAAGAGTGTTTCCGCCTGCTCTATGAAGAGACCAAAGATGGCATCTTCCGGCTCATCAGAGCCAGAGTGCGGAACCGTGAAGAAGCGCTCGATATTCTCCAGGAAACCTACATTGACCTTTGGAAGGCTCTCTCCGGCGGCAAGTTCTCGTACTCCTCCGACGGCGAATTCTTCTCTTTCCTCTGCATCATAGCGAGGAGGAGAGTCGCCCGGCTGTATCGATTCTTTAAACCCGTCGTATCTCTCGAAGACCTCTCCGACGTTGTTCCCGATTCCGACTCAAGAGATCCGGGCGAAATAGCCTTCGTCCTTGATATGGTTGAAAAGCTCAACGCTATCGACAGGGAAGTGATTCGGCTTCGGTATTTCGAGGGTCTCGAGTTCAAGATCATTGCCCGCTTTCTGGAACAAAAGGAAGGCGCGATTAAGATCAGACACCATCGCGCGTTAACGAAGTTAAGAGAATTGCTAAAGTATGAAAAAGAAAACTGACAACCCGGAAAAAATCTTGAAGAGCTTGAAATTCAGGAACCTTTCGTTATCCGAGAGCAATGCTACGTGGGCGGAAATTTCTTCGCGCATGGAGTCGCGCTCGGTCTTCCAAATATTCGCATTACAAACTAACCACAAAAACATGATCCCATTACTTATCGGTATGCTGGTGTTTATAAGCGGTGGCACGGCTGTCGCAGCCAACAGCGCCGTCCCGGGCGACATACTCTTCCCGGTGGACCGTGCCGTCGAGAATGTCCGTTTGGTTTTCTCCGGTAAGGGCAAAGCCGAACTCAAGGTGAAATTCTCCGAAGAGCGTCTTGAGGAGGTTGAGAAACTTATTTCTAGAGCGCGTTTGTCCGCATCGGCAACGACTACGGGTTCGACAAACTCACCGCAAGCCGCTACTTCGACCAACGCCACCTCTACTCCCAAGAATACCGACGGCAGAGTGGCCGTAGGAGTAAACGTGGCTATCTCCTACCTTAGTGATGTCGCCGCTGATCTCGAAGCCAAGGGCAATACTCAAGCTCTGGCAGCGGTCGAATCTGTAATCGAGAGGCTTGAGACCATGGTCAATGCCGAAGATGTGAAGGTCGAACTCAAGAAAAATGGCGACTTCATGCTGAAGATTAAGGGCTCAACTGCCACCTCGACTGCTTCGACATCACCCTCAGCCGGCAAGATAAAAATAAACACTTCCGGTAACAAGGGTCGCATAGAGGTAAAGGAGGAAGACGGCAAATTCAAGATCGAAATCAAGGATGACGGCGAAACGAAGCTGAAATCAGAAACCGAAATTGAAATTGAGAATGATGACAATAAAGACGATGACAACGATAAAAATGATGATGACCGCGACAATGACAACCAAGGCAAGCGCAACTCCACCTCGACACTCCGACTCCAACTTAGATAACATAACTCTGCAAACCACAAGAAAAGCCGCTCTGTCTAGAGGCGGCTTTTCGTTTTGTCTGACCAATGTCAAAATCTCGCAAAAGAGACACAAATCATATATACATAATAAAAACGCTATAGCGTTTTTATTATGTAGTTGATTATAATGTAAGTATGGGGAAACTGGAAGAAGAAAATAAGAAAATTATCAGGCGAACGGAAATACAAGAAGCAATACTTCTCACTGTCGCTTCGGGTGGCCGGCTGGGCGCTTCGCTTCTCGTACCTAGAGTTTTGAATATTCTGCTTGATCTTGACCTACCTTCTTCTCCGCGGAAAAACGAAGTAATAAGATCAACGGCAAGCCGTCTGAGAAGCAAGGGGTTAATTAAATTCGAGCACGGACACTATGAGTTGGCTAAAGATGGTAAGGAAATCTTGGAACGCTGGAGAAGAGAAGATTTTAAATTGAAAAAGCCGAAGAAGTGGGATAAAAAGTGGCGGGTAATAATTTTCGATATTCCGGAAAGAAAGAAGGCGATTAGGGATGAGGTGAGGGAAATATTCAAGCAAGCCGGATTTTACCACTTGCAAGATAGTGTCTGGGTTTATCCTTATGACTGCGAAGATGTCATCGGTTTGCTGAAAACTGATTACGGAATCGGTCGCGACTTGCTCTACATAATCGCCGACCAGATTGAGAATGATAAATATCTGCGCATGGAATTCGATTTGATAAATTAACTTTCCTCATATACATAATAATTCCGCTATAGCGTTTTTATTATGTATGTTGGTTTTTGCGTAGAAAATAAAAGGGAATGAGAAAAGGCGGCGGAGGAGTATCTCCTCGCGCCGCCCTTCAGTTGAATCAGGTCGAGTTACCACTTGATCTTCATTCGGAAGTCTTTCAAAACCCTCGCAGCTTCTTCCTGGGTCCAGGGTCCTCTTTCGAGAGTCTGCTTGATGGCAGCTTGCTCGATTTCGATGAGGTTCGGATGTGGCGGAATGGTTCTGTCCGACGCGACGATGCGGGTGATGGTGATGATGGATTCCTGGCTCCAGCGGCCACTCGGTGCCTGGATTTCGAACTGCTCACCGGGCTTCTGGAGACTCGAGAACATGCCTTGAAATTTATCGAGCATATCCTTCGCTAACTGTTCGCTGTAGGGGTTACCTGAGATCAGTTGGACGCTCGGACAACCGCATCGTAAGAAATTCACCGTTTTGGCGACTACCTCGCTCTTGTTCCCGAAGAGCCCAGGATTCTGCAGAACCGGGCTCTCATTCTGCGGAATCATCACTTCCTCTTCCACAACAAGCGAAATCTTGAGTCTCATAAAGAGCTGCCTTTCTGCGGATTTACCCGCGTTTGCAGTATGCAATATTTACTATAATTATGTCAAATCTGAAATAGAAACGTTATACTATAAATATGAGATTGCTTTTGATATTGGTAATAATTATTTTGGGTATTGGTGGCTACTTGGCGGTGAAACCGCCAAGTGAAGACAAGCAACCTATAGCGGAAGAAATTTCTATATCGATACTGCCGGATAAAATCGAGCAAGGCGACCCGGTGCTTATACAGATTCACGGCACTACGACCGCGAAGTCTCTGAAAGTGAATGATAAGGAGCTCAAAACCTTCATCCACGACGGCAAACTCTCGGCTCTCGTAGGTCTTGACTTGCGAAGCAAGTCTGGCTCATTGCCCATGGTATTGACCCTTAACGACGGTAGAATCATCACAAGCCGCCTCGCGGTGGGTGAGCGCTACATAGCCAAAGCACCTCTTGGCATTCCGGAAAAACTCGGTGGCGACACGCCTGAAGCGGAGCGTGAGCTTATAAATACTCTTGTCGAAGAAGGCAAGCTTATAAGCGCTGTGCCGACGGAGGATGAGAAACTCTGGGAAGGCGAATTCAGGTTACCGATAGACGAGCCTATAACCATTACCGACACGTACGGTTACTCGAGGCTTACCGGCGCCTCGAGTATTAGCCATAAGGGCACCGACTTTCGCGCCGCTGTCGGCACGCCGGTGTATGCGATGAATTTCGGCAAGATAGTTTTCAATCGGTTTTTAAGAAATTACGGCAATACCATCATCATCGACCACGGTTTGGGTCTCCATACTATTTATATGCATCTCTCCGAAATTGGCGTCCCACTGGGCGCGGATGTGGATAAGGGTGAGGAGATAGGCAAGACGGGAGATACGGGGTATGTTCTAGGGCCCCACTTGCACCTCTCGATTAGAATTGGCGGAATATCTATAGACCCAGAGATATTCATGGAAATTATCGGGCTTCGTGTGCTAAAATCAGCGGAATGAAGCGAAAGAAAGAAATCCGGCCAAAATATATTTTTGTCGTCGGAGGCGTAATGAGCGGAGTAGGTAAGGGAGTTACCACATCGTCAATCGGCACAATACTCCAGTCAAAGGGTTTCAATGTCAGCCTGATGAAGGCTGATCCTTATTTAAACGTGGATGCCGGGACCATGAATCCAGTTGAACATGGAGAAGTTTTCGTACTCGATTCCGGTCTCGAGACCGACCAGGACATGGGCAACTACGAACGCTTCCTCAATAAAGACATGCCCAAGGAAAATTATCTAACCAATGGAATGGTGCTCAAGTGTGTCATAGACCGCGAACGAGCGCTAGGTTACCAGGGCAAGTGCGTTGAGCCCGTCTACCACGTAACCGAGGAGATTATCAAACGCATTCACGCTTCGGTTAAGAAGTCGGGTGCTGAGATAACCGTGTTTGAAATAGGAGGCACTATCGGAGAATACCAAAACGCCATTTTTCTCGAAGCGGCCAGACTTCTCAAAATGCGCCACCCTGGAGACGTAATGTTCATCATGGTTTCCTATCTTCCCGTACCGGGCAAGATTGGCGAGATGAAGACGAAACTGACGCAGAACGCGGTGAGACAGCTTTCCTCATACGGAA
This sequence comes from Candidatus Zambryskibacteria bacterium RIFCSPHIGHO2_01_FULL_46_25, assembly GCA_001825155.1. Classification (GTDB taxonomy): domain Bacteria; phylum Patescibacteriota; class Minisyncoccia; order Phycocordibacterales; family Zambryskibacteraceae; genus UBA5004. The sequence continues at coordinate 109,122 of MHVH01000005.1, read as the reverse complement.
TCAATACCGACATGATTATCGCGAGAAGCGAGCTCTCGATAGATAAGAAAAGGAAGGAAAAGATTTCCATGACCACAGGTATTGCCGAAGAGGATATTATCGCCGCTCCGGACATCGAGAGCATATATGATGTGCCAGTAAATTTCGAAAACGACGGGTTAAGTGAGCGTATTCTTGCCCACTTTGGTTTAAAGCCTAGACAAAAGGATTTGAAAAACTGGAGAAAGTTCGTATCGAAAGCCAAGTCAGCGAAAAAGATTCTTAAAATAGCGGTAATCGGAAAATACTTCGATACCGGTGATTTCGTATTGGCGGATGCCTATGTTTCAGTAATCGAAGCTATTAAGTTTTCTTCTTATTGGCGTGGAGCGAAGCCAAAGCTCGAATGGATTAACGCCAAGGAGTATGAGACTGGCAAGAGGAAATATTCTGAGTTGAAAAATTACGCGGGAGTGGTGGTGCCGGGCGGTTTCGGCTCTACCGGAGTTGAGGGGATTATAGGCGCTATCAAATATGTTAGGGAAAACAAAATTCCGTACCTTGGACTTTGCTACGGTATGCAACTCGCTGTCATAGAGTTCGCTAGGAATAAAGCTGGACTCAAAGGTGCTCATACAACAGAGGTTGACCCTGACACTAAGCATCCCGTTATAGGTATCATGAGTGAGCAGAAGGATAAGCTTGCCCAGGCAAATTACGGAGGCAGTATGCGACTGGGTGAATGGCCTGCCGTGTTAAGAGCTGGAAGTCTGGCAGCCAAAGCGTATGGTGAGAAAAAAATCTCTGAGAGGCACAGGCATCGATACGAGGTTAATCCTGAATACGTCGATAATCTTACCAAGGCTGGCATGGTGTTCTCGGGCGTCTCCCCAGATGGTCGATTGTGCGAAGTTGCCGAATTGCCCGTTTCGACCCACCCATTTTTCATAGCTAGTCAGTTCCATCCGGAATTCAAGGCTCGTCCCTTGAATCCACATCCGCTCTTTACCGCTTTTGTTGTCGCGGCGCTCAAATTTACCAAGCGTAAATGAAAGTCTCGAAGCTTAATTTCCATGCTTCCGGATTGAAACAAGGTGAGTGGTCCAAACTCAAGAAACTTTCCACTCCGGCGAAGATTCAGGATTTCTTGAATGCGACGCCATTCAACTTCGAGGAGGGGGGACAGACGCACTCTTCACCCAAGCTTACATTACAAAACAAACGGGCGCATTGCTTCGAGGGGGCACTTTTGGCGGCGGCCGCCCTCTGGATACAGGGGCGGCTGCCGCTACTTCTCGACCTCAAGACAGTTCGCCCCGACTTCGACCACGTAGTGGCCCTTTTCAATGAGAGGGGATGTTGGGGAGCTATTTCTAAAACAAACCATCCTGTGTTGCGTTACCGCGACCCTGTTTACAAATCTATCCGCGAACTGGCCATGTCTTATTTCCATGAATATTTCCTCAACAGCGGCAAAAAGACTTTGAGACAATACTCCAAACCATTTGACCTATCTAAACTTGGCACAGGGTGGATTACAACAGAAGAAAATTTGGCAACGCTGGCTCATGAGCTAGATATCTCAAAGCACTTCAAAATTCTGACACTCAAACAAGTTAGAAACCTGCGCAAGGCAGAAGGGATTGAAATTAAAGCCTCCAATCTAACCGAGTGGAAGCGGAAATAGTTTAGAGTGTATCTCTAAGGTACAAAGCCTCACGCATGCCGAAGAAGACCACGACAGCAAGGATGAAGAAGATTTTCTCGAGAGTAAAGAACTGGAGGCTTGCCGCACCGATGCCAGCGCCGAAGATGATGCCAACCGGGCGCAAGAGCCGGAAGATGGCAAGTATGCCGGTGTCCTTTGCGTCAATTTTTTTGAAAAAATAACTCTCTGTTGTAATCTCGACGAGCGAAGCGCCTATGCGGGAGAGGAGAAGTATAAGCATCCAGATTACAAAAGCTTTTGGAATAAACGGCATTGTAAGTAGCGCTATGCCCATGAGGAAGAAGCCAACACTCATCATCTCCTTCTCGCCCCAGAAGCGGTCCGCAAGCTCTCCAGCCGGCCATTCGAGCACCACGAATGGTAGTAACATAATCGTGAATATGATGCCAAGCTCGGACCATTCGAAGCCCAACGTGCCATGAAGATATATCGGCGTGTAGATTACCATAACGCCGTAGAAGGTCTCGAGGGCAAGCTTGGCGAGACTTACGGCTCTTATATTCCTTTTCTTCCACCATGCTTTTATGGGCAAGCCCGCGTGTCCCCAACGGTGCAATGTTTTTTTGGCGCCGAACAAGAAGACGAAGGATATGACAAGAGGTACTGCAAGAAGTGCTACGGCGGCAAGATAAGATACTCGCAGGTTGTCATCTACGACGAGAAACGAGAGAAGCAGAGGTCCCGCCGCTACGCCTCCGTTTATGAGCATGTAATAAACGCCTCTAACCTCACCTGCGTGCTTGTCTGGCGTCTTTTCCTCAACAAATATATCAAGACAATAATAGACCATGAAGAGGAAGCTCTCGTAAACAATGAAGGAAACTACGGCCGTTACTGCGTTTGCTGAGAAAGCGAGTCCGACCGCGCCAAGAGACGCAGAGAGCATAAAGAAAAGCAAAACCTTCTCCTTGCCGAAGAAATTGAGCAGTCTTGTCGCGAAAAAGAAAATGACGGCATTTACAAGCGAAGCTGCCAGAAACACCGAGCTTACGCCTCCGGGCGTAAGGAAGCTCGCGAGGAAAGTGGAATTGACGTACAAGAGAAGCCCGAAATTTAGAGAAAGGAATATGCTTGATATAAAAACCGGAATGAGCCGAAGCATGAAATAATTATACAGTACAAATGCAAAGCGCTCGCCTTGCGGAGAGCGCTTTGCACGTATAATTGTGCACTAAGTAAAATTTCCGTCAAATCAAAACTGTGGATATGTTGTGGATTGCTAAACGCCTAGTATCACTGGTATCACAATCGGCTTTTTGGCGGTTTTCTGAAAGAGAAAGCGGGAGATGTCTTCGCTCACCGCGTTTTTCGCCATGTCGAAGTTGATGGGCTGGGCGCCGACGGTTATCGATTCGATAGAGCGCTTGATGATGCTCCTTGCTTCGCTTAGAAGCTCTTGCGATTCACGCAAGTAAACGAAGCCTCTGGCGATAATGTCGGGGGACTTCTTGAGTCGTCCGCTTCTGGAGTTGACGAGAGCGATGACAACGAAGATACCGTCGCCGGAGAGCATCTTCCTGTCGCGAATAACCACCTCGGAAATATCGCCGATATTGAGTCCCTCCACCACCATATCATCCGATGGTGCTTTCTCAGGAAGCTTCACGAACTCGGTACCACCATTTCTAAGTTCGATTATTGAGCCGTTGTCTGGAACTATGATATTTTCTCGCGGACAGCCAAGATTGGCGGCGAGTTCCGCGTGCATCTTGAGGCGGAAATGGCTACCGTGGACGGGCATAAAGAATTTGTAAGGAACCTGCTTGTGGACCCACTCTAGTTCGCCGCGCTTGCCGTGTCCCGATGTGTGCACGTCTGAATCGAGATAAGTAATGATTCTCGCGTCATGCCTGAAGAGATTGTCTTTAAGTTTCTCTACGGCGCGGTCGTTGCCGGGGATAACGGACGAAGAGAGGATGATGGTGTCCGAGCGCTGAAGGCGGATAAACTTGTGAGTTTTGTTCGACATTCTCATGAGCGCGGCGAATTCCTCGCCCTGAGCGCCTGTGGCAATCATCATGATTTTATTGGGCGGATACTTCTCTATATCTTCGATTGGGACTATGTGGTCGATGTTAACCAGATTTAAGTGCTTGATGATGTCGATGTTTGTTTTCATACTGCGGCCTTCTATGACCACTTTTTTGCCGTAGCGCCTGGCGCTGTTTAGAAACTCGATAATGCGCTCGACCTGCGAGGCGAAGGTGGCAATGATGACGCGACCGGGAGCCTGGGCCACTATGCCGTCGATATTTTTGAGAATTGAGGCCTCGGAGGGTGAGAAGCCTGGCTTGTCGATGCCGGTCGAATCCATGGTAAAGAGGAGGACATTCCGATCTTTGAAAATTTTGTATTGTTCTATCTCTTTTTCCACAGGCACACCGGCTTCATTTTCCACGCGGACGTCGCCGGTATTGACGATGTCACCGAATGGCGTCTCGATGATGACACCAGTCGAGTCTGGGATAGAGTGGGTCAGACCGAAGAAGCGCACTTTGAAATTGGGCGTAATCGGAATAGATTTGTCGCTTGCCTCGACGATGCGGATATCAAGAGGAGCGAGCTGGGGGAATTCTTCTTGACGTTTTCTTATAAGGAGAGAGCCGAATTCGCGCGTATAGATAGGGGGGTTGCCAAGGCGGGTTATGAGATAGGGAATGCCACCAATGTGGTCCAGGTGGCCGTGGGTGATGATGAGAGCTCGGATGTGGTCCTTCCTGTCTTCCAGGTATTTGATGTTGGGGAGGATATAGTCGACACCGGGAGTTTCCGGGTCGGAAAACTGAATGCCGGCATCGACGATAATAATGTCGTTTCCGTATTCGATGACGGTCATATTCTTGCCAATTTCTTCGACACCGCCGAGAGGAATGATGCGCAAAGCGTCATTAATGGGTGGAATGACATCGTGGGGCTTCTTCTGCGGAATAGGGTTATTCGAATGCCTTCTCATGCTTTTTTGCCGGAGACTATGGGTGAAGGTAGTAGGGTTCATAATTTTCAATTTTTAATTTAGAATTTTCAATTAAGGAATATTTTCCAAACTTTGTCGGTTTCAATATACCAATCTCTTATACCGAGGAATCTGTCCTGTGTGATCGCCAATGGGCCAGGATTAACCGCCTTGAGATTCTCCGGAACTATGTAAAGGAAACTCGGCGTGTAAAGAAATACGGCCGGCGAATCATTTCTAATCTCTTCATAAAAGGCTTTGTAATTTTTCTCGGCCGATTTCTTGTCGCTTGTTGAACGGGCGTTCTCGAGCAATTTGTCCGCTTTTGTATTTGCATAGAGAGCGATGTTCAATCCCGGGTCGTTTCTCTGCGAGGAATGCCAGAAGGGATAAACGTCCGCATCTCTGCCCACCACTTCTCCGAAGAGGAGACTTTCAAACTGCCTCGGGCGGATGACGTTTTGATTCAGGTCGCCGGTTTCGTACACCAGAATATCGACCTTGGCACCCAGCTTTTCCCACGCGCCCTTAAGTTCTTCCGCCACTTGCCTCAATTCGGGCACATCGCCAGTAGAGATGGAAAACGACAAAGTAATGATAGCAGATCCGCTCTTCTTTTCCAACACCCCGTTCTCTAAATTGAGTACCCAGCCATCTTTCGAAAGCATTTGTCGAGCAAGTTCCAATCTCTCTTCGGGAGATTTCATATTCGTTCCACCAATACTCCAGTCGTAAATACCAGCAGGGATGGGGCCATCGATAGGCGTAGCATAGCCGCCAAGAATATCTTCGACTATTCTCTCTTTCGGAGCGGCGAGATCAAGCGCCCGTCTTACCCCCAGGTTCGCGAGCGCCTTAGACTTCGTCTGGTTGAAAAAGACGGCAAATATCCTGGGAAGAGGTGAGTGGATAACTTGCGATCCGTGCGAATTTACCTTGGCAACATTTTCCGGAGAAATGCCGCTTACCGAGTCGACCGTGCCGTTGTTGTAGGCGTCTATGAGCGCCGTCTCCGATGGATAGAAATGGAAAACCAGGTTCTCAATATAAGGCTCGCGCCCCGACGTGTGGCTGTTGGGTTTAAGCATGTAATAGTCCGGAATACCTCCCTTGTTTCTGTCTACTCTCACGACCTCAAACGGTCCGGAGCCAACCGGCAAGGTGTTGAATTGACTGAAGGAAAACTCGTCGTTTGAGACATTATTCCAAATATGCTTGGGAAGAATGCCGGTCGTCAGGTTGTAAATAAATGGAGTATAAGCCTTCTTCAGTGTGAAGGTTACCGTGCGTTCATCGACCTTTTCCACCGCGACACCGTCCCAATTGCCTCGGCGCGGACTCTTGATGACAGGGTCGGCAATCTTACTGATGGTGAAAATTATGTCGTCAGCCGTTACCGGCGCGTCGTCGTGGAAGCGGGCGTCTTTGCTAATGGTTACGGTATAAACGCGCTCATCTTTAGAAATCTGGACTTGACTGGCAAGATCGTTCGTAATCAAGCCTTCTGGCGTGAGCCTTACGAGACCAGAGTAGACGACGGCTGTCAGGTTCTTGTCCGCTTCCGATAGGGCGAGCACCGGATTGATAAAACGAGGATTACCCACCACACCCTCCGCGAGCGTTCCACCCCGGATAGGCACCTCGACGAGAAAGGCTTCGCTCACCTGCCATGCCATGATGAAGCCAGAAAGGATGAAAACACTTGCGAAGAAATAGAAAACTGCTTTCTCCGCCATGGTGAAAGACCGCATAGTTCTTGAAATGGCTCGAGCCTTCGGTATGTGGAAGCGCTTCAGAAGAAGCGCCCGTATTTCTTTGTAACGCATTTAAGTTATCGACCGAGAAGTAGGGAAGCGAAAGCGGATAACGCGAAAAGGGCGGCGACCAGAATCGTGCCTTTGAAAAGCGTTTTCTCGAAGCCTCTCCTGGTGAAGCGATTTCCCGTCGAAGAATCCCCGCCGAACGCGGCGCCAAGACTAGCCTCGGAGCGTTGAAGCAGGATGAGAGCGATGAGCAGAACGCTCAAAACAATTTGTATGTAGGGAAGAATCTGGGCCATTACCTGTACCACGCTATTATACTCCGATTTATTAAGTTGGCAATTTGACTTCACGCTTTTAAAGAATACAATTTGAGCCGATTAAGGAATCGAATCCAAAAATATGCAGAAAAAACCAGTAAAAAAAGGCAAAATTATTCCTATAGGAGACAGGGTGTTGGTCAAGCCGTTTACCGCCGAGGAGCTCAAGGGTAAGAAGCCTTCCTACGGAATTATTCTCCCCGACGCTGTCGTCAATGAGAAATCCGCCCATGGAAAAGTGGTTGCCGTGGGCGAGGGCAAGAAGGTGAAGGCGGGCGATGTCGTCTTTTTCTCCAAATATTCTTACGACGAGATTGAGCTGGATGGCGAGGAATTCTATCTTATTAAAGAAGAGAATGTATTGGCAGTTATTAAGTAACAGTAGATAGTAAATAGTATGGCAAAGAAAATACTTTTTAATCAGGATGCCAGGGAGGCGCTTAAGCGCGGAGTGGATGCGGTTGCTGACGCGGTGAGGATTACCATTGGTCCGAGAGGCAGAAACGTCGTTCTCGACAAGGGCTATGGCGCGCCGACTATTACCAATGATGGTGTAACCATTGCCAAGGAAATAACGCTTGCCGACAAGTTCGAGAACATGGGCGCCGAGATTGTGAAGGAGGTGGCGACGAAGACCAATGACGCCGCCGGTGACGGTACGACCACATCGGTTGTATTGACCCAGGCGCTCGTCGAAGCGGGATTCAAGAAGTCTTCCTCGGGGACAAATTCCATGGGCATAAGGAGAGGTATCGAGGCCGCGGCTGCCGATGCCATAGACGCTTTGAAGAAGATGGCGAAGCCCATCAAAGCCGATGCGGAAGTGAGGCAAGTGGCGACAATCTCCGCCGAGTCGGAAGAGATAGGCACAATCATCGCTAATACCATAAAGAAGATTGGCAAGGACGGCGTGGTTACGGTCGAGGAGTCCCAGTCTATGGGCATTGATTCGGAAATTGTCGAAGGGCTCGAGTTCGACAAGGGCTATATCTCAGCTTATATGATTACCAATGCCGAGAGGATGGAAGCCGAGTATCGGGACCCGGCCATTCTTATTACTGACAGGAAAATTTCGGTCATCAAGGATATTTTACCCTTGCTCGAGAAGCTTGCCGCGAGCGATAAGAAAGACCTTGTAATAATCGCCGAAGATGTTGATGGGGAAGCGTTGACCACATTTGTTTTAAACAAGTTGCGAGGCTCTTTCAATGTGCTTGCGATTAAGGCTCCCGGCTACGGCGACAAGAAGAAGGAATTGCTGGCGGACATTGCGGCTACCGTTGGTGCCAAAGTTGTTTCGGAAGATGTCGGTCTCACTTTCGAAAAGGCGGAATTCAATATGCTCGGTCGCGCGTCGAGAGTGGTTTCCACGAAGGACTCTACGATTATAGTAGGTGGCAAAGGCAAGAAGGCCGAGATTGTTGCGAGAGTCGAGAGCCTCCGCGCCCAACTTGGAAACTCAGTTTCCAAGTTCGATATTGAGAAACTTAAGGAGCGCATTGGCAAGCTCACCGGCGGTGTGGCTGTCATCAAGGTCGGCGCCGCGACAGAAACGGAGATGAAGTATTTGAAATTGAAGATTGAGGATGCCGTCAATGCCACCAAGGCCGCCATTGCCGAGGGAGTTGTCGCTGGTGGCGGCAGTGCTTATGCCAAAGTTTCAAAGAAAATTGAGGCGAAGTATAAGGAGTCCAAGGAATCCAAACTCGCTCCCGAGAACGCGGAGGCGGCAGAGTTTGCCGCGGGCTACATGGCCGTGGTGGAGGCGCTCAAGGAACCTCTGCGCCAAATCGCGAGGAATGCCGGCAAGGAAGATGGAGTAGTTTTGAATGAAGTGATGAAGGGACAAGCCAACTCCGGCTACAACGCGCTTACGGATATGTTTGTAACCGACATGTTCGAAGAGGGGATTATCGACCCGGTAAAAGTCGCGAGAGTGGCGCTTGAGAATGCCGCCTCAGCCGTCGCCATCCTTCTCACTACAGAGGTCGCCATAGCGGATGAGCCAGAAAAGGCGAAGCCTTTTCCAGATTTACCGCACTCCCACGGGGGAATGGATTATTAATAGAACTTGACTTCAGGCAGCGAGGGAATGTGGGAGCTTGCTCACACAGAACCCGAACGAACCTGAAGCGATGCGAAGCATTGACAAAAAACAGGTTTGGGTGTATGATAAATACAGGCTAAAGAAAGGGGGTCCGGATTGAGGTCGTTCTCATCGGGATTTACCTAAGCGGGGTTCCTTTCGAGAACCCAGCAAAGAAGATTCCGAGACGTTCCGTGCTCGTCGTTCGTTAAACCGCTGACCTCGAGCGGTGGTGGCTGCGACGCATCCTCGTGATGCGCCGCCGCGACCAAAATCGAGGTGTTTGAAAAAGGCCGGTGTAGACCGGCCAGCCCAGCGCCGATTGGCAACAGTGATGTTCCAGTAAGCACCTCCCGCCTTGAGCGCGAGGCATGGCATCCGAACGCCTAAGCAAGGCCCGTGGCAACTGCTCCGCTAGAGATTCCCCGACAAAGGGTACGCAGAGCCCGTGTTCGTAAGGGTGGAGGCTAGCAATTGAAGCCTCCACCCTTTTTCTTTTCTATCTTTTTAGATGTGTTAAAATGATTTTAATAATTAAATAAATCATATGAATAAAAGTATTATTGTGCTTATCGGGGTTGTGGCGATTCTAGCTATATGGGGATTCTCCGGCTACAACGGCTTGGTTACATTGAACGAAAACGCCGACGCTCAATGGGCGAAGGTGGAGACGCAGTACCAGAGACGATTTGACCTGATTCCCAATCTCGTCAACTCGGTAAAAGCAATTCTCACTCAGGAGCAAACTGTTTTTGGCGATATCGCGGATGCTCGCACTCGTTATGCCGGAGCCACTACTCCAGATGAGAAGGCTGCCGCCGCAAGCCAAGTCGAAGGCGCTTTGGGCAGGCTCTTGGTTATCGTCGAGAATTACCCTCAACTTGAATCATCAAGCAATGTCCGAGATCTGATGGCACAGCTTGAAGGGACCGAGAACCGTGTCTCGGTGGAGCGCACTCGCTTCAATGACGAGATTCGCGCCTACAACACTACTGTCAAGAGATTTCCGAAGAATATGCTAGCCAGATTGTTCGGCTTCGGCGAACGCTCCTACTTCGAAGCGGCCAATGGCGCCGAGAACGCCCCTCAAGTGAATTTCTAGCTCGATACTAATATGCGAATAATGCCACGAATTATACGAATCTTATTCGTTTCATTCGTATGCTATTCGTTGATTGGTATCCCACTTTACGCGCTCATCTCGCTGACGGGACACATCAGCGATACCGCAAACATGCTCCGCCCAGAGACGGTGGCTAGCTTGGAGCAGACACTCGTGCAATTTGAACAAACGACCGGCAATGAGATTGCCGTGGTGACTATCACCTCGCTTGGCGCAGACCAGACTATCGAGACTTACGCCGTCGAACTTTTCCAGAAATGGGGCATAGGCAAAGCAAAGGAGGATAATGGTCTTCTCCTCCTCATCTCAAGAGATGATAGAGAAATGAGGATAGAGGTTGGCTACGGACTTGAGCCGATTATTACCGATATCGAGAGCGCGGGCATTATCCGCGATGTTTTGACGCCGGCCTTCCAAGAGGAACGATATGACGAGGGTGTGCAGGCGGCTGTAAGCAGAATTGTGTCGGATATTGAAACCGAGGAGCCGCCTCCTCGGTCCAAGAAACCTTTCCCTTGGGTTGACATCGTTTATCTTGCCATCATTCTCATCGTCATTTTCATTAATATCAGGAGGAAGAGGCAGGGTAAGAGCACCGTCTTTCCTATTTTTTTCGGCGGTGGACGAGGAGGGAAGGGTGGTGGCAGGTTTGGAGGCTTCGGTGGCGGTATGTCCGGCGGCGGTGGCGCCTCCGGAAGATGGTAAAATAATAAGTGATGGAAAATAAGACTTTAGAAGAGCGGGTAAAGGAACTCGAGCATCAGATTGATGAGCTCGAGGACAATCTTATCCATGACACTCTGACCGGACTCAAGACCAGAGCCTTCTTCGACCACGAAGTAAGCGTCTATCTGGAGATTATCAGCCAACAGCTTCAGTTGCAGGCAAATGGCTTTCTACAGCGCAAACAGCACTTCGGTTTCAGGAATCTTTCGGTAATTTTCTTCGACATAGACCATTTCAAAAAAGTGAATGATACGCACGGGCACGACATGGGAGACGTGGTACTTAAGAAGATTGCTAGTGTTATAAGCGTGAGTTTAAGAACAGGGGACACGGCGGCCAGATGGGGCGGGGAGGAGATAATCGTGAACCTCTTAGGCGCGAGTGAACAGGATGCCGCTGCCAAGGCGGAAGAGATTAGGCAGAAGGTGGAAGAATTGGAATTTACAGAAATTCCCGGTTTCAAAATTACCATAAGCGCCGGTGTGGCATCTTCTCAAGAAGGTGTTGGTCTAGAGGCGCTCGTCAAACACGCCGACGAAGCGCTCTACAGAGCCAAGGAGACAGGTCGGAACAAAGTTGTCTCTTATTCCGCTCTCGCCACTGTCCCAGAAGCGGTGGCGTAGAACTGTGCTATAAATAAAGCCGAAAGGAAGCGTCGCATAGTGGTCTAGTGCACCACGTTGGAAACGTGGCATGCCGCAAGGTATCGAGAGTTCGAATCTCTCCGCTTCCGCAATGACAAATTTTGATACGTCTCTGTATTAAAATTTGTCATACTTAAGTCAAGGAGAGGTTCGAAGGGAAGTCCGGGGGACTTCCTGGTAATTTTCCATAAGAAAATCGAATCTCTCCGCTTCCGCCAAGTGAAAGAAAAAATTAAAAATTACCTGGATTTGAACCCAAAGAGAAAGAGGGTGGTTGGTATTGTTCTGGTCATTATCGGGGGACTATCCATCATCACCCCGTTTACACCGGTTGGGTTTCTACTGCTTGTCGGCTTGGAACTCTTGGGTATAAGGCACCTACTGTGGAGTAAAATTAAGCCATATCTGAAGCAAGATTGAGATGTGGGGGTAAGTTTATCCACAGCGTTGCGTCTAATGATTGGGTGTGATATAATACAAACATGTAAGGTTCTCGTTCTGGTGATCTTCGAGGTAAATCCGAGAGAGCGCGAAATGAGAAAGCCGGCACTTACATGGTTTTAGAATAATGCCGGCAGTTAAGTAAATGACAACCAAGTTATATGTTGGCGGTATTCCTTACACTTCGACCGAAGCTACTATGACAGAAGCTTTCTCGAAGGCTGGAAACGTCGTTTCCGCGGCAATTATCATTGACCGCATGACCGGAAGGTCCAAGGGTTTCGGCTTCGTAGAAATGTCTAGCGAAGAGGAAGCTCAGAAGGCGATTGACATGTTCAATGGCCAGGACTTCGAGGGCAGGAAACTCACCGTCAATGTCGCGCGTCCGCTCGAGCCTCGCAATGGCAATGGCGGCGGTATGAATCGCCGACCGATGTAATCAATCCGCTTCGGCGGAAGTTACACAAGCAAAACCCCGCTTCGGCGGGGTTTTGCTATACTTGGATTATGCGGGATAAATTCTTTTTGATACTGGGAGTCGCGATTATCGCCTGGTCATTTTACGCGTTTTTCACTTCTCCCCCTGCTAAGGGGGAGATACGAGAGGGGGTTATAGTAATTGCGAATACGGAAATCCAAGTCGAGATTGCCGATTCGGACCTGGAGAGAATGCGCGGTCTCTCGGGCAGAGAAGCGCTCGCGGCGAGGACGGGGCTTCTCTTCATCTTCGAGAAATCGGGACTTCACGGTTTCTGGATGAAGGACATGAATTTCCCAATAGACATAGTCTGGCTGGACGAAAACTTCGGCATAATAGGCGTCGAGAAGAGCGTCTCGCCCGATACTTATCCTCAAGTCTTTTATCCACCGCGGGCGGTAAAATACGTCCTCGAGCTCAACGCCGGAGAAAGCGATGTGCTAGAATCTAAGTAATGGAAACGAAAAAAATACGAGTGGCAATCAACGGTTTCGGCCGGATCGGCAGAGCTTTTTACAAACTGGCATCGAGCATTCCCGAACTTGAGGTCGTGGCGGTCAATGACCTGGGCGACAAGGACAACCTTGAATATCTCTTGAAGCACGACAGTGTTTACGGCTCGTGGGACGGGAGCTTCAAAGCGCAATTCCTTTCCGAGAAGGAGCCAGCCAATCTTCCCTGGAAAGATTTGAATATCGATATCGTCGTCGAATCCTCTGGAGCATTCGAAAGTTATGAGAAAGCGCGGGCGCATCTTGCCGCCGGCGCCAAGAGGGTCGTCATCACCGCGCCGGCCAAGGATGAGGACTCATCCGACTCGAAAACCGTGCTCATGGGCGTTAACGAAGATGACCTCAAGGTTTGTAAAATTACTTCAAACGGCTCCTGCACTACAAACTCCGCCTCGCCCATCATGCAGATACTCTCCGAGAAGCTTGGTATCAAAAAGGCGTTTCTCAATACCATCCACGGCTATACCGCGACCCAAACACTTACCGATTCGCCGGTGAAAGGCGGGGATTTCCGCCGTGGCAGGGCGGCGGCCATTAACATAGTGCCGTCCTCGACCGGCGCCGCCATCGCCGTCGGCCGCGCGGTGCACGAACTTCTGGGGAAGTTCGACGGCGTAGCCATGAGAGTGCCGGTGTCTACCGGCTCTCTTTCGGCAATCGGCTTCGTCTCCTCGCGCGAGACTACTCCGGAGGAAATCAATTCGATGCTTGAAGAATCCGCGAAAGAAGAAAGATGGAAGGGCATCCTTGCCGTCACTCGCGAGCAAATCGTTTCAACCGACATTATCGGCAATCCTCACGCCGCTATTGCCGACCTGTCGCTTACGCATGTCACCGGCGGCGACCTTTGCGCCGTTTACTCGTGGTATGACAACGAAATGGGGTATACGAATACACTTGTCCGACATGTGGTGAAGCTCGGCCAAGTAATTTCTAATTTCTAATGACCAAAATCTACATCGGATCAGATCACGCGGGATTCGAACTCAAAGCCAAACTAATTGAGTATCTAAAAGTGCTTGGCCATGAAATCGAGGACAAGGGTGCCTTTTCTCTCAACCCGAACGACGATTATCCGGATTTTATGAAGCCGGTCGCGCAAGCCGTCGCAAACGAGTTGGAGTCAAGAGGAATAGTCATAGGGATGTCGGGCCAGGGCGAGGCTATGTGCGCCAACAGATTTAAAAACGTGCGGGCCGCGGTTTACTACGGCGGTTCAATAGAGATAGTGCGGCTCTCTCGCGAACACAATGACGCGAATATTCTTTCCCTCGGCGCCCGATTTATCGAAGCCAATGAAGCTCTCGAAACCGTAAAGCTCTGGCTTGAAACGCCCTTCTCCGGCGACGAACGTCACGTAAGAAGAATTACTAAACTCGACAGATAATGCACGAAATCATTCCGGCAATTTTGCCGCATTCGGTAGAGGAGCTTGAGAAGAGTTTGGCGGAGTTGCCGGGCTCAATCACGTTCTTCCACATGGATGTTTTGGAGGAAGATATATGGACAGACAAGAATACGAGAGATTTCGAGGTACATCTTATGGTCGAGGATCCGGATTCCATAATCGAAAGGTGGATCAAGAGAGGAGCCAAGCGCGTGAGTATCCACAAACCTTCGGCGGCGCTCGTCCAGTACAGAGACCGGGCGGAAATCGGCTACGCCGTGGAGATCGACAGGCCGCTCGAAGAATTCATGCCCTTCTTCGATTTCGTGGATTTTATCCACCTCATGTCGATAGATGATATCGGCAAGCAGGGCGAACCGCTGGATGATAAAATATTTGGCAGGGTTAAGCTCCTGCAGGAAAAGTTTCCCGACAAACCCATTTCGGTAGACGGCGGTGTAAATCTTAATAATTACCAAAAGCTTCTCGATGCCGGAACGGACAGACTTGTAGTAGGGTCGCATTTCAAAGAAATATGGAACTCACTGACGAAAGAATAAAAGAGCTTGAGGAGCAGGCGAACAAGATTCGCGTTTCTATCATCGAATCTTTGATAGAAGCCGGCTCGGGACACACCGCGGGGCCTCTTGATATGGCTGACATCTTCACCGTCCTCTTCTTCCATACACTTAAGCATAAGCCCAAGAAGCCGGACTGGCCGGAGCGGGATAGACTCGTGCTCTCAAACGGGCACATTTGTCCTGTTTTGTATTCGACCATGGCTCACGCGGGATATTTCTCGATAGAAGAACTCAAGACTTTGCGGAAGTTCGGCAGCAGATTGCAAGGTCATCCTCACAGAGATTATTTGCCAATGCTTGAGACCAGCTCCGGACCACTTGGTTCCGGTCTCTCGCAGGCGGTGGGTATGGCGCTCGCGGACAAAATTGACCACGGTCTTACTTCGCAGAGACGCATTTACGCTCTGCTCTCTGATGGGGAAATGGAGTGCGGGCAGACTTGGGAAGCGGCTATGCTTGCCGGCAAGGAGAAGCTTCACAACTTGGTTGCTGTCGTCGACAGGAATAATATCCAAATAGATGGCTACACGGAGGAAGTGATGCCTCTCGAAAGTCTTTCGGACAAGTGGCGAGCATGGAATTGGCACGTGATAGAGATTGACGGGCACAATATCGAGGAGATTGCGGACACCTTCGCCGCGGCGAAAAGCATTTTCGGCAAGCCAACGGTAATCATCACTCACACCATAGCCGGCAAGGGCGTGCCGGAATTTGAGCGCGACTATCGCTGGCATGGCAAACCACCGAGCAAAGAGGAGGGGGCTCTTGCTTTGAAAGAGCTGCGCACCTTAGGTGGGAAGATTAAGTCCGAACACGAGTAATATGCTCAACCCAGACTTACATCTCAATAAGAAAATTTTCGACAAGGATGTCGAGCAAGTGCCGATACGAAAAGGATTTGGCGAAGGATTGCTCTCCGCAGGAGAGCAAAATCAGCGCGTAGTAGGATTGTGCGCCGATCTTACGGAATCGACCCAAATGCACTTCTTCGCGGAGAAGTTCCCGCAAAGGTTTATCGAAATGGGCGTGGCGGAGCAGAATATGGCCTCGGTCGCTTCCGGCCTTGCCGCCATGGGTAAAATTCCTTTCATTAGCTCTTATGCCATGTTTTCTCCCGGCAGAAACTGGGAACAGATTCGCACTACTATCTGTTATAACAATAGACCGGTTAAGATTGCCGGCTCGCACGCCGGAGTTTCCGTTGGTCCGGATGGTGGCACGCACCAAGCTCTAGAGGACTTGGCAATCGCTCGCGTACTGCCACGCATGGTCGTCATTTCTCCTTGCGATGCAATTGAAGCTAGAAAGGCTACCGAAGCTAGCGCGGTTACAAACACTCCTGTATATCTTCGCCTCGCTCGCGAGAAGACGCCTGTCATGACGACAAACGAAACTCCGTTTGAGATTGGCAAGGCACAAATTTTCTGGCAAGGAAACAAACCAAGGGTAGGCATTATTGCCACCGGCGCGCTCCTCTACCAAGCTCTACTTGCGGCAAAGGAGCTTGAGGAGAAGGGTATTGCAGTGGAAGTGATGAATCTCTCTACCATCAAACCGCTGGATAAAAAGGCCATAGTCGCTCTCGCCAATAGGGCCAAGGCCATAGTAACGGTCGAGGAGCATCAGGTAGCCGGTGGCATGGGCAGTGCTGTGGCGGAGTGTTTGGCGGAACACAAGCCTGTGCCAATGCGATTCGTCGGCGTCCACGACCAATTCGGCCAGTCAGGCAAACCGGAAGAACTCCTCAAGCACTATGGAATGGACAAAGACGCGATTATAAAAGCGGTTAAGGAATTAGTTTAAAACTTTTGTTTCGAATTCCGGAGGAGCAGTCTTTAGATATTCTTCGATTTGGGGGCGGGAGAGGAGTCCTTTCTGCGCGCCGACATACTGCACGACAGAAGAAGCATTAATAGCGCCCCACTGGAGAGACTCCGGCAGATCCTTCCCGAGAGCGAGTGCGGCAACTATGGTGGCAGAGAATGCGTCTCCAGCGCCTGTACGCTCGAGAGCGGGTCTCGGGTCCGGGTAGGGAAGCTGGTGGTAAATTTTTGAGCCATCATACGCATAAGCGCCCTTGGGCCCCTCGGTAATTACTACGATTTCCGGACCCAGCTCACGCAATCTTTTCAAAAGTTCTTGCACGCCGAGAGTATCAATGCCGAGAATCTTTTCTCCCTCCTCGATATTGCAGAAAAATATTTTGGTCCGCTTATAAATTTCCATCAATTTTTCCCTTCCCAACTTGAGTTGGAATGTTCCAGGCTGGAAGGCGAGAGAAACTTCCGCGTGGCTCTTCAGATACTCCGCTATTTTGGAGTGATAGGCTTCCGTATCTGGACCGAGAGAGGAGAAGTAAAGCCACTTGGGTGAGTCTATATCAGGCAATTTCCTGTCATACGTCTCATGTTTTATGAGAATAGTGCGCTCATTCTCGTACCAGAGCACGTAATGATAGTTAGATTTCTTGCCCGCGTGGACAGTTACGTATTGCGTATCGACGCCAGCCACCCTTAGCGTCTCGAGACACTCGTGTCCGTTGCTGTCATCGCCCAGATTTGAGACCAAAGCACTTTTGAGCCCGAGTTTCGCCGCGGCGACTGAGGCATTCGAAGCATTACCAACGGCGCTTACTTCCTCAACCGATTCATAGGGAATCTTATCGGCGAAAGCCATGCATATCTCGCATTTCTCGTTGTTGATGTCGCAGTGGACGCTCGCATCCTTAAGTTTGATGAAGGCATCGGTCACGATATCGCCAATCGCTATAAAGTCGTGCATTTGATAAAATAATAGCATGACATTAAGCGAGTGTATTGCCGACGCAAAGAAGAAGGGTGTTGCCATAGGCCATTTCAATATTTCAGATTCCGAAGGATTCAAGGCTGTGGTAGAAGCTGCGAAAGAGCTTGGAGTTCCGGTGATTATCGGCGTATCGGAAGGGGAGAGAGAGTTTATCGGCCTTGCCGAAATAGTCTCTCTGGTAAAAGTTGCCCGCGGCAACGGCCTGCCCGTCTTCATAAACGCCGACCACACTTACTCCGTCGAGAGGGCGAAGGCCGCCATAGACGCGGGGGTAGATAGCGTCATCATAGATGGCGCCGCAAAATCATTTGAAGAAAATGTTGCCATGACAAAAAAGGTTGTGGATTATGCCGAAGGCCGGGCCTTAAATACAAATTCTCAAGGCCCGGCCTTGGTCGAAGGAGAGCTTGGCTTCATTGGCACATCATCGAAAGTTCTGGAGGAAATTCCGGCAGGAGTGGCGAAGACAAATCCAGACGAGGCGGCAGAATTCGTAAAACAAACTGGCATTGACCTTTTTGCTCCCTCTGTGGGAAATATTCACGGGATAGTCAAAGCCGGAGAACCAGATCTCGACATTGAGCTAATCAAAAAGCTTGAGCAAATTTCTGAAGTACCTCTCGTCCTTCATGGCGGCTCGGGCATAAGCGACGAAGACTTCCGCTTAGCGATTGCGGCCGGCATTAGAATTATTCATATCAATACAGAACTCCGCCTAGCTTATAAAGCGGGTATTGAGGAAGGTATAAAATCGGGCGAGATAGCCCCATATAAATTTATGCAGGAAGCGGTGAAGAGCATGAAAGAGGTGGTTATCGAGCGACTCAAACTATTCAACAACCTATGACAGGCATGATATTGGCTGACGCACTAAGGCATGTGTTCAAAGGTGAAGTGATAGATGATGACGAGGTGCTCGAAACGTACAGCCGCGACGCAAGCCTTTTTAAAGTAAGACCGAAGCTGGTCGTATATCCAAAAGACGCCGCGGACCTTGCCGCTCTGGTCCAATTTGTCCACGAACATAAATCTATTGGCCCAGAAGTATCGCTTACTATACGGGCAGCCGGCTCAGACATGTCGGGCGGCCCGCTGGGAGAATCCATTGTCGCCGATGTCACAAAGCATATGAACAGAATCGGTGAAATACATAGGCAAGGCCTATGTATCACAGAGCCTGGAGCTTTTTACAGAGATTTTGAGAAAAAAACTCTGGAGAAGAAATTGATACTGCCTTGCTATCCCGCGTCAAAGAATCTTTGCGCCTTGGGTGGCATGATAGCCAACAATTGCGCGGGGGAGAAGACTCTGCGCTATGGCAAAATGGAGGATTATGTCGTTTCTTCGAAATACATTTTCTCCGATGGACATGAATATGAGGTTAAACCTCTGTCCAAGGCGGAACTTGAGATAAAAATGGCTCAAGGGGATTTCGAAGGCAATCTCTACACACAACTCTTTGAATTATTGGAGAATAATAAAGAAGCGATACGGCAAGCTAAGCCGAATGTTTCCAAAAACTCCGCCGGTTACTACCTTTGGAATATTTACCCTGAGCCTGTCGAAGGGTTGGAAGGAATGTTTGACCTCAACAAACTTCTGACGGGCGCCCAAGGCACTCTCGGTATTATGACCGAGGCAACCGTTCAACTGGTATCGGTCGAGAAGGCTTCTGAGCTCTTTGTTATCTTCATCCACGACCTTACTCACTTGCCTAAGCTTATCAACGCCATTCTCCCAACGAAGCCGGACTCGATAGAATCCTATGACGATGCCACCATGAAGCTTGCCGTACGCTTCTTCCCGGAAATGCTAAAGAGTATGAAGCCGAAACATTTCTTCTCCCTCATATGGTCCTTCGTGCCGGAAGCCTTCATGATACTCAAAGGTGGGATTCCGAAGTTGATTCTCCTCGTGGAATATTCCGGGAGCTCGAAAGCCGAGGTAGACAACAAAATGGAGAAGCTTGAGGAAATTATTCATCCATTTAAACTCGTATCGAGGAAAACTTTGTCGGAAGAAGAATCGGAGAAATACTGGACCGTACGGCGAGAGAGCTTCAACCTGCTTAGGAAACACATTCACGGAGCTCGCACGGCACCATTTGTCGACGATGTAGTAGTGAGGCCGGAGGACATGGCGGAATTCTTGCCAAAGATGAAGTTAATTCTCGACGAATATAAACTCAATTACACTATTGCCGGTCACGCGGGCAACGGTAACTTCCACATCATTCCGCTTATGAATATGAAAAACAAAATGAATGTGGCCATCATCAAGGAAGCGGGGGAGAGGATTTATAACCTCGTTCGCGAGTACAAAGGCTCCATCACTGGCGAACACAACGACGGCATCGTGCGCACGCCGTATCTCAATAAAATGTATTCGCCGGAAATTTTGGAACTATTTAAGAAAGTGAAGCACATTTTCGATCCCTTAAACATTTTTAACCCAGGCAAGAAGGTAAACGGCACTATCGAATATTTGGAATCCCATATTGCGTTGGAATAAACGGCTCAACAAAGCCATTTACCAAGGCGTTGCCTTGGTGAGGTGTGGATAAGTTAATAAATGTGCTTGACAAGATTTGTATATTATGCTAAGATTATTAGTAGAGGTGCCACACATGGTACGATCAGTTTCTCGGAAACGTGTTCTTGGTAGTGAAGACGACATGTTCATCGGTCGTCTCACGCGAGCCCAGGACGAGGGTCGCGTGCGGGGGAGCTTCGATGAGCTCTTCGACGCGATGGTCGGGCGTGGCGGTTGCGGACAGGTTCCGCGCCTCCCCAGTCTCGACCAGCAGGACGGCGGTCACAATAAGTGGTGACCCGCCGCCACATCAACTTTTTGAGCGGGGCACCCGCTGAGGCAGGGCAACATGCCGAGGTGCCAACCGGAGAATTTATGCGAATATGACTTAATGCCCTAAAGGGGGCAACACGTGCGCTACAGGGGCGGCCGAAAGGTTCGCCCCTTTTCATATGCTTGACAAGATATATATAGTATGCTAGGATAAAAACAGAGAACAGCAGTCGCTGTTCGAGGAGGATTTATGGAGTTCATGTTTTTCGTCGTGGTCATCGGGATGATCATCGTCGGCAGCGTCGCCATGAGCTACTTCGCGACCAGGACGGTGGCCAACTACGCGAGCGAACCCACCGTCACTCTGACGCCGGCACCCGCCGTTGCGGGGATTGGCGACAAGGTGCGATTCACCACCAGGTCTGGCCACAAGCTCGTGGCCAAGGTGGTCGCCGTCTCCATGGATGGCTACGCCATCCGTCGCCACCAGCGCGGACCTGTCTTCCACCGCAGGAACGTTCTCGTCTAGGTCATCTTCATCACCCACCCCCAAAGGGCAGACCGCTACCGGCCTGCCCTTTTCTTTTGCTTAAAATCTGCTAGAATCTTGTTTATGCTTACTTTGAAGGCACATATACGGAATACCGATACCAAACCGGAGGAAATCAGAAAGGCGGGACAAATTCCCGCAGTCTTTTATGGCAAGAAGGAAGCATCCACCTCCATTTCCATCCCGAAAATCGACTTTCTCAAGGTTTGGAAGGAGGCAGGCGAATCAAGCGTGGTAACGCTCGACACTCCCGACGGAAATAAAGAAAGCTTAATTAAAGATGTGGACATTGACCCCGTAAGCGGCGCGCCCAGGCACGCCGACTTCTACGTGTTCGAGAAGGGTCACAAAGTTGAGGTTGCTCTACCTATCGAACTTACGGGTGTAAGCCCAGCGGTCAAGGACTTGGGCGGCATCCTAGTCCAGGTTCTTCACGAATTGGAGGTCGAGTCTATGCCCAAAAACTTGCCTCACAATATTACCGTTGACGTATCGGGTCTCGCCAATTTCGGCGACCAGATTCTGGCAAAAGATATTACTCTGCCAAACGGCGTCGAGCTCAAAATTAATCCGGAAGAGGTGATTATCACGGTCTCCGCTCCTAGAGAAGAGAAGGAGGAGGAAGTCGCGCCTATTGATCTCTCAAGCATCGAGGTGGAGAAGAAGGGTAAGGAAGAAACTGAAGGCGAAACGCCAGAGGTCGAAGCTACTCCCGCAGAAAAGAACGAGAAGAAAACCGAATAAGTTTATCTCTCATGCACAAGTTCCTCTCATATTTAATATTTGTTTTATCGTTGTCGCCGACCATTGTCTCGGCGCAGTCAGCAACTTGTCCGAACGATGTGCGAGCACGCGAGCCAGTGGCGTGCGCCGAACTCGATAAATTAGTACAAGAAGCAAGTGAGGCTCAGAAGGAGGTGGATAGATTAAGGGGTTTGGGAGCCGGTTTTGCCAGTGATATCGCATTTTTGACAGCCAAAATTAATACCGCACAAGCCAACATTAGAAGCAAGAACAATCAAATTACTCTTTTAACAAAAGATATCGCTGTCAAACAGTCCCAGATTAACGTGCTCGACACTCGCATCGGCCGTGGCCGCGCCGCTATTGCCGATATTTTGAGAAAGACCAATGACATCAATTCTTATTCGCTTGTCGAAGCCGTGCTTTCGGATAAAAATCTCTCGGAATTTTTCGTTGACATGGATACTTACGCTTCGACCGAAGATGCTCTCTCGGAACTCTTCGCCGAGCTCCGCACGGTAAAGAAGCTCACCGAATCCGAGAAAGCCGCTTTAGCCAAGAAGCGCGAAGCGGAAGCGGCCGCCAAAGCCGCTATGGAGGCGGCCAAAAAGGAGGTGGAGGTAGTCAATGCGGAGAAAAAAACTCTTTTGGCTATCAATGATGCTAACAAGAAAACTTACGAGCAGGTCGTTACCGATAGGCAAGTCAAAGCCGCAAAGATCAGGGCGGAACTCTTTCAACTTCTCGACATCAGGCCTATTGAATTCGGTGATGCTCTCAAATACGCCGAAATCGCCAGCGCAAAAACAGGAGTCAGACCAGCTTTCATACTGGCTATTCTACAATATGAATCTAAACTTGGCGCAAATGTGGGGAGATGTAATAGACCGCAAGATGTTAAAAAATGGCAAGATATCATGCCTGGACCTCTTCACTACAGCAATTATCTTAAGAACGGTAAAACTTGTAACGGTCCGAATAGTCCATGCTCGTATCGCGATGACCAATCTGCCTTTGTTAGAATCATAAGTGAGATTGACAGGTATTCAAGCCCAGAAGGAGTACCTCTTTCTTGCCCTCAAGTAGCCGGATGGGGTGGTGCTATGGGTCCGGCGCAATTCATACCAACGACTTGGGAATTGTTTAAATCCAGAATTTCTAACGCGCTGAACATACGAACTCCGGACCCTTGGAACCCGGAGCACGCGATTACCGCCATGGCACTTTATCTGAGCGAATTGGGGGCGGGCACTCAAGATTGGACCAATGAACGCACGGCCGCGTGCAAATATAATTCTGGCCGAACTTGCTATGTCAACGGCAAAGCCGGTCCTGGTTTAAGTTATGGAGTAAATGTCATGTCCATAGCCGAGAGTATTCAAAGAGACAAGATCGACCCGTTGCAGAATCTGTAACACGAATATTGGCGAATATGATCGAATGATACGAATGAAATGGCATCTAATGTAAAAGTATCCGAGAAAGTTATTTATCCGGAGCTTTCGTATAAAATAACTGGCTTGCTTTTTGAGATTCACAATTCTCTTGGACGCTATTGTAAAGAGAAACAATATGCCGAAGCTCTGGAACAATTACTCATAGAGTCAGATATTTCATACAAGCGTGAAAGTCCGCTACCACTAGAGAATATCGACAATCGCTTTACAAATAAGGCGGATTTTGTTATAAATAACCAGTTGTTGATCGAGCTGAAAGCAAAGCCTTTGATAAGTAAGTTGGATTATATCCAGACTCAAAGGTACTTGGTAGCCGGGAAACTAAAACTTGGCATTATCGCCAATTTTCGAAATAAATACCTGAAACCTATTCGCGTCATTCGATCAAATTCGTAACAATTCGCATCATGAAAAAGGAGATACACCCGGACAATTATCGCCCCGTGCTTTTCATAGACAACTCCGATGGGACGGAATTTATCATTCCTTCGACGGTGAAGACCACCGAGACGGGCAAGTCCAAAGCGGATAAGAAAGAGTATCCGGTCTTCCGCGTGGAAATCTCTTCCGCCACGCATCCTTTCTACACCGGACAGGACAAGGTTCTCGACACCGCCGGTCGCGTAGAACGCTTCAAGCTTAGACAAGCAAAGGCAAAAAGCAAGAAGTAACTACAGCTTTTTGCAAATTCCAAATCCTAATATCTAAATCCTATTTTTAGGATTTAGGATTTGGTTCTTAGGATTTAACTCTATGGATATCGAAAAATATAAAAGTAACCCAAAGACAGCCTACATGGCAAAGACGTATTTGGAATTGCAGGACGAAGAATCGAAACAGCTCATTCTCTCCGAGATGGATAGGATTCTTCTTGCCGTACCGGAAAGCTCCGACGAAACGTTTCCGAACGAAGTAATCCTCGAGGTTCGGGCGGGCGCCGGAGGAGAAGAGGCGGCTCTCTTCGCTCAGGAACTCGCCGAAATGTATACCTTGTATGCCGGATTCCAAAAATGGGGCGTGTCGCCTCTGTATACATCCGAAAGCCCTTTGGGTGGCTACAAGGAAGCGGCGTTTGAGATTCGCGGCAAGGATGTTTACAAGAAGCTCCGATTCGAGACCGGCGTGCATCGCGTCCAGCGAGTGCCGAATACCGAGAAGATGGGCCGGGTCCATACTTCAACCGCTTCCGTTGCTATCTTGCCGGTGAGGAAGAAAACCACTGTTGAAATAAAACCAACAGACCTCGAGATAGAAACATCCCGCTCAGGCGGCGCCGGCGGGCAAAATGTGAACAAAGTGGAAACCGCCGTGCGCATTATCCATAAACCGACGGGCATAGACGTGCGCTCTACCGCGGAGAGAAGCCAGCTTAAGAACAGGGAAAGAGCCATGACCATCCTTACCGCCAAACTTGAACGGCTCAAGGAAGAGGAGGAGGCGGCCAAGTACTCCGCGAACAGGAAAAGTCAGATAGGCACCGCGGACCGCTCGGAAAAAATCCGCACCTACAACATTCTCCAAGACCGCATCACCGACCACCGCATCAAGAAAAGCTGGCACAATATAGAGAAAATAATGAAGGGGGAAATGGAGCCCATACTCCGGGAATTTGCCTCCGTGGACTAAATTTGTTAAAGTATCGCTCTGATGATTGTTAAAAATTCGGATAAAGACACGGGAACAAAAAGCGTTGTGGACGCTCTTTTTTCCGTTGGAGCGCACTTCGGCTTCGTTAAGGCTCGCCGACACCCTTCGGCCAAACCTTTCATCTTCGGCGCCAAGAGTAATATAGAGATTTTCGACCTTGAGAAGACTTCTAAAGAACTTGCGAAAGCACTCTCTTTCGTCGAAAGCCAGGGGAAGCTCGGCGCCATGGGCCTCTTTGTGGGCGGCAAATCTGAGGCTCGCGAGGCCATAGAGAAGGCTGGCCGAGAACTCGAAATGCCGTATGTAGCCGGTCGCTGGATTGGCGGTACCCTTACCAACTTCCCGGAAATCAAGAAGCGTATCGCTAGACTCGAAGAATTAACTTCGCAAAGAGAGAAGGGCGAACTTTCCAAATATACCAAGAAGGAGCGCCTGCTCATCGACCGAGAAATCGCCAAGCTCGAACTCTACTTCGCCGGACTTTCAAACCTGAAATCACTGCCGAAATTCCTTATTGTCATAGACCCGAAGAAAGAAAATATCGCCGTGGCGGAAGCGAAGAAAATCCGCGTGCCCGTCGTCGGTCTGGCCGGCTCCGATACCAATCTCTTTGAACTGGACTACGCCATACCGGGCAACGATGCATCGAGGCAGAGCATCGCGTACGTATTGAATGAAATGGTAAAATCTTACAATAAAGGCAAAGAACAAAAAGAACAAAATGACAGTAACAACGGAACAAATCAAACAGCTTAGAGAAGAGACCGGACTCTCCATAGCGCAGTGCCGCTTCGCGCTCGAAGAAGCCGATGGTGATAAAACTAAGGCCATTGAAATTTTAAAGAAGAATGCTTCCGGTATCGCTTTGAAGAAAGGGGATAGGAACCTCGGAGCAGGCTGCGTCGCCGCCTATATTCACGCCGGAGACACGGTTGGCGTCATTCTCGAGCTTATGTGCGAAACAGATTTTGTGGCAAAGAATCCGGAATTCAAGGCGGTAGCCAAGGATATTGCCATGCACATAGCAGCCATGAATCCGGATACGAGCGAGGAGTTACTCCTACAGCCTTTTATCAAAGACTCTTCAAGAACTATCGCGGACCTCGTGAATGGTACGGTACAAAAGTTCGGAGAACGCACGGAGTTGGGCAGATTTGCTCGATATTCGGTAAAATAGATCACTATGGTCCTTCCATACATCTTCTTCATTTCAGGTCTTGTGTTGGTAATACTTATGCTTACTAAGCGCATGGAGGAGAGAAGGAAGTCGAACATTTTTCTTCTCAAATGGATTTCTAGGGGCGAAGAGCGAAGCCGCGAGCTCCATCACGAAGCGGTGCGACTTTACTCCCTCGGCAAAGAGAGAGCTCACTTCTTCGTCATGAAGCAGTTGCCGAGATATTCAAAAAGCTCTGTCAATAAAACGCTGGCGCGATTTGAAGAGAACATGCAGAAACACCTTGAGCGCCTTCGCGACTCGCACTTGCTCAAAAAGCAGGACGGGATATCGGAATTTTTCAAATCAATGTCGGAAGTGGAGAAGGGTAATGGAGAGATTAACGAAGATATTTATATACAAGCGGAACCACCAATTGTACCGAAGCCGAAACAGGTGCGAAAACCAGTAGGGAAAAAACTAAAAGTGGAGCAATTTGTAGAGACAGAATAAAAAGGTAAACTATTAGCATTGCCGAGGTAGCTCAGTTGGTAGAGCAGCCGATTTGTAATCGGCCGGTCGCAGGTTCAAATCCTGTCCTCGGCTCCCGTATTCCCAATAACCAGAAAGTATACCACCATATACCACCACATAGTGATATAATTTTATTATGAAAGCAAAGAGATTTTGCTTGGGTTGCAACATTCTTCTTGTAAAACGCCACCGCATAAAATTTTGCTCCATTAAATGCCAAATGAATTACCAGCATTTAAAATGGGTAAGTGCTTGGCAGAAAGGAGAGGTAGATGGAAATATTGGTATAACCGCAAGAAACTTTTCTAAACACTTAAAAATCTACTTGGTTAAAAAGTTTAACAACAAATGCTGTGTTTGTGGATGGAATGAGAAACACCCCACCACAGGAGTCGTGCCGCTAGAGATTGATCATGTGGATGGGAATTCTGAAAACAACAAAGAGGAGAATCTTAGATTAATCTGCCCGAATTGCCACGCTCTCACGCCTTTTTATAAAAATCTAAACCGAGGAAAGGGCCGGAAATGGAGAATGGATAAATACATCAAGAATCGAACGATAATAGGTAAGTAAGTCTATCTTGTTGGCGTGGAGGTTGCGGCTGTTGTGGTGCTCTTGAGGAGCCTGAGGGCGGGAACATTCTGCTCTAGCTCCTCAACGGTTTTGAAACCATAATAAGGCGTGCCGTTGATGATGAGAGCAGGGAGTTCGTCCCGAACTTTGTATATTGAAGTAAGAGTTTTGATGGCGCCAAGGTCGTTGTGATAATCGAAGGAATATACGCGGAGATCCGGGTATTTGTCGCGCAGGGCGGTGAGCACGTAGCCCATTCTCTCGCAGTCCTCGCAACGGTCTCTGTCGGAAGAGTAGAAGTATAGAATGAAGGTTGGCTTAATATTACACTTCTCCGTAAGACGCTTCATGAGAAGATAATCCTTAATCTCAAGGAGGAAATAAGAGCGTTTGAGGCTCTCGATGTCGGCCTCGTCGAAGCCTGTCTGATTCTCCGCATAGGAGAGGCGCTCACCTAAAGGACCAAGTTCTTTGGAGAGAAAACCGGGTCCGATATCGCGACAAGACGTCTCCGCAAGTAAGGCAAATTGTGTCTCCGAGGAGAGGATATCGAGGGCGACTCGACTCTCGATGTCCCGGACATCCTCAAGCTTCTTGCCCGTGAGTTTATTGCTTGCGAAAACAGCCGTGCCGAAGATAGCGGCAGTTATGAGGAAAGCTACAAGGTATTTCCTGGAATCAAGCATTTAGCGCCAAGATACTTTACGCTTAAACACCGTGTTAAAGATGGCTTGGGTAAGCCACAGGGGGGCCATGAAAGCGTAGAGAAAAAGGTAGTAGAAAAGACCTTTGGAGAATCTGAAGCGCCCTTCGGCAAGCCTGATAGACAGGAAGAGGATAATGAAAGTCAGGCTAAGGGCCGTTATGACCACTATAGGTAACACACCTGTGTTGATGAAGTACCAGTCGAGAGGAGGGAGGTGGAATTCTCCGGCGAAGCCAATGGCACGGAAACGAGTGTAGCTGTGTAGCAGACTCGAACCCGCCGATGACACAATGCGCCCAACCATGACAAAGGAGGTGAAGAGAGAGAGGGTGGCAATTGGCATAATGAACATGCCGAAGTGCCCATATTTCCTGTTGAAGAAGAGTGCCTTGTAGTCGATGGCATTGTTGAGGAAACCGTACGACCAGCGGGTACGCTGTTTGACGAGTCCCTTGAGGGTCCTTGGTGCCACGGTATAAACGTGGGCGCCGTGGGAATTGACGATTTTGTAATGATGCTTCTGCATGCGCATAGCCATCTCCATATCCTCGGTCATATGCGCCTTCTTGTAATCGCCGAGCTCACGGAAAACTCTTGTTCGGAAAATAGAGAACGGTCCCGGAGTGACGTAGAGAGCGCCGAGCATTGAGAGCATTTTCCTCAGAAAAATCGACCAGCTGTATTCGACATTTTGAATATGTTGCAGCACACCCAATGGTTCGTGAATCTTGATGGCTGGAGTGACAGCCATAGTAGTAAGATCATCGAAGTAGGGGATAATTTTCCTCAATGCCTCCGGAGTTACGAAGGAGTCCGCGTCGAGGCAGCCGACGAGGTCAGTCGTAACCGATTGCAAGGCCATGTTTACGGCTGTGTGCTTACCGCCATTTTCTTTCGCAAGAATTTTTACTTGTGGATGATTTTTGAACTTCCGCAAAGCCGCCAGAGTCCCGTCCCTTGAGCCGTCGTCAACAAGAATTAGGGAGAGCTTATCCTTGGGATAATCGAGGTTCAAAATAGATTTGACCGTAGCCGCTACCGTCTTCTCCTCGTTGTAGCAAGGGACTATGATAGTAGTGCTTGGAAATACCGTAATACCCCTTAAGTCCCGCTTCTCCTCCTCCTTAATCTCACCCCTCACTTCGATATAAGTGATGAGAAGAAATACTTCGAAAAACAAGGATACGAAGAGTGAGCAATATAGAATAATAGCCTGTATGTCTGGCATGGCTTAGTTCTTCACAGTATAGACGGATGTTTAGACATTTTCAAGCTTTATCGTATAATTCCGCTATGAATATCAAGATAGAATCACCGGAAGAAAAGGAGCTTAAGACGAAGCTTGAGCTGAGGCATGACGCCGAAGCAGAGAGGATTAAGCGCTATTTGGCTATGCCAGACCTCTCGCGGACTGTCGGAAACCCTATACATGAAATAGTTCAGAGAGTTTTAGCCGCGACGGAATTCAAAGGTTTCGACATAATCGAAGTGCCCGAAATTGTTTCTACGGAGATTACATTCGATTTATTCGACTTCCCGGCAGATCACCCCGTCAGATCGAAATCGGATACATATTACGTTGATGACAATCATATCCTGCGTACGCACACGACGATAATGTGGTACTACTATCTCCAGAATGAAGACATTAAACGACGAATGGCGGCGGGAGAGCCTGTAGGTTGCTTTTCATTCGGCAAAGTTTATCGCAAGGATGAACTCGACAAGCATCACATGAATGTTTTCCATCAAATTGACGGCTGGTACCTGGCGCCGAAAAACAAGCAGAAGCTTACGGTGGAGGATCTCCAGAATGCATTACTTGGCTTCGGCAAGGCCGTTTTCGGCAAGGATATAAAAACGCGATTCAATGAGGATAAATTCCCGTACACCGATCCATCGATCGAAATGGAAACAGATAAAAATGGACAGTGGATTGAAACTGGCGGCGCGGGTGTTGTAAAAGGAAGCGTTCTTGAGAAACTCGGGGTCGATTCGTCAAAATGGAACGGATGGGCTTTCGGTCCGGGGTTAGAACGTTTCGCCATGATTTCTATGGACCTGCCCGATATCCGTTTACTATGGTCCGATGACCCGCGAGTTAAGAATCAACTTAAACTCGGTCGAATTTACAAAGAAGTATCCAAATTCCCGCCGGTGGTGCGCGACATTTCTTTCGTCGTGCCGAAAGATTTCGTTCCCAACGACTACTTCGACCTCATACGAGAAGTGGGTAAGGACATGGTCGAGAATGTCGAACTCCTGGATAAGTACGAGAACGCGGAAAAATTCGGCGCGGATAAACTTTCATATACCTTCCGCATCACTTACAGACACTTAGAAAAAACGCTTACGAACGACGAGGTGAATAAAGTCCACGCGGAACTCGAATCCAGCACCGAGAAAGAATTCGAAGCGGAAGTGAGAAGGGTATAAACAAGGCTTTTCAATAGTTGCGCTTGTTTTGAGCGGGTGCTATTGTTGAATGGTTCCGCAACGGGTTGTTTCCGGACTTAGACGAACGCTGAGCTCACCGCCCCCCAAGGAAAACTAGCCGACAAGATTGTCGGTAAAGACAAACCACACAAAGGGCATAGACTCGGCCGGACCTTCTCCGGAAACAACCCCCAAATCACAAGGCCTCGCTGCTTGTCGCGGGGCTTTTTCATATCCCCAAATCTCTTGGTTTTTAGCCTCGTTTATGATAAAATAGGGTATAAATTTATGGCAGAAAAGAAGTCTAAAACAAGCAGCTATAGCGCTGAATCTATTACCGTCCTAGAAGGTTTGGAACCAGTCAGGAAGCGCCCCGGCATGTACATCGGCACGACCGGTCCCGACGGCCTCCAGCACCTTGTTACGGAAATCTTCGACAACTCCCGCGACGAGGCTATGGGCGGCTTCGCCAATGACATTGAAATCGTTCTTCTTCCCAACAACAGAGTTCGTGTGGTAGACAACGGTCGAGGCATTCCGGTAGACATTCACAAACAGACGAAGGTTTCCGCGCTTGAGACTATCATGACGACGCTCCACGCCGGGGGCAAATTCGGCGGCGATGGCTACAAGATTTCCGGCGGACTCCACGGCGTCGGTGCCTCGGTGGTCAACGCTCTTTCTGTTTATTGCAAGGCTGTTGTGCATCGTGATGGCGGCGTATATATCCAGGAATACAGCAAGGGCAAGAAGAAAAGTGCTGTGAAGAAAATTGCTAAGTCGGACAAGACCGGTACCATCATCACTTTCGAACCGGACAAAGAGATCTTCCCGGACATCAACTTCAACTACGACACTATTGTCTCTCACATGCGCCAGCAGGCCTACCTCGTGCGCGGTTTGAGAATCTCGGTGCTGGATGCCCGCAATCTAGCGAAAGTGGATGACGAAAATGTTTTCTATATAAGAGAATTGGGTCTCGACATTCCTTCAACCTCATTCTATTTCGAGGGCGGGCTCGTCTCGCTCGTGCGCTTCGAGAACGAGCACTTGAAGCCGATGCATCGCAATATTTTCTACGTTGAAAAGAAGGCGAACGGCAATGATTACGAAGTGGTCGAGGTCGCCTTGCAGTACGTTGAGGATATCTCATCGCGTCTCTTGCCCTTCGCCAATAACATCTATACCGCCGAAGGTGGCACGCACGTTACCGGCTTCAAAACGGCTCTTACCCGCACTCTTAATACTTATGCGAGGAAGAATAATCTCGTAGGCGAGAAGGAAGATAATTTCACCGGCGACGACGTGCTGGAAGGACTCACGGCCGTGCTCTCGGTCAAACTGCGCGAAATCCAGTTCGAAGGTCAGACCAAGGCGAAGCTTGGTTCCGTTGAGGCTCAGGCTATGGTTACGACCGTCTTCGGCGAAGCCTTTAGCCAGTTCCTCGAGGAGAATCCGGACGACGCGAAATCTATCATCAACAAAGTGGTTCTAGCCTTGAAAGCGAGGAAGGCCGCCAAAGCCGCCAAGGACTCCGTGCTTCGCAAAGGCGCGCTCGAGGGCATGACGCTCCCCGGCAAGCTTGCGGATTGCCAGAGCCGCTCGGCGGAGGAGTCGGAAATATTTATTGTCGAGGGAGATTCCGCCGGTGGCACGGCCAAGATGGGTCGGGATCGTCGCATACAAGCCATCCTTCCTTTGCGCGGGAAAATTTTAAATATAGAACGCGCCCGCCTCGACAAGATGCTCGCTTCCGAGCAAATCAAAAATCTGGTCGTCGCTTTCGGCACGGCGATAGGGGACACATTTGATATTTCGAAACTCCGATACCACAAGATAATTATTGCCACTGATGCCGATGTTGACGGCGCGCATATCCGCACCCTTCTTCTTACCCTGCTTTACCGCTTCTTCCGTCCACTTATTGACGCCGGACATGTTTACATCGCCCAGCCACCGCTATATAAAATCAAGATGGGCAAGAATTCGTACTTCGCTTACTCCGATGAGGAGAAAATAAAGATTGTCGGGAAAGAAGAGGCAGGGGATATTCAGCGATACAAAGGCTTGGGAGAAATGAATTCGGACGAACTCTGGGAGACGACCATGGACCCGGCAAAAAGGATTCTAAAGCAGGTCAAGGTGGAGGACGCCCGCGAAGCGGACCGCATCTTCGACATCCTCATGGGCTCCGACGTGCCCAGCCGCAAATCTTTCATCCAATCAAATGCCAAGAAGGCCGTTTTGGATGTGTAGTTCTTGTGCTTGACTTCAGGCAGCGAGGGAATGTGGGAGCTTGCTTACACAGAGCCCGAGCGAACCTGAAGCAATCCCGCAGGGATTGACAAGATATTCATATTGTGCTAAGATAGGAAGAGAGTGTTTTTCGCTCCACAAGGAGGAGCAATGCAGAAAATCAACAGAGACAGGGTCCTCGAGGTGAAAATCCTCATCGTCCTCGCCGCGATCATTTCGCTCCTCGCGCTCGCCTGTACGGCGAGCGCGCAGACGACCGGTTTCGTCGAGTCGTACAACACGATCAGCGACAGCACGACTCCCCAGGTCGACATCTACGCCAAGGGTCCGATCAAGGGCAAGCTTGGCTGGACGGTCTGGTCGCTGAGCTCGAAGGGCTGGAGCGAGGGACATGCTGGACTCACGTTCGCGCCAGCTGGGTGGATGGAGTTGTCGGGCAGTCTCGGCATCGAGACTGACGAGAACCCGCTCCGAGGATCGGTGAGTTTCTGGGTCGGGAAAGGGCGCTGGTCCTATCTCTCGATTCACGAACACGGCGGAAGCGGATACTGGTTTCGCCATCTCGCTACCTTCGAAGTCACGAAGACCTTCTTCGTCGGCGTCAACAGCACGCGTTTTCTCGGAACAGGGCCCTATATCGAGAAGAAATTCGGCAAGGTCTCGTTCTGGGGAACGTACGCCGTCGGCGACGACAAGGGAGTCATCGGAGCCAGGTTCAACTTCTAAAGTCCTCGCAATCCGCGAGGCAAACATATGAACCGCTCATCCGGAGGAATGAGCGGTTTTTCGTTAACATTCAGTGATATGTTTTATATTTGCTTGAGTAGTAGATCGAGACTAGAATAAGCATTCTTTACGTCGTCATTAGAAACTGAGGAATTTTTTCTACTGTAGAGATGTTGGGTATTTCTAGTAGTTCTCAATGTGTTTAATTTCTCGTATAAAGTATCACTAATTTTCCTATTTTTGGATAAAACCTTAATTGCTTCAGCAAAAGGAAGATCTCTTATTTTGATATCTTTATCTTTCTGTATAGCTATAACAAGTTGCCCTGTCTCAACCGAAACTCCAGGCATTGATATTTGGCGTATATGACTACATTCTTCTTTTTTGAGTATCAAACTATTACTCTCAACCAAAAATAAACATAAGGCTTCTACAACCGATGCTATATATAAAATAATTACTCTTAAAAATTCTTCCTTGTATCTTTTTTCCTTAGCCCTATCAATACCTTCGATTAAATAAGCAATAAAATACAAAGCATCATATAAATCAGTTCTGAGCCTCTTATTCTTGATTTTTGAAAACGGATGTTTAGATAGTAAGACTCGTTTAGCCATGAACCTTTCTTAAAAGTTGGGACAAGGAAGCTGCACCGTACTTCTTTAGTACTGTATGCAGTTGGGCATCAGAACGAACTTTCAAATTAACACCATACTTTTTCTCTATGGTTCTAACCAGGACATCTTCCCTTTTGGTTCTATACCTGCCGTCTTTATTAGTATCTTTTTTCATCTTTCTCATAATAACATAGACGGAATGACAATAGTAATAATTAAAATTCGCACGAATTGGTAAATAGATTTAATGTTAAATGCTTTGTATTGACAAGCTGGTAAAATCAATATATCGTTGGCGGCAGAACTCCTTGGAAAACGCCTAACGTTTTCCACATTTCCAGACTAACTGGTTTTGTATAAGGAGTCGGGAGAAGCGGCACTATGAGGAATTTTCTGCTGCAATTCGTGTTGGTTACTCTGGCAACAATGTACTTTCTCAGCTCCTGGTTCACCCTTACGGCGCTGGTCATTGTGTCCACCTTGTTCGGGCT
Organism: Candidatus Zambryskibacteria bacterium RIFCSPHIGHO2_01_FULL_46_25; assembly: GCA_001825155.1. Lineage (GTDB taxonomy): Bacteria > Patescibacteriota > Minisyncoccia > Phycocordibacterales > Zambryskibacteraceae > UBA5004. The sequence continues at coordinate 74,899 of MHVH01000005.1, read as the reverse complement.
CTTCGTGGCGACCGGAGATGTCGCTGCCAAGTACTACCTTCTGAGCCGGAAGTACCGGCAAGCTCTTGAGTTTGTACGGTACAAGCTAGATCTGACCGCGCCCGTGAGAGATGGTGCCGAGACGAAGCTCCATGAGTACGCCCGGGAGGTAAGGGACGCGGCGGAGCTGCAGATGAGTCTTCAACAGCTCGGACATCAGGCATTCCACCGACGGCATTCTGATTACGTTTACCGTCGTCATGAGACGTACGAGGAAACCTCCGAGAGGTTGAGGCGTAATTTCCAGGGATACCAAGAAAACTTCTACTCTCTCTACGACGAGGCGCTCAAGGTGAAGGATGTGCTTCACCTTACCCTCAAGAAAAGAGACTGGAAAGTGTACGCCGGGGAGCCACAGCTCCCAAAGGAAGAGGCTTCCTAGCCGCCGAGAATGCTGATATGACGCCGGGACCCATTCGGGGCCCGGCGTTTTTCATTATTTTTACTTATCCACAGTTTTGCAAGGAAATGGTGGGTTTCCCGTCTAGTATTGTGGTGAGGGGTGGGATAGAATGTTAAGGGGTGGTAAAAAGTGGTATGATTAAAAAAACATGTTTATTGGCGAATACACCCATAATATCGACGAGAAGAATCGTTTCTCTCTTCCAGCGAGATTCCGAAAAGCTCTCGGCAGGAAAGTCGTTGTTACTCGAGGCAAAGATCATTGCCTTTTTCTCTATCCCAGCGGGACCTGGCTTCAAATCTCACAAGAGGTTAAGAAGTTAGGACACGTCGAGACCGACCCGCGCTTCGCCAGGTTTACCTTCGCCGGCGCGGCGGAAGTTGAGATTGATTCCTTGGGTAGGATTCTCGTCCCCGAATTTTTGCGGGAATTCGCGGAGTTGAAGAATTCTATCGTCATCACCGGCGTGCACGACAGGGTGGAGATATGGAATGACAAGCGCTGGATCGCCTACAGAAAGAAGCTTGAAAATGAGTACGCATAAGTCAGTTCTTTTGCAAGAAGTTGTAGACGGACTCGCACTCAAGCCCGGAGAAACTCTCGTCGACGGTACATTCGGCGGAGGAGGACACACAAGGGAGATAGTAAGGCGATACGGCGATAAGGTAAAAGTTATCACCATAGATCAAGACCCCTCGACTGGAGCGGATATCACAGGTAATTTCCGCGACATCGACAAGCTTCTCGGAGAAACGAAGCCCGACGCCATTCTCCTGGACCTTGGGTTCTCGAGCGACCAGATGGACACTTCCGGGCGGGGATTTAGTTTCCAGAAAGATGAACCGCTCGATATGAGAATGGGACAGTCAGGCCCCACAGCGGCCGAAATCCTCAACTCCTGGGATGAGCATGCCATTGAGCTCATCCTGCGAGGATTCGGCGAAGAGCGATTCTCAAAAAAGATTGCAAGAGCGATTGTGTCACGAAGAAAAATCCAACCCTTCGCCACGACTTTCGACCTCGCAGACACTGTGCTCTCGGTCCGTCCGAGAACCTTCCGAGACAAGATCCATCCAGCGACAAAGACCTTCCAAGCCTTGCGCATAGCGGTCAACGAAGAACTCTCGGCGCTCGAGAAGGGACTTGAGAAAGGTTTCGAGGCCTTGAAGCCCGGAGGCAGATTCGCGGTCATCTCCTTCCACAGCCTTGAAGACAGGATGGTGAAAAACTTTTTTCGCGATAATAGAAAGGAAGGGAAGGCCGAACTTGTTACTAAAAAACCAATAACGCCAAGCGAAGAGGAAACGAGAGAGAATCCTCGTTCCAGAAGCGCGAAACTAAGGATTATCAAAAAAATATAAAATGACTAGAAAAATAAAATTCAGCGAGAATCAACTTGCCCTGCCGTTCGGAGAAGGGAGGAGGAGCATCTCCTTGCCATACGATACCCGGGAGCGGGCCTTCTGGTTTTTGGCAAGCGTTTCCGTGCTATCCCTTTTCATATATTTCTACGCCGTAAACGCCATTGCCAGAAACACCGCTCTTAGAGGCAACCTCGAAGCTCATCTCGCCGATGCCGGTTCGAAGATAGGTTCGCTCGAATTTTCATACATCTCGCTTAAGAATTCCGTTACTTCCGAAATAGCGCTCGAACGAGGTTTCAAAGAAGCCAAGGAACCCCTCTTTGTCACCCGTACGCCGGCATCTTCACTTACTTTAAACCGCTAGTCTGTTAAAATGAGTTGACATGAAAGCTTTTCCCAACAGGCTGCGTTTGCTTTCTCTACTAATCCTCCTATTCGCGCTTTTTCTCATTGCCAAGCTCTACGCGGTACAAATTATTTCCGGAGAAGATTTCAAGATTAAGGCGGAGCATCAGTATGTCGCCGGAGTAAACTACTTTGACCGGGGCTCAATATTCTTTACCACCAAAGATGGGGCCCTGGTGCCAGCCGCCACGGTCAAGCTCGGCTTCATTCTCTATATCAATCCGGGAATTATTATCGAATACAACGCGATTGAGGAAACGTATGAGAAGTTGAACGCAATCATTCCCCTAGACAAGGAAATTTATCTCGCCAAGGTGGCGAAAACGAGCGACCCTTACGAAGAGCTTGCCCGGCGACTTACGGCAGAGAATGCGGATAGGATACGCATTCTCAACATCCCCGGTGTGGGGGTAACGAGAGAAAGATGGCGTACTTATCCGGGTGAGAAGATGGCCGCTCACGCTGTCGGCCTCGTAGGCTTCGCGCCGACAGGCGCCGAACTCTCGGGCCGCTACGGGCTTGAGAGGCAATATGAGAAAGTTTTGAGCAGGGCAGGTGATGACGTCTTCATCAATTTCTTCGCGGAGATATTCTCGAATATAAAACAGGTTGTTGATGACGAAGCTTCGCTTGATGGCGATATCGCGACGACCATAGAGCCCTCGGTCCAAGCTTTCCTTGAAGGAGAAATTGCCAAGGTAAACAATCAATACGCTTCCGACTTCACCGGAGGTATTGTCATAGACCCCATGACGGGAGAGATTCGGGCCATGGCTCTTACGCCGGCCTTCGACCCCAACTTCCCGCAAAACGAGAGTAACGCCGCCGTGTTCAGGAACAAATTGGTCGAGGATCGTTATGAGATGGGTTCGATAGTGAAAGCTATGACTATGGCATCCGCCCTCGATGCCGGCGCCGTGACCGCCCGCACCACATACAATGACCCTGGTTGCATGACCTTGAACACCAAGACCTTCTGCAATTACGACGGCAAATCGCACGGCACAAACATTTCTATGCAGGAGGTGCTCAACCAGTCGCTCAATACCGGAGTCGCCTTCGCTGTTTCGAGAATGGGCACGAGAAAATTCGAAGACTACATGCTCCGATTCGGACTGGAGGGTGTTACAGGCATAGACCTGCCAAACGAAGGTAAGTCTCTGGTCTCGAACTTGAAGACTCATAGAGACCTTGAGGCCGCGCAGGCATCATTCGGCCAAGGCATTGCCCTTACCCCCATTACGGCCGTGAGAGCCTTCTCCGCGCTCGCAAACGGCGGCACACTTATCACGCCCCATCTGGCGAGAGAAGTGCGCTATAAGCTTGGGCCCAGTAAATCGATTGGCTATCCAACCGCCGAGGAAGGAGAGAGGGTGATAAGCAAAGAATCTTCCGCCGAGCTCTCAAGAATGCTTACCGAGGTGGTGGATACGAGCTTACGCTACGGACAAATGAGTTTGCCGAATTACAGCATCGCGGCGAAGACCGGCACGGCGCAAATTGCGAATCCCGCTGGCGGGGGATACTATCAAGACCGTTTCCTCCACTCCTTCTTCGGTTACTTCCCGTCGTACGAGCCGAAGTTTCTGATATTTCTCTTTACTTACTACCCGAAAGAAGTGCAGTATGCGTCCGAAACGCTGACCGACGCCTTCTTCAACACGACAAAATTTCTCATAAATTATTACGCCATCCCGCCGGATAGAGTAACTGCTCCACGACGAGCGTCGATTTGACATATACCCCCAGGGGGGTATACTTGTAATATGGACAACAAAAAAACGCTTTCAAGACGGCTCATGATCGTCGAGGGTCAGGTACGGGGACTCAGAGAGATGATCGAGAAGGACATATACTGCATAGATGTCATCACCCAGACTTCGGCTGTGAAGCAGGCTCTTTCGAACGTGGAAGATATTCTGCTTGAACATCACCTCAGCCACTGTGTCGTGAATCAGATAAAGAAAGGGGATAGAAAGAAAGCAATCGGCGAGATGATGAAGGTCTATAAACTTAAGAGAAAATAGTTCGACAAGCTCACTATAAATAACATGGCTATTTACAGAATCAAGGGCATGCACTGTGCCTCGTGCGCGACAATCATTGAGAAGGAGCTCGGCAAAGCGGCCGGAGTGAATGCCGTCTCCGTAAATTTCGGCACCGAGAAGGCGAAGATCGAGTTCGACCCGGCCGTAACCGACGCGCACAAGCTCTCCGAACGCATCGAGCCCCTCGGCTATTCGCTTGGAAATCTTTCTCATGCCGACCATCACGGGGAAGAAAATTTGAGAGTATTAAAATCGAGAACTCTCACCTCTCTCCCTCTCGCCGGGGCGGCTATTGTCATCATGACTTTGGAATTTCTCTTTGAAATATCCGTGCCCATGGCGATACCAGCCGTACTCGCCGCCTATATGCTCTTCGTGGTGGGCAGGCCCTATCTCATGGGCATTCACCGCTTCGCCCGCTACGGCAAGGCCAATATGGATACTCTCATAGGCATCGGTACTTCGGCCGCCTTCTTCTACAGCTTGACCGTCATGATTCTAGGGAGTTCTCTTGGCACTTACTTCGACGTTACCATTATTGTCATTGCCTTCATTACCCTCGGTAATTATCTCGAAGCTCGCTCCAAACAGAAGACCGGAGATGCTATAGAAAAATTGCTAAACCTCCAAGCCAAAACAGCCTTGGTTCGGCGCGATGGCAGAGAAACAGAGGTCCCCATAACTGAAGTCACGCATGGCGACCTTATTATCATCAAGCCTGGGGCGAAGATTCCGGTTGACGGAGAGATAATCGAGGGCGCCTCCTACATTGACGAGTCAATGATTACTGGCGAACCTATGCCTGTAAGCAAGAAGGTGGGAGACACGGTGGCGGCCGGCACGCTCAATACCAGCGGCTCATTCGTCTTCAAGGCGACGAAAGTAGGGTCGGAAACTATGCTCTCAAGCATCATCCGCATGGTTGAGGAAGCGCAGGGGTCGAAGGCGCCGATACAAGCGCTCGCGGACAAAATCTCTTCGGTGTTCGTGCCCGTAGTGCTGGGCCTGGCTGTACTGGCTTTCACGACATGGTTTATGGCTGGCTTTCCGTCTCTCGGACTTATCTCCTTCGTTGCCGTGCTCGTCATTGCCTGTCCGTGCGCCCTGGGGCTTGCCACGCCTACGGCCATTATCGTGGGGGTAGGCAAAGGCGCGGGCGTTGGAATCCTCGTCAAGGACGCCGCGACACTTGAGAAGCTTTACAAAGTGGACACAGTGATAGTGGATAAGACGGGCACCCTGACAATAGGCAAACCCACAGTTTCCTTCGCGACTTCCGACGAGACTCTGTCTCTGGCCGCATCAGTAGACACTAATTCTGAACATCCAATCGCTATCGCCATAGTCAACGAAGCGAAACACCGCGGACTTGAAATTAAAAAAGTTTCCGAATACAAGCGTATACCCGGTGTCGGCGGTGAAGCTCTTTTGGACGGGGAGAGAATTTTCGTTGGTCACAAGGGAGGAGACTATGTTGAGGTAGAGAAGGGTGGCGCGGAGATCGGCAAGATTAAGGTGTCAGATGCAATCCGTCCGGCATCCAAGCTTGCCGTCGAGGAACTCAAAAGAATGGGTATAAAGGTAGTGATGATCACGGGTGATTCCAAGGACGTCGCGGAAAAAGTTTCAAAAGAACTGGGTATCGAAGAATATTTTGCCCGCGTTATGCCCTTCGACAAATACGAGAAGGTAAAAGAGCTTCAAGAGAGAGGGCTTAAGGTTGCCATGGTCGGGGACGGTATAAACGACGCTCCGGCCCTCGCTCAAGCCGATGTGGGCATCGCCATGGCGACCGGCACCGACGTCGCTATCGAGAGCGCGGGTATTACGCTGCTTCACGGTGATATATCGAAGCTCGTTAAAGCAATTCATCTCTCTAGAATTACCATGAGAGGCATCAAGCAGAATCTCTTCTGGGCCTTCTTCTACAACATTGTGGGCATTCCGCTCGCGGCCGGCGCCTTCTACCCCCTCTTCGGCTGGCTTCTAAACCCCGCTTTCGCCGGCTTGGCCATGGCCTTCTCAAGCGTCTCGGTGGTCGGCAATTCTTTGAGATTAAAGACGAAAAAAATATGACAACCACCAAACACCAATTCCATGTAGTCGGCATGCATTGCAAGTCATGCGTTGTTCTCACGGAGACTGAACTTGGCACTCATCCAGAGGTTCGCTCTGTTAGAGCGAACCTCACGAATTGTACGATAGAAGTCACGGGTGACTTCGGCAACCGAGAAAGAGAACACTTGGTAAGCGAATTAAGCGCTCTCATCGAGAAGCATGGCTACAGCCTAGCTCTTGAGAAGTCTCACAATGAATCCAAATGGGACGGCTTCAAAATTGCCTTGCCAGCGGCGTTTGGAATACTTTTCCTCTTCTTCCTCCTCCAGAAACTCGGGGTTGTTAACCTGGTGAACGCTGATTCACTGGGTTATGGCACGGCCTTCCTCATTGGCATTGTGGCGTCGCTCTCGACTTGCATGGCGGTAGTGGGAGGACTACTCCTCTCCATGTCGGCTTCATACGCTAAAGAGGGGCATAGAATGAGGCCACAGATTATGTTCCACATGGGAAGAATCATATCCTTCTTTGTATTGGGTGGAGTAATCGGCGCGGCGGGCTCAGCTTTCTCCCTAAGCGGCACAGCCACTCTCGTTCTCGCGCTCATCGTCGGAGCGGTGATGCTTGTCATGGGTCTAAATCTCCTCGACGTCTTCCCTTGGGCAAAGAGACTTATGCCTGGCATGCCGAAGTTTCTCTCAAGAAGCGCTTTGGGAGCGAGCGGACTAAATCACGCCATAATGCCATTCCTCGTCGGCGTGGCGACATTTTTCCTGCCATGCGGTTTTACTCAAGCAATGCAGATTTATACTCTTTCGACCGGAGGATTCGTCGAGGGGGGAGCGACCATGCTTGCTTTCGCCCTCGGCACATTGCCGGTCCTGGCGCTCGTGAGTGTGAGCTCATTTGGCATAAAGAATGCCGCCAAGCGCGGAGTGTTCTTCAAAACGGCCGGCATCATAGTAATTGCGTTTGCGGTCTATAATATCTACAACAGTCTAGCGGCTGCGGGATTAATATGAATAAGGCGATAGTAATTATTGTTATAGGAATCGTGGCGGCAGGAATAATCTTCCTTTGGCGAAGCGTGCCCGCTCAAGACAGCTTGCCTGCCAACAACGTAAGTATCGTAGACGGAGTTCAGATAATCGAAATCTCCGCCAAGGGCGGCTATAGGCCCAAGAATTCGGTTGCGGAAGCCGGCTTGCCGACTATTCTCCGCATGAAGACCGGCGGTACCTTCGATTGCTCACTATCGCTCCGCATACCGAAGAGGAACGTAAGCATGTTTCTACCGCAAACGGGTACCACCGATATAGACCTCGGCACCCCGGAAGCCGGTACCCTCGACGGCTTCTGCTCCATGGGCATGTACCGCTTCGCGGTGGAGTTTAAGTAGAGTATAATTGAGAGGTATAATTAACAAAAAATACTATGATGAGATTTGGCTATGGATTCGATGGAGCTGGGGTAGGGGACGGATGGGGAATCTTCGGCTCGATTGTCTGCTTGATTATCGTCATTGACCTCATCCTCGCCGGCATCTGGCTCTGGAAACAGATAAAGAAATAGCTTCGCGTTTGCAAAAATTCACATACGTTACAATTCTGCTATAGCTAAAAGATAACGTAGGACACTATGATATATCATAGTGTGTCACAACTTAGCTGTTGGACAGCTAAGTAAGGCAAATCTTGTGTGGTCACGCCTCGGCACCGTCGTGCCTGCGACTCATAAAAACATAACATGTTTTTATGACCCTACGGAGAATCGAACTCCGCTTCCAGCCTTGAGAAGGCTGTGTCCTAGCCGATAGACGATAGGGCCCTAACCCGCATACTCTAGCGGAAATTTGGGCTCTTTTCAAGACACAATTCTGACTTGAATTCAAGAATCATACGTCTTATAATATGGGTGCGGGTAGGGTTGGTTCCCGCCAGGCATGGAGGACTGTCCTGTCCTTCCCACTTGGCTCCATAAGTCCAGCCAGCCCTCCCGCTACAACCACTGGCCCGCACCGCGCGTGGGCCTTTTTGTTTGTATGCAAAAACCCGCCCCTGCGAAGGGGAAGGCTGTGTGAGGGGTCTAGCTTGGTATAAGTTTACGCCGCTGCTTCTGCCGGCACCACATCAATTTCGCAAACTCCACCGGCGCAGGCCAATTCTCTGGCACCAACAGTATTGTCTTCTTGCTCATAAACAACGAGTTTCGAGAAGTCCAGATGGCGAAGCTCCTTGACCCTTCTTTCGTATTCTTCTTTCGTTATCTCCTCATACGGGGCGAGTTGGTAGACATGGTTCGACCTTGGAAGGAAGGAGAGTCCGCCCACGATATCCCAGTTCTTGTAAACGAAGTTCGCCACCGAGATCCATTCGTCATCGCCAATGTATATGGTGACAGAAGGATTATGCTCGGTGAAGTTTACCTTGAGTCTCTTCCACTCCTCAAGCATCTCAAGAGCGGTCACGTCCTTATTGACCAAAGCGCCTTCGGGAGCCTTGCAAGGGAATTCCATAACCATGGTCGCGGCATTCGAAGTTGAGTAACCAACTTCCGGAAATACAGGCACGCCCTGGTTTCTGGCGAGCTTCAAAAGTGGGTCATTGGCGGAGATTCTCACGCGGCGGATGTAGTAGTGGGAGTACCAAGTGTGCATGCCGGAGCCCACGCCCAGAAGCTGGCCGGAGTTGCCGTGCGGCTTCACGCAAGTGATGGCTGTCGATTCGTTCTTGCCGAAACGCTTGGCGTACTTCTTGTTCGTTTTTATCGATTCTTCGCGCAAGGCTTGCAGGTTTTTATCATCCCTTATGAGTTCGTTGTCGTAATAGCCTGTGATAGAAACACCGAGCAATTGTTCCTTCTCGCAATTTTTCTTCCACTCTTTCGAAAGATAACCGAAGTCGGTAAGTGTCGCCTGGTAGGTGCCGAGAAGAGTCGCAAGACGCATTTTCTTCTTCAGATTTTCCATATCGTCCGCCGGCCTAACCACAATAGAAGTCAGATTGCAGAATTGTTTGGATTGGAGATAAATCTCGCCGCAAGGATTGACTCCCGGCAATTTTGCCTTCTTGAGCACTTCCCAGCGCCTCTTGGGCACCTGGAACTGCAAGCCTCCGCGATTGAAGATACCTCGCTCGCCTGAGTGCGAAGTGACAAGGGATGTCCACTCCTGCATGAATTCCTCGGCCGTTGGTTTGGCTTCATAGACCGCGGAATTATTGGCCATCGAGCGCTGGCCCTCCGTCTGCCAGAAGGTGCCCTTCTTGGCATCGCGAATATCGGTGTCATCAAGAGAAGAGAGGGAGATGAGCGCTGAGCGACGCACGCCGCCAGCAACGACAATAAGCCCTATTTGGCAGATGATGTCATGCAAATCGAGAGTGGTGAGCCTGCGGCCCTGCTTGGCGAGCATCTTCCTCTTCGTAAATTGCATAAGTTCCTGAAGGGGAGCGGGGCCCGAAGCGCGACCACCCATGGTCGCTAGTTTAGCCCCAGCCGGACGAATGAGAGAATAATCGAGTTCCACGTCCTTGCCCTTCTCCCATGCGGTGCAGGCCTCCACAAAGGCCTTGCACCATCCTTCCTTGCTGTCTTCAATCACAATTTTTGGCGCCATATGACCGGTCTGCTTTTTAATCTGTGGGAACTTGCCCACGTTCTCCGGTTCAACGGAGAAGCCGCACCCGGCGCCACACATTGAGACATACATAATCTCGGAAAGGTCTCGCCAGGAAACCGGGGCGATATAGGCGCAGTTGTAAGCGCAAACGTTTGATGCATCGCATGCTTTGCCCGCCGACCACAAGAGGCGCATGGAAGGACAGATGTCCTGCTTCAAAATCGCTTCGCGCACTTCCGAGTATTCACCAGTAGTGAGCATGCTGCCCATCTTCACTTTCATATAATCCATGAAGCGGTCTATCGCCTCAACCCAAGTTTCTCGGCGTCCGAACTCCGGCCTCCACTTGGAATAGAACTGGTAGAAAATAAATTCTTGATATGGAGCTTTAAAGTACTTACTGCTCTCGGCAATTTTGTCTTTGACCTCCTGAGGAATCATGGCGTTCTGCTCTCTAGACTTGGTGCGCTCGGCCCGGTAGAGAATGTAGGCCTTGGCCGTAGCCGTAAATTTTTGAAGCATGAGCTCCATCTCCACGAGATCCTGGATGCCCTCAACCATTGGCACATACTTCTTGTCGTAGGACTTTCGCAAAGCAAGCTTCCTCACCACCGCGTCAGTAATCTTCTCCGCCACGCCCGGACGGTACTCCTTCGTCTCTTGCAAAGCCCTCGTGACCGCATTCGTAATCTTCTTTGGATTGAGAGGGACTTTGCTTCCGTCTCGCTTGATAATAGTTTTTAGATTGGCGTTCTTGCTGGTGGCGAATTTTGGCTTCATTAGACTTCTCGCTAATTGATAATTGTTAAACTATTTTAATACATTTCGGCTGCCAAAAGTGTGGATAGCAAGGTTGTGGGACAAAAATGACCGGCACGCAAGTGCCGGCCACGGTTTTAGATGAAAACTAACACGGAATCTACTCCTCGTCGTCGCTTGACTCGGCTCTCTTCTCAGCGGCAACTTGCGCTTGGTGATTCGCGAGTGGTCCGGACTCTGACGCGCGGTTGAGCTCGTGCGCTCGCTTGCCCGTCCTGTCGATACGGTGGGTACTGCGTCTGGTATATCTGCGACGATCCTGGCACCACTGGCGAGGCGAGACTGGAAACATGGGCGAGACCTCCGATTGTGAGTTGTGAACGACTAGATTTCTAGCCCAATTCTCTTATAAGCGCGGTACAGCGTCAATGAAAAGTGGGGGATAGGAAAAGGGCAGGCGCAACGGGCGCCTGCCCTTTTTGAAACCTTACCTGTCCTGCCAGTGCGGCGGGTCGGGTTGCACGCCCGTCGCCTTCATTTTTCGCATGAGCTTGCTGAGGGTCGCCGCCGGCTTGCGCGTCCGACGACCCTTGCGGCCACGACGGCATCCCAAATGCACTTTTCTCATGAGAGAACCTCCATTTCTATTTTCTATCTTAGCACTAACCCCAGACTTTGTCAAGGGCTTCTTTGACCACGCTTCCGTCAGTTCGGCCCTTGAGTTCTTTCATCACCAGACCCATGAACTGATTCTTCTTATCTTTCTCTGGATTCTCTTTCGTTATCTTATCATTGATGAACGATTCCACTTCTTCCTGAGACATCTGGGCGGGGAGATACGTTTCGAGGATTGCCATTTCCGCCTTCTCGACATCCGCGAGGTCCTGGCGATTGCCTTTCTCGAATTGTTCTATAGAATCCTTCCTCTGCTTGACGGCGCGAGAGATAACGGAGAGAGCATCTTCATCCCCAAGTTCTTCGTCCGGCTTCCTCTTCTTCGCCACAAGCTCGTTGGTGAAAGAAGCCATAAGCCCGCGCAAAACGGAAAGCTTCGTAGCTTCTCTAGCTTTCATAGCTTCGACCATCTGCACTTTTATATCTTGGTGGAGTGACATGTTATAATCTGGTTATGGATTGGACACTCATTATCGTAGCAGCGCTCCTTTTAGTCAATGTGTGGCTTGTTTTCCAACTTGCCGGGAAAAAGAAAGAAGGGGGTGGGGAAGGATTGAACTTGCTCTTAACCCAACTTAACGAACTTTCGAGAACTGTGGACCACAAAATGGCGGAGAGCACCAAGATGATGAACGAGTCCGTGCGCACCCAGTTCGGCGAGTCGGCCAAACTCATAAGAGAAGTAACGCAAGGACTGACCAAGCTCGATGAGACCAATAAGCAGGTTATCTCCTTCGCCGACCAGCTGCAAAGTCTCCAGGATATTTTGAAGAATCCGAAGCAGCGCGGAGTGCTCGGCGAGTATTATCTCGAAACGCTGCTCAAAAATGTTTTGCCACCAGGGAGCTACCAAATGCAGTATCCGTTCCCGGACGGCACCATAGTTGATGCGGCAGTATTCGTGAAGGATAAAATTATTCCGATTGATTCCAAGTTCTCGCTTGAAAATTACAACCGCATCGTGGAGGAGAAGGACTCGATGCAGAGAGAAAGTCTCGAGAAGGTCTTCGTCGCCGACCTCAAGAACAGAATTGCCGAGACGGCAAAATATATTCAACCGGGACAAGGGACCATGGACTTCGCTTTCATGTTCATACCGCACGAAGCGATTTACTACGACCTTATTGTAAACAAAATCGGCGCCTTGAAGGAAGATTCCGAGTCTCTCATCCAGCGCGCCGCTTCCAAATACCACGTACTCATCGTTTCCCCGACATCATTCCTAGCATACCTCCAGACCGTGCTCCAGGGCCTTAAGGGCATGCAGATAGAAGAGTCGGTCAAGACCATCATCAAGAATGTCGGCGACCTCCAGAAGCACCTTTCGGCATACGAGGAGTATTACGGCAAGCTGGGAAACGCCCTCTCGACCACCGTCAACCACTACAATTCCGCTGGCAAAGAGTTCAAAAAGATTGATAAAGACGTGCTTCGCATTACCGGTACCGGCATGGAGGTCGAGGCGTTGACTTTGGACAAACCATCAGTAGAATAAAGCGCTATGACAGAAGCTGTAAAAGCTCCCAAAAAGCCCGTCTCCAAAGCTAGAACCAAGCCCCTAGCCCCTAGCACCTCAGGGTTATTTGCCGTCTTCGCCACCGGAGGCAAGCAGTACAGAGCGAGGGTTGGGGATAGGGTCAAGATTGAGAAGATAGTTGGAGAGTACAAAGAGGGTGACTCCATCACCTTCGACAATGTTCTCATGACCGACAACGGCGCATCTGAGGTTACTCTCGGCAACCCTTTCATCAAAGGTTCCTACGTCTCCGCCACTTTAAATAAAATTGCCCGATACAAGACAGTCGATGTTATCAAATACAAGCAGAAGTCCCGCTATTTCAAGAAATACGGCCACCGTCAACCTTACTTCGAGGTCGTAATCGATTCGATAAAATAGTTATTTCGTCCTATGCAAAAAGGCGTTTTTGAGGGTTTCCGGGTCGGCGTATTCAAGTTCGATGCCAGTCGATAGCCCGCGCCCAAGAATCGAAAACGCCAAGGCCTTGCCTTGGTAAGCTGTGGATAACTGCTCTTTTATGTAATCGGCCGTATGCTCGCCGTCGGCATTGGCATTCATGGCAAGAATCACTTCTTTCAAATTTTTTCTTTTGGAAATTGTTTCTTGTAACTTATTTATTCTTATCTTTTTCTCCGGCTCTTTCTCAAGAATCGGCACCACTCCACCAAGGACAAAGTAGTAGCCCTTGTAGCCTCCGCTTCTCTCCACCGCTTCAAGGTCAATATCGCGTGGCACGAGCATTAACATTGAACTGTCGCGAGTATCATCGGCACAGATAGAACAAAGTTTCGCCCCCCGACTCCGCTCGGGGTAAACGAAAAACCTCTGGCATTCGGCACACTGTGTTATCTCTTTCTTCAAATTCTCAACCGCCGTGACAAGCTCACTCGAGAAACTGCCATTCCTTGAGAGAATATAGTAGACAAAACGTTTCGCCTGCCTAGGCCCAATGCCCGGAAATTTCGAAAATATTTCCGTAAGTTTGTCGATGGAATTCATGTTTTAGAAGCTCTTAAAATCTTCTTCCGCTTTGCCATAGTTCGAGAAATCTATCTCGACGAAGGTGTTGAAGCGAGTGTGAAAGTCTAGAATGACCGAGCCTAAGGGACCGTTCCTGTGTTTGGCTATGATAAGCTCTTTCCTCTGCACATCTTTCATGTGGCCGCTCTCATCGCGCAAATCCTCTTCGTTACTGTGGATGAAGATAACCGCGTCCGCGTCCTGCTCGAGAGAGCCAGAGTCGCGCAGGTCGGAGAGCTTAGGCTTGCCACCGCGGGTCTCGATGGCGCGCGACATTTGCGAGAGTGCGATGACCGGAATGTTGAGCTCGCGGGCTAGATGCTTTAGGGAGCGGGAGATCTCGGTCACTTGCTGGACCATCGAGTCGTTGGTGCGGGTGGTAGATGGCACCATGAGCTGGAGGTAATCGACGACAAGGAGCTTGAGACCCTTTTCAATCTTGAGCTTCCTCGCGGCACTTCTCATTTTCATAATGGTATTGCCCGGTTGGTCGTCTATGAAGATAGGAGTACGAGAAAGATCGTCGAGGGCGTCGCGAATATTCTTGAACACGTCTTCGCGCCAAGTGCCCGCCTGTGTCCTTATGCCTTTCCTGATGATAGAGGAGTCGGTCTTCGATTGGGCAGCGACAATTCTGTCAACAAGCTGGTCAGCGCTCATCTCGAGCGAGAAAACGCCGACGGGAGTCTGATGCTCGCTTGCGGTTCTCCTGGCGATATCGAGAGCGAGAGCTGTCTTGCCGACCGAGGGCCTGGCGGCAATGATGATGAGGTCGGAATTCTGGAAGCCGCCGAGAATGTCGTCAAGTGATTTGAACCCGGTTGGCACGCCGCGGAGCTCGTGCTCAGCGCTTGAGAGCTTCTCAAATCTTTCGAACGCTTCCGTGAGAAGGGGAGTGAGATCTTTGAAGCGCGCCGAACCGGCGAAGTGCTGGGTGATGTCAAAAACTTTTTTCTCCGCCGCGTCCAGAATTTCCTCAAGATCACCAGCTTCGTTGAAGCCTAAATGCGAGAGATGCTCGGAGGCTTCTATAAGTTGCCTCATCATATATTTCTTCATCACAATCTCGGCGTAGTGCTTGACGTTCGCGGATGAGGGAACCGTGTTAGAAAGTTCCGTAAGATAAGTCGTGCCGCCAAGACGCTCGAGCTGGTCCTTCTCCTTCAAGCGTGAGGAAAGAGAGAGAATATCTATCGGACTGTGTTTGCCAAAAAGTTCGAGCATCGCTTCGAAAATCGTTCGATGTTTCTCGAAATAAAATGAGGTAGGTGTAACGATGTCCAAGATTTCGTAAATGGCGTCCGGACGAAGCATGATAGAACCCAAGAGAGCCATCTCGGCTTCAGCCGAGTGGGGAGGGATGCGCAGCCCGGCGCTGTTTAGGGTGGAGGTGCCGACAATTTGCATGAACACATCGTATCAGTTCGAGTCTTATAGAAACAATCTAGAAATGGGCAGAAAACGGTGTTTAAGTTGTGAATAAGATAACACTTGACAAATTAAGTATTTGGGTGTATGATATAAAAAGAGAGGCATGTATGAAGACCACCAGAAAGCCGGCCCCTCCCAAACGTCCCGCGCCAACCTGGCCGGGAAGCGGGAGCCGCTTCGACGGGCTCGACAACCCGCCCGTCCAGCGGATCCCGAGGGGAAGCCGGCAGAGGAGCGAGCGCTAACGCGCTCGCTCTTTTCCTTTTTATATTTGACTTATTATAAAAATGCAGTATTGTAAGAAAAGGCATGGTGCAAAACAGGAGGTATTGATGCGCGATTATGCAACAAGAACCCCGTCTCGAGAAGAGATAGCCAGCTACGTCAGCCGCTGGCTCCACATCCCACGAGAAACGCTGACAGAAGACGGGTATGTCTTCGGCAGCTCAAGAGCGATTGGCGTCGCCCAAATCTGCCACATCACTTTCGACAAAGAGGTGGTGGTCAACTCGCCAGGAACTTTCACCTTCGGCGAGCTCGTTCGTCAACTGACCAGCTCTCCCCGCCGGAGGTAGAGCGAAAAAGCCAAAGAAGTCCTCAGCCGCGCCCCGAGTAACATCGAGGGGCGCGGTCTTTTATTTTGTAACTCCCTAGCCACAACTACATAATAAGCAAACGGTCGTCGGCTTATTATGTAGTTGCGTATATTTAAATATTATTGTAGAGTTTAGGTTGTCCATTCGAGAGCAATTCCGCACTCGAAGTTTCCAGGTAGGCTTTGCCTACAGGAGGACAGCATGGCTCTTTTCAAGACAAGGGTTCCGATTCAGGCGCTGGCCCGGCTGTTGGAAGAACTGGGGAAGATACCGAATCAGCTCCAGATTACGGAATGGCCGGAGGAAACAGACCCGAACGGTCCAGGAGTACGAAGGAACTTCGTGAGAGTTCTGCCCGGCGAGCGCAAGTTCGACGGGGAAAACATCGAGATTTCCCTCGAGCTCCTGGAAACGTACCAGGACACGGATATTGACCGGGCGATGACCGGCATCGTGTCGAAGATCAACCGCAGCATGGTCAACAAGCTCTTCGATTTCCTCGGGGTCTTCCCGATTTCGGGCGAACTACCAGAAGACGTCGAGGACTTGTTGATGAAGGTCCATAACGTGGCGACGATGATTGGGACAATCGTCGACTTTCACGTCATGGACGACATGGCCGCCAGGAAAATTCGTGAAGAAGTCGGGGGGCTCTGCGAGGTCGAGAGAGAATTGACAAGCCGCCTGGAGCAACTTCTCTAGTCTGTTCTTTTCACGCCGGACGTCCCGATGGGACGTCCGGCGATTCGTTTTATTACGAAATAACTACGCTATAGCGTTTTTAAATCGTATACATAATAAGCCGACGGTCGTATTGTTATTATGTAGTTGCGGAAGTTTAAATATTATTGTAGAGTATTCCGCGGAAGGAGTTCCTAATGAATCCTAAGATTGATGAGCTGACATACGAGTATCCTACAGACAGATTCCCTGTCGTCGTCGGAGAGTGGGACGGGGTAAATCCCAACAATCGCTGTGGCTGCGAGGGATCATGTCCATCATGCATTCTCGGGGAAGTTGAAGATCATGAGTGCAACAGGTGCAAGCGGATATTCTGTCCGCACTGCCACGGCATCAAGATGGGAGCGCCAAGCAAAAAAGTGAAGTACTGCTCCTGTCCTATCCCGACCAAGTAACCGCCGTGCAGGTTCGACGTTGTCAACGTCGAACCTTTTCTATTTCTTCATTATAATAAACGTGCCTTCGGTGTCGCGGATTTCGAAGCCCTTGTTCTCGATCTCTTGCCTTATCTTATCCGCTTCGGCAAAATTTTTATTCTCCTTTGCCTTCTGTCTTTGTTCACCCAGCTCAACGACTTCCGGCGGCACATTCAAAAATTCATTGTGTTCCAGGTCGAGGCCGAGTACTTTGTCGAATTCAAGAAGCGTCGCGCGCTTGTTGGCGGGGAAGATTGATTCATCTTTGATAAGATTCCACACCACCCCTAGCGCTTCTGGAGTATTTAAATCGTTTTCAAGCGCAGATTTAAATTCATCCAAATACACCCCCTCCGCCTCTGGCACCTCCCCCTTGGTAAGGGGGAGGCTGGTGGGGGTGGAAACAAACTCCTTGAGTTTGCGGTATGCGTTCTGCGCCGCTTCGAGCGCTTCCCACGAGAAATCCATGGGCGTGCGGTAATGCGCGGTGAGGAAGTAATAGCGCAAAGCCAGGGGAGAAACGCCCTTCGCCAATACATCTCGGATGGTGAGGAAGTTGCCGAGACTCTTAGACATTTTTTCGGAACTGATGTTTAAAAAACCCGTATGGAGCCAATAACGAACCAAGGGCTTCTTGCCCGAGATTGATTCCATCTGGGCGATTTCCGCTTCATGGTGCGGGAAAATGAGATCCACGGCGCCGCCGTGAATATCGTATTGCGCTCCGAACTCTTTCTCGGTAATGGCGGTGTCCTCTATGTGCCAGCCTGGACGGCCCTCGCCCAACTCCGATGACCAGAATGGTTCGCCTTTCTTGCGTAATTTCCACAAGCAAAAATCGCCCGGATTTCTCTTCTCCGGATTCTCGTCTATGCGCGAAACCGCGTCATTGGGTTTCAAAATATTTCTCCTGGACAGCTTCCCGTAATCATCGAATTTCTTTACGTCGAAGTAATAACCGTCGGAGATTTTGTACGCCAAACCATTCTCAATCAAACGCTTTACCTGACTTACTATTTCCGGCACATAATCATGGGCGCGAGCGTATTTATCTATATTCACTACATTAAGAGCCCGCATATCTTCGACATAGGCCTTTTCGTATTCCTGCGCAAGTGCGGCCGGATCCACCCCTCGTTCGGTGGCGCGTTTTATTATCTTGTCGTCTATATCGGTAATATTCACGACGTAAGTCAATTCATGGCCCAGATACCTTAGTGCCCGGGCGATTACGTCAAACTGGGTATAGGTCTTGCCGTGGCCCAGATGGGAATAGTCGTAAACGGTAGGCCCACAGACAAACATCTTTGTCTTGCTTTTCTCTATCGGGTGGAATTCCTCCTCCTTGCCCGTCAAAGTATTGTGAAGCTTGAGTGTCATATCACCATTATATGTTAAAATACTTCGAATGGAATTCTTAAAAAGACACGGGGCTATCATCGGACTCGGAGTGATTATCGCTTTCGTTTTCTACAGCATGGGATTCCGCTCCGGTGAAAACCGGATTTCCGGCGCCGTTTCAAGCGTCGAGAATGCCGAATCTGCTGAAGTCGATAACATCGACTTCAGCCCTTTCTGGAAAACGTGGAATATCATCAATGAGAAGTACGTGCCCGCAAGCACCACCGTGGCAACAGTGGGGGACGAAGATAAGCTCTATGGGGCTATCGAGGGCTTGGCAGCATCACTCGGCGACCCGTATACCGTCTTCTTCCCGCCGGTGGAGTCAGAGCTCTTCGCCTCTGATATCCGTGGCAACTTCGAAGGAGTGGGTATGGAAGTCTTGGCTCAAGAGGGAGCGATTACGGTGATAGCACCTCTGAAGGGCAGTCCAGCTTCCGGCGCCGGTATGCTGGCGGGAGACAGAATTATAAAAATTGGTGACAAAGACACGAACGGCCTTACTACGGAAGATGCCGTCCAGCTCATTCGCGGACCCCGAGGCACAACCGTGGCGCTTACGGTCTTTAGAAACGGAACGAAAGAGCCTTTCGAAGTAAAAATTATTCGCGATGTCATCAATATACCGGTTATCAATACCAAAACGCTTCCGGGAGGAATCTTCGTTATCGAGTTATACAGCTTCTCGGAACAATCGCCAAATCTTTTCCGCGGAGCCTTGCGCGAATTTATCCTCTCCGGCTCGGACAAACTCATTCTCGACTTGCGTGGCAATCCGGGCGGTTATCTTGAAGCGGCCATAGACATGGCAAGTCGGTTTCTGCCGGCAAGCAAGGTAATCGTGCGGGAGGACTTCGGCGACAGAAGGGAGGAGCGGGCATATAGAAGCAGGGGATATGATATCTTCGCTAACAGGAAACTTGATTTCGTAATTCTTATAGACAAGGGTTCCGCCTCCGCTTCGGAAATTTTGGCTGGCGCCTTGGCCGAACATGGACGGGCCATACTCGTCGGGGAAACAACTTTCGGCAAGGGGTCGGTGCAAGAACTCGTGGACATCACTTCAGAGACCTCGCTCAAGGTCACGGTGGCAAGATGGCTTACGCCAAACGGCCTTTCAATATCGGAGAGGGGGATAGAACCGGATTATCAAATCATCCGCACTCCAGCGGACTTCCAGGCCGGCCGCGATCCGCAGATGAACAAAGCGCTTGAGATTTTGAATAAATAAAAACGAAGAACCCGGCGGCAGGAATTCCTGCCGCCGGGCTTGTTGTGTCGCACTAATCCCGTTCGACGCCGAGACTGCCGGACATCGGATGAGAGGACAGGTCGTCGAAGCCAGGCTCGCCGAGCACGAAGGCTAGTCTGAGCCAGCTCTGCTTCTCGAGCTCCACAACGGCGTATGCCAGCGCCACGAAATACTCGGCGCCAGGGAGCTTCACGTACGGCACGAAAGGAGCCCGTGTGACCTTCCAAGAGAGCTGCCACAGCTCTTCCAGCTCCTTCAGCCCGTCGCCATACCTGGTGTAGTCCTTTGGCAGGACTAGGATCGAACTCCCATCTTCCGCTATCTCTCGGGAGTACTCCCTTCCGCACGATTCGTTGAGTTCGTCAGCATGAACTCTCAGAACCTCGTCTTTCGGACCTTCGTAAAGTACCGCTAATCTCATACAGCCTCCGCTCAATAATATGGCGCAATCTGCGAAAGTTGTCAAAACGAGACGGCAGCCCCAGAGTAGGGGCTGCCGCGGATCAGCGAAGATTCTTGACCGCTCCTTGAAGAATTGCCAGTTCCTCCCGATATCGCTTCGTTTGTTCACGTTCATTGAGCAGAGCTTCGGCTTGGGCTTTGTAAGCATTCTTGAGATCGATGAATGCTTCCATCAGAGGGCTGAATTCTGCCGATTCGGTTTCGGCAACAAACACCTCTCCTCTAGTCTCGAAGGTTCGCTCCATGTGAGCTTTCATCTGGTCAAGCAACTCTGAAAGCCCCACACCCTGGGAAAAGTCCCAGGCAAAAGCGAGACCAACGCGGTCGTAAACGCGGTCGTAAGTGACGACAACCATGAGCGAAACCTTGAACTCCTTGATCCACTCCTTAAGGTTGACATAAAACATATCAACCGTAATCGACGGTCCCGGCACAAAAAAAAGACCTACGCGCTGCTGCATCACACCCTCCAATCTGAACTTCCTGGCACAAAAATACGCCAAATTTTATTAGGTGTCAATATTTAGAAAAACCGTTACGCGCTATCATTAATGCCCATGAAAGTCATTTTTCTAAAAGACGTTAAAGGAACAGGAAGGAAGTTTGAGGAGCGTCAGGTTTCCGACGGTTATGCCATAAATTTCCTTATACCCAACAAACTTGCTGTCGTGGCGGACGGCCCGGGACTGGCGGCGGTCAGACAGCTCAAGGCACAGGAAGAGAAGTATAGGGAAGCCGAGGATAAAAGGATTCAGGAAAAACAAGCCAAGAGAGAAGAGAAGAGGAGGGAGAAAGAAGAAGCTTTGGAGAAGCTTAGGCGGGAAGAACGTTCATAACCTTCTTCTTCATAATCGTGTTGTCGAAATGGATCTTGCGTTTGTAGGTAAGAGATACCTTGCCGTCCTTTGAAGCGAAGAGGGTATGGTCCTTGCCCATGGAGACATTCTGACCTGGGAGCACGTCGGTGCCTCGCTGACGCACAAGAACAGAGCCGACGCGAGCCATTGCTCCCGGAGTAACCTTGATTCCCAAGTATTTCGCATTGGAATCTCGGCCGTTTTTTGTCTTGCCAGCTGATTTCTTATGTGCCATGGCCTGGTATAATTAAGCCCAATGAGTTTATCAGAAGAAGTTGAGTTTGA
Organism: Candidatus Zambryskibacteria bacterium RIFCSPHIGHO2_01_FULL_46_25; assembly: GCA_001825155.1. GTDB lineage: Bacteria > Patescibacteriota > Minisyncoccia > Phycocordibacterales > Zambryskibacteraceae > UBA5004. The sequence continues at coordinate 53,549 of MHVH01000005.1, read as the reverse complement.
CAATAGGGGACACATAGAGCGTTTTCCTATGTTCAAGAAGTTCTTCTTGGCTCTGGTTATACTGCTTATCGCCGGGCTCTCCTTCGGTCTGGGTCTGCTATACGGAGGAGGGGAGAGGGAAGGTATCCAAATTGAATACAATCCGGAAATTTCCAATTCTGCCTCAGTCCTGAATGCCATTGAAAATTCCACCCAGGTGGTAGCTTCGAAAAATGGCAAGAAATACCATTATTTACACTGTCCAGGCACCAAACAGATATCGGAAACCAATAAAATCGTCTTTGTTTCCTCGGAGGTAGCAGAGACATCCGGTTATACCCTGGCATCTAACTGCAAACCTAGATAATATATGGCTTAACAGAGCCACTTATTATATACTGGACCACACAAAATGCTTGACAGCAAGATTGAAGTATGCTAGTATGTAGGTAAGTCAGCGAAGAGCTGGCTTTTCGCTTGAGAGAGCGGGTCTCTAGGGACCTCACGGAAACTGCCACTCAAGATTACCAATTTATCCTACTGTTATTATTCAGCTTACTACCATTAGTCTTCTCATGACTTTTTCTTCCGGCGCTCTGTCAGTCCTCCCGGCGATTACATCTCCGGTGACTGCTACTGACAATGGAATCGAAGTTCAGCAGATCTCTCTTGAGGTCAAATCAGAAGACTATATGCCGCTTACTGATCCGAAGAACGTTGAGAAATTCCTTAACGATTACTTCGCGGCCACTCCAATTCTCGCCAAGATCGGCAAGTGCGAATCCCGCAACAGGCACTACAACTCCAAGGGAGAGGTGCTCCGCGGCGAGAAGAACACCTATGACAGAGGGGTAATGCAAATTAACCTCCTTTATCACGAGAAGGATGCCGTAAAGCTAGGTCTCGACCTACACAACATTGATGACAACGTGGCCTACGCCCGCTATCTCTACGAGAAGCAAGGCGCCAAGCCCTGGATGTCGTCCTCGGCCTGCTGGTCTAAATTTGCCGTTGGCAAATTTAGCGAGTCGGACGAAGTCGCTAAGAAATAATCCGCCAACTGGCGGAACAACAAACCCCGCCAATCCGGCGGGGTTTGTTGTTTTAGAATTTCTGGACAATCGGTTCAAATCAGGATAATCTGGTAAATGGAGGAAGACACATGCGCTGACCGAAATCAAAGTAAAACTTTGAGACATTTATGTCATGGCATCACGATTACCGCCCGCCGAGCATTGCGCTCGGCGGGCGGGCTTTATTTCTTCATATCTTGTCCACCATGGAACTTCTCGTGGATATCGCGGAGTTGTTTGTTGGTAACGTGGGTATATATCTGAGTGGTGGCCACATTCTTGTGACCCAAAAGCTCCTGGACGCTTCGGAGGTCCGCTCCGTGGGAGAGTAGATCAGTCGCATAGCTATGACGCAGAGTGTGAGGCGTAACTTTTTTAGAAAGTCCGGCGAGCATGGCGCAACGCGAAATCATTTTCTGTATCGAGCGGGGAGAGAGGCGATTGTTGTCCTCATCATCCGGTCGCGAGTTAAGGAATAGTGGCTTATGCACGTCGTGACGCTTATTAAGATACTGTCTTAGCCACCCGGCCGCGCGAGGAGAGATGAAGATGGTTCTCATGTGTTTGCCTTTGCCTATGATTGAGAGCTCATAGGTCTTGTCAGTCTTCTTGTCGGAGAGAAAGGAGAGTTGATCGGCGTTTAAAGCCACAAGCTCGGAGATGCGCATTCCGGATGAGAAAAAGAGTTCCATTATAGCCCTGTCGCGCAAACCGCCCAAAGTTGAGACGTCCGGAATCTTGAGCATTTTCTCCACGTCGCTCGTGTCGAGAAAAGAAATTGTTTCCTCAGATTTCTGCTTCGCCAATTTTATTTTCGAAGAGGGGAGCGAAACGATATCATGTTCGGCAAAATAGTTTAAAAGGCTTCTAACCGCTATGAGGTAATAGTTTTGGCTCTTCTTACCGAGAAACGAGCCTCCTGGAGCCTTATAGCCGCGAGCCAGATAGAGCCGATAATCCCAGATATGCTTGGGGGTAAGGTCCTCGGGCTTTAAATCCGATTCGCTAATTTTTTCGAGCCAGCGAATGAAGAGTAGGAGATACTGCTTATAATTTTTCTGCGTATTGTTCGACAAACCTTTTTCAATCTCGCAGTAATCGAGGAAGGGGAGGATGTAGTCTTTTATTGGCAGGGGACGGCTCATATTCTATATTGTATAGGTTCGCACAATATATGTAAAACGAACTTATGGGGATAAGAAGGCTTTTGGATAAAGCTTGGCGAATTACACCATATGCGCTCTTTTGCACTAGTCACGCATAAAACTCTGCTGAGTTTTTGCGCGACCCCGCCTCACTCACCGGCGTGAGTTCCGGCCGAGAGGAGCTGCGAGCACTCGCTCCTCTCCCCCACCGCAGCGGTAGGGGAATATGCCCATTTTTCGAAAAGCACCACACTTCCCTATTTTCGTCCATTCTGCTAATGTAGCGGGCAGGAAACGCACACAATCAATAAGGAGCCTAGATATGAACTTCCGTGCCGCACTGACCGCTCGTCAAATCGCCGTCAACAGCCTCCTCTGCGTCGGCCTCGACCCACTTCTCGAGAAGGTGCCCCAGACAGTTCTGGACCACTTCGGCTGCCGTACCTGGGAAGACATCACGGAGGAGTTGCAAGGCACCGTGGTGCTCTACTGGATGAAGGGTGTCGTCGATGCGACCGCTCTCTACGCCAGCATGTTCAAGCCTCAGCGCGCCCACTGGGAGGCACTGGTGGGAGGAGCGGAAGCACTCCGCTCCATCGTCGCCTACATCCACGAGAAGTACCCGGACATCCCCGTCTTCCTCGACTGCAAGCGCGGTGACATCGACCGCACCCAGCGTCAGTACCGTGACGCTCACTTCCTTCTCGACGGCGTCGACGGGATGAACTACAACGGTTACATGGGCTCCGACACGCTCAAGGCCCTTGTGGACCCGAAGTACCCCGGCCGGGCGCTGGTCGGCCTCGGCCGCACCAGCAATCCTGCGGCGTGGCGAGTTCAAGACCGACTGCTTGCCGACGTGCGCATAGTCTGGGAAGCGATGGTTCGGGACATCCTCGACTGGTCGACCGAGTTTGGCGTTCTCGAGAACGCCGGCGTGGTCATGGGCGCCGCACACAAGAGCCCGTACACATCGGAACCGATCTACTCGCGACATCTCGTCAAGGGGCGTGAAATCGTCGGCAACCAGTTGTGGTTCCTCATCCCCGGCATTGGCACACAGAGCGGCTTCGTCGAGGAAACCGTCAAGGCCGCCTACATGGGTGCAGGCTCCATCGCCATCAACTCGTCTTCCGGCATCATCTTCGCGGATGATCCGGGAGCTGCGGCGAAGAAGACGCGCGACGAGATCAACCTCTACATCCCCTACTATCTCGTGGCAGCGTAGAACGAGCAAGAACAACAATCGAGGGCCGGCAGCGTAGCTGTCGGCCCTTTTGACTTCCCTTCCTTATCTGATAGTCTAGCCCTAGATCGTATCGTTTAATCCTGTTTCGAGAGGAGATCTGTCATGCAAGTCCCATCCGGCGCTAAGTATACCAATGAGGATCTTGACATCCTCGCCATGATGAGTAAGTGCGGATTCGTGCGACGCAGCGATGAGCCGTTCAAGCTCGCATCCGGCATCATGTCGCACGTCTACGTCTTCGGTCGCGAAGATCTCACCGACAACCCTCAGCTGGCGAGCCTCATCGGCCTGAAGCTGGCGCGGGTCGTCTACGACAACACCGACCTCGATGAGAGCCGCCAGCAATGTCTCATCGGCGTGCCGGTGGCCGGCAACACCCTCGCCCAGGCGGCCTCCCTTAGCAGCCTCAGCCTCCTGAAAGAGATGGCGTGGACGGCGCAGCCGATCGGGCACCGAGTGATGCGCGAGCAGCCGAAGCAGCACGGCGCGCACAAAAAAGTCTGGATCAACGGTCGGCCGGACCTGGCCCGCCATCAGTACTGGTGGATCGATAACGTCGTGACCGACGGACGTTCGAAAGTCGTCGCAGCGGAGCGAGGTATCGAAGACGGCTACCCCGGGCACGAGATGCCATGCCTCATCTGGATCGATCGCCAGCAGGGTGCCGTGCCACGCCTGACTGCGGCAGGCTTCCAGAAGATCGTGGTCGTCTACAACCTCCTCGACATCACGTACGCGTACGGCGAGTTGGGCATGTGGTCCAAGACAGCAGTGGCCGCCGTCGAGGAGGAGATCAAGGCGCACCAGTTCTCCGTGTAGTGCGGTTTCGAACGAACGAGGGCCGGCAGCGCATGCGCTGCCGGCCCTTTCTATTATTAAAATCAAGTCACGGATAATTTCTTGCTAGAAATTTCCGCGACCCCGCCTCAGCTCGTCAGCTTCCGGCCGATTGAAGCTCCAAGTATTCGCTTCAATCCCCTCCCAGAAGTCCAGACCACCATGAGAAAGTGAACTGCATAAGCAAATACGCCGGAACATATATGACTGCAAGAAAAAAGAATAAAATTATTTTAAAAGGCTTCAGCATAATAAGTTATTGTCCTAGAGCGCTTCTTCCTTCTCCTATGAGCTGCCTTAGGGAATCGAAGGCGAAGCTGAAGAGAGGTACCACCACTTCATACCAAGCGTAAGTAACCGGAGAACCAATGTAAGCCCAAACCGTGTTCAAGACATCTCTGACATAAGCGATAGTCCCCTGCCCCTGGTCGGAAGCCGCCGCGTCGAAGATGGACCAGTTCAAAAAATATTTTAGCGCCGCCAAAGCCGCTATGATGATGAGGAGTGTCGAAATGAATCCTTTTTTCTTACTCATAAATTAAGCATATTAGAGAGAAGGCAGATACGCAAGGGGGTCGAGATAGGCCTTGATGTCGGCGATGGGCAGGACAATCTGCTTGCAACCAATGCTCTGAGTAAATTGGCGCACTGAGACTCCCTGGCTCGCGAAGAGACCAACATGGAGATGCGGACCGGTCGAGTAGCCGGCACCAGAGGTGCGCGGCGTGCCGCCGGAGTAGCCTATAAGCTGTCCAGTTTTAATCTCTTGCCCGGTTGAGACGAGAGAGGCCGAGAGGTGCGCATAAATCGAAGTGAGACCGTTGCCGTGTTTTATAAGCACCCAGCGACCGTAAGAATAACAACCTCTTTGGTTGTCGGTATTACCGGTGCCCTCTACTACCCCACCAAGCATCGCCAAGACTCTCGTACCTTGGGAAGCGCGCAAATCCACGCCATTGTGCGAGCCGGAGGCATAGATACGAAGCGCGGCACCGCTTACTTTGCCGAAAAAGTTGGTGACAAAAATTTTGTCCAGAGGCCAGGAGAGCAAGCCGTGCCGTTGGTCAGGGATGAGTGATGGGTCGAGAGCTATTTTGAGCTGGGACTCGAGTTCATAGATATCCTTCTCGAACCGCGCCTGCCTCTCGAGATTCTCCTTGATCATCTGCTGGTAAACCGCTTCCTTGTTCTTGGTCTCGGCGAGCAAGCGTTCCTTCGCTTTCTGGCTTTCTTCGACAACGGTCTTCTGTCCGGTAAGCTCTCCTTGGAGCGAGACAATCTGCTTCTTCGCGGCCTCCTTTTTCTTCTTCTCTTCGCTTAAAATATTTTTCGTTTCTCTCAGGCTCGTCACTTCATCATTGAGAGAAGCACTCAAGCCTTCAAGCTGAGTCCTGTCCCGCCACGCATCCGAGAAACTCGTTGCGGCAAGCATATCAACCCAGAGTGGACGCGTATCGTAAATCGAGACGGATTGCAGAGCAAGAGCAATCGCCTTCTCATGCGCGCCAATCTTCTCCTCCTTGTCCGCCATATTGTTCTCAAGCGAGCGAATGGATAGGTCGGTGGAAGAAATTTTCGACTGCGTTACCTTGATGTCGGCGGCAATCTTCTTCTTTGTGGCGTCAAGAGACTTGACCGCCGTACCAAGCGACTGGCTCTCACGATTGATCGCCTCAAGTTCCGCCTGCAGGCGTGTCTGCTCTTCGACCAGAGCCTCACGCTCGCGGCGCACGCTCTCAATCTGCGTCGATAGCTCGGCCGGACTAACCGCTAGAGCAAGAGATGAAAAACCCAGAACACAGAACACAAATAAAACAATGAAAAATCTATTTGGCATTCTTTAGAGCCATTATAGCTTTTTCGATACGCTTAAGGGACTTCTCTTTGCCCAGGAATTCCAGCATGATAAACGGGTCCGGGGAAGCTTCTGCACCGGTAAGCGCGTAGCGCACGGGCCAGAGAACGTTGCCTCTTCCCTCTTGTTCTGAATAAGCCATTATTTCTCTTTTATATATAGTCCATTCTTCTTTCAGAAGCTCCTTAACTTTTTCTAAATGACGTATGGTTTCTCCCTGATTTATATACCTCCAGCAAATTTTCTCCACATCAAGCTCTGGCTCACCCGTCATGTAGGGTTCGTTTTCGATGCTTTTCAACAATAATTTTTTCTGCTCGGCTTCGGGCAGAAGTTTGATATGCTCTTTGTTTACCCAGTCGAGCTTTTTTTGGTCAAATATGGCCCCGCCTTTCTGAATTTTTTTCAAATCGAACTGCTCGATAAGCTCCTCCATGGTAAATATTTCCTGCTCCGTACCCGGATTCCAGCCGAGTAACGCGAGGTAATTGTTGAAGGCATGAGGCAAATAACCCATGGCACGGTATTCGCGAACGGACACGGCCCCATGCCTCGCAGACATCTTCGACCTGTCGGGGGCAAGAATCATGGGTAGGTGAGCATACACAGGCCTATTCGCGCCAATCGCTTCTTGTAGAAGAATCTGACGAGGAGTGTTGGAGATATGGTCCTCTCCGCGTATAACATGCGTAATACCTGACTCATGGTCATCTATAACAACCGTTAGGTGATACAAAGGATCATCTATATTTCTTGCCACTACAAAATCTTTCAGTTCGGTCGTATCGAAAGATATTTCGCCTCGTATCTCATCGGAAAAAGTTACGGTCTTGTTTGGATTCTTGAATCTGATGACTTCCTTGTTTTCCCCTTCCGTCTCGTGCGAAACATAGGCCGTGCCGTTATCGAGCATCTTCTGAATATATTTTTTGTATATCTCTCCCCTCTCCGACTGTCTGAATGGACCTTGGTCATACGAAATGCCGAGCCATTTTAACGATTCGATAATGTCTTCTTCAAATTCTTTTTTGGAACGCTCCTTGTCTGTGTCCTCAAGTCGAAAAACGATTTCTCCGCCATGTTTTTTGGCAAAGAGATAATTAAACAACGCCATACGCGCTCGGCCAATGTGGAAAAAGCCCGTTGGCGACGGCGGGATACGGACTACCACTTTTTCACTAGTTTTCTGTTGCATGGGCTCATTTTAACACAATCCCTCCCTGCCCTCCCTTTATCAAGGGAGGGATCAACCTTTCATTTGTCGCAATAGGTCTTTCACAATTTTTTCAGGATTATCCATAACATCTTCGTTTCTATACCTAAGGACCGTAATCCCGAATTTCTCTTTTAATATATTATCTCTTTCTTTATCCCTATTCTTGTCATGGATATGGCCGTCAATTTCTATGCCGAGTAACAAACGCGAGCAGTAGAAATCGACAATGAAATTTCCAACCGGTTTTTGTCTCAAAAATATGAAAGTCTTGAATTTTTTACTTTTAAGAACATTGGTCCAAAAGTATTTCTCTGCTTCCGTTTGATTATTTCTTAATTCTCTGGCCCGGAGTACCAGATTTTTATCATATGGAATAAAATTGTATTTCATGATTCACCTCCCTTGATAAAGGGGGGTTGGAGGGATTTATGGGGGAGGATTTATTTATCTATTTCTCTATCTCATGCTCCAATGCTATCTTTAGTATCTCTTCCGCCACGAGCTTGGCGGCGTCGGGTTTGTAGAATACTTTAGCGGCCGCCTTCATGTTTTCCGTAAGTATTTTGTCTCCTATAAGCCTGTCGATCTCGGATATGAGGATGTTGGGAGAGAGATTAATTTCTTCCACCACGGTACAGGCACCGGAGCGAGCATAGGCGAAGGCGTTAGAGTGCTGGTCGTGGCTCACCTTCTCGTTAATGGGGATGATAATCGATGGCGCGCCCCACGAAGCAATTTCGAATATGGCGGAGCCGGCGCGGGAAACCACTATGGTGGCGAGGCCGGCCGCCATGCGCATGGCCAGAGTGTTGAGATAATCGAATGGCTTGTAGCGGTCTTTGTGCGTTGAGCCGTAGAGCACCGCCTCGGCTGTCGCTTTGACCTCGGCGAAGTTATTGCCTCCCGTCTGATGGATGACGGCGTATTTCTCCAAAAGTTCTTTCAAAGCTTCGAGAACGGCGGCATTGATTTTCTGCGAGCCTTGAGAGCCACCAAGGATGAGGACGACCGGCACATCCTCCTTGAGGCCCAGAAATTCTCTCGCTCCCTCGAGAAGCGGCGAAGCGATTTCTCGGCGCACAGGCTGGCCGGTATAGGCAGTTTTTTCCGGGGGAAAAAACTGCCCAGCTTCTTTGTAGGAAACGGCGACCTTTTGGGCGAATTTGCCCGCCCATAAGTTAACCTTGCCCGGCACGCTGTCGGATTCGTGGATGACGACCGGTATGCGCAAGATTCTTGCCGCCAGAAGCGCCGGGAAACTCGCGTACCCGCCCTTGCCAAAGACCACGTCTGGATAGAGATTGAAGACCTGCACAACCGACGTGATAATCCCCCACCCTGTTTTAAATAAGTCGAAGAAATTGCGGAAAAGGTTCAAGCCGGATTTCGAGCGGCGCAATTTGCCGGCGCTATTCTTCCTGTATTCGAGGCCGTGCTCGAAGAGCGTTCCTGCATCATATGGCGTAGGCGACATGTAGAAGAGCTCGAGCTCAAGAAGCCTCTTGTCCTTGGCGAGAGCTTTGAGCTCATCGGCAATGGAGATAATCGGGTAGAAGTGTCCTCCTGTGCCTCCGCCGGTAAATAAAATTCTCATGATTTTTGCGATTTGGATACTGAAAGGATTACGCCAATCTCAAACAGGCTCAAGAAAAGAGAGGTGCCGCCATGCGAGACGAAGGGCAAGGTAATGCCTGAAAGCGGTATTACTCCTAGCATGGCGCCTATATTGACGAATGCCTGGGAGATAATCATTATAACAATTCCAGCAACCACCAGTCTACCGAACCTATCTTCCATATTGCCGGCGATTTTGAGCCCTCGCACGGCAAAAAGGGTGAATATCGCGATAAGCAAAACCGAACCCACGAAGCCGAACTCTTCTCCGGCCACGGCAAAGATAGAATCGCCCACCGGCTCCGGGAGATAGGTAAATTTCTGAATACTCTGACCAAAACCGGTGCCGAAGAGACCTCCGGAACCGATAGCGATAAGGCTTTGCTGTATCTGATAACCGGAGCCAAGAGAGTCCAATGTCGGATTGAGAAAAGTCGTAATCCTCTGCATGACATACGGCCTTGCTACCGCAAGTCCTATAAGTCCTATAAGTCCTATAAGTCCCAGTATTAACACGTGCCGCCATCGACCGCCCGCCGCTATGAACATGCCCATGCCGGTCGCGACGATGACCATGTAGTTGTCCGTGTCCGGCTGGAGAAGAAGGAGAATGCCACAGAGGCCAAGGAGAGTCATGAGGGGCAAGAGGCCCATGGAGAAGGTAGATATCTTTTCCTTAACTCCCGCCGCCCAGGCGGCAAAGTAGATGATGAAGGCGAACTTGAGTACCTCGGCCGGCTGGAGAGAAAGCTCTCCTACCCGTAGCCATCTTCGCGCGCCGCCATGCTCGAAACCGATGTCAGGAATGAGAACAATGATATTTAAAATTACCGCCAGGATGAGGAGATAGAAAGCCCATTTTTTCCATATTTTGTAATCGAGCCTGGCCGCCAGAATCATGGCAATCGTGCCGAGGAAAAGGCCGAGGACGGTTTGCGAGAACGCGACACTCGAATAGTTTGAACTCTCCTTCGCCAAGAGGCCCAAAGAAGCGGAGGAGAAAATAAAAAAGCCCGCCACGATGAGTATAATCGTGATGACCAAAAAAGGCTTATCGACTTTTATCCTGCTTCGCATCTTGTGCGAAATTATAACACTATTCTTCTACTTCTGAGGCGTTGTAGGCGATAAAAGACGTTTCCAAGCCATGATCTTTTGAAACATATCCGTTGCCGATGTGGAGAGCGAGAATTACCACCATGACCACCGCGCCGTTTAATATAAGATCCGGATGTTGGTGCCTGATTTTGATAAAGATATTGAAAAGGAGCGCGAGAGTAATGATGCCCATGACACTAAAGAGCACGGCGTCTGTCGTGCGCCTGGGCGATGCGGCCGCTTCTTGGAAAAACCTTGTCGTTTCTTGCACCACTCGGTTCAAACCGGCAGACTTCTGCGCCGCAGCCGGTAGAAGCGAGGGGTTAAACAATGCCGGACGGCCGTAAACCTGGGCGACAAAAACGGCATTATTGCCCTTGTACACGCCCGTCGCGATGCCTGTCCCTATCTCAGTGTAAGCACCGCTTACGATATTGGCGCGATGAGTTGGAGAATTCATCCAAGCTTCCGTCACATCTTCGGAATCAACGAAGTTCACCGCCAAGTTCTCTCCGGCATAGGCATACGAGTAACCAACTTGCTTGAGCCAATACCACGGAGTCTTCCCTTCCGGAGAAGTGTGAGCGAAATAACTTTTTGTCGCCATGTCTTCCGCCTTGAGCTGGGCCGATTGCATAAGCAAAGGATTCTCGAGAAGCTGTGGCATGTTCTCCGCCAGCCTCTTCTCATTGGTAAGCGTCGAGAGCACTCCGGGCAAGACCGCGCCAAGATTGAGACTATTGACGAAGCCGGCGAAGTTGAGCCCTGGCAAGATAAATAGCGCAAGTTCGAAAAGTAGCACCACTCCCACGAGTTGGGCGGCATTCTTCCTATGCAGAATATGAGGTCTGTGACCATTCCCCTCGTGCGGTATGAAGTGCCTCTTGAGCCAAGAAATCATAAGATTAACTATTAACCAAAAAACCGCCTAAGTCAAGGCGGTTTTTTGGGCCAAGCACCAGAATTAATTGCTAATTTCCCTGAGACGCGATAGCGGCTGCAAGCTGCTGTTGAAGCAGAGCAATGAGTTGTGAGATGAGACCTCTTAGAGTTAGTTTGATGGAATCAATTTGGGCCTGTATCTCCGGACTAACAGTAGAAGCACCGAGAACCTGTCCTATGACTCCGGCCGCGGGAACGGGCAGAGTTACTCCGGCCGCATTCACCGCCTGAAGAGCTCTAGGCGAAGCTGCTCCGGAACTCCTGCCGCCTCCGCCGTTCGAAGACCCCCCGCCTCCGCCACTTGCGATTCTTACAGTAACTGTGCGATCAGCAGATGCCGTATTCCCAAACATATCAGTAGCCGTATAAGTCAAGGTGTATGTGCCTGCTATGGATATGTTTACTGAGCCAGTAACAACCACATCAACTGAAGCGCCAGAGCTGTCTGTAGCAGAAGCGCCAGGATCACTGAAACCGTTTCTATCCCAAACCCCCATATTTACATCACCGTTGATTGTGACGACTGGATTTCCCCAGACATTTACTCCGTTGACAGTTCCGTCACTTCCGGCAAGAATTTCGGGATTCGATGTATTACCTGAGAATGTATTGCCTGAAGCGGTTACTACTGCATCGTTTCTGACCCAAATACCACGGGTGTTGTCAGTAATCGTGTTATTCTCCACGGTTACTGCTAATGTCGACCCCCCATCGCTTCCGCTACCAAGACGCAAGCCGTTATCGAATCCGCTGACAACGTTATCACTTATGGTTATGCTGTAAGTCTTACTTCCGTAGAATTCATTGACTCTTATGCCGTTAGTGTTCTGGACGATACTCGTACGAGTCACGGTATTGTTGCTTACTGTGACGTTATCCGACTCGATTGAGATGCCAGTAAACAACTCTCCGTCGAATGTGTTGCCGGATATGGTTATCTCTCCGGTACCGGAGCTCGGATTTACATAGATTCCTTCCTCACCCTGTGAATTGCCATCAGTTATTACAGTACTGCCGGCATGAAAGTCGTTATCCAGTATTTGCAAACCGCCTATATCGGCATTAAGGCCAGTCTGAATACCCACGCCCTCCAGTCCACCCGTCGCTGCACCTACACCCACACCCATAGTAATGTCGTTATTCTGAATCGTGACATTTGTGACTGTCGGACCGCCGGAATCGCTAATTCCTATACCTCTTCCATCCCTATCATTAGCAGAACCGTTAAAGTCGAGAGTGAATCCCTCTAAGGTCGCGCCGCTTCCGCCACTGGCAAATTGGATGTCCCAAGCATCATCGTTTCCCGTCGGCTGGAGAATCGCACCGGAAACGCCACTGATCGTTACATCCTTATCTACAGTTAGCTGTTCGTCATACGTCCCTGCGGCAACATTAATAGTGTCGCCGGCAAATGCCGCGTCTACCGCTTTTTGAATTTTTGCCGGGAGAGAAATATTAAACGTATTTCCCGTCCCTGTTGCACTAGGCGCAGCGGTACCACCGATTACTTGAGTCGTATCCGCAGTCATCTGGAAGATGTTGGCATTTACGGACACCCCCGTAACAGATCCTTCGAGTTTCAACGCGCGCACACCCCAGTTGCCGAACGTGTTGCCCAACACGGAGACGGTCGAGATAGATGTATCAGGTGATTGGCTACTGAAATCCGTACCAATCCATACTTCGCTACCGGTAGAACCGCTCATCGTATTGTGCTCGAATTTTAGATTGTTCAGATTGGAGAGTTCACTTGACCAAATAACGGGCGTACTATCAGTCGGGTTTGTAAGCGTAATCGTGTTGTAACTTACTTCCGAGTCAGATACGTCATAGAGATCCATTCCATCGCCTGTAACTCCTGCGCCAGAGTTCACTTCTATAGTGTTCCCGTGTCCTGACCCACCGATAAGCCACCCCGAGTGAGGTGTCGTATCTACCCACCCAGCGTAAATACCGCTGGAGTAGCCATCCACAACGATTGTGTCATCCTGCACTGTAAGACCGGTCACCGCACTACCGCTAGGGGTTCCAGCAACCCAGACGCCGTGTGCATCGGTGCCGACGGTGTGAATTTTGAGATTCTTGATTGTTATGTTGCTAGAATTCGTGATTGCAAAACCGATTCCGCTTGCTGGTTCAACGATGGTTGAAATTCCAGCGCCCTGAATTGTGAGATTTGTCTTGCCACTTATTGAAACATTTTCGGGATATGTCCCCGCCGCGACATTAATTATGTCGCCAGGATTCGCAGCAGTAATTGCTGCTTGAATGGTCGCCTGCTCAGCCGGGACATTTATCGTAGCCGCCTGTGCCGAATTAGCAACAAAAAAGCCGCCGAAGGCAACTGTGAAAACAAGTAGAAGTTTGAATGAATTACCTAGTAAAGCCCCCCCCCCGCAGCAATTTTGTCATATTTTTAATTTTATTGTGTAATACAAACTTCTAAATATAGAATGTCTTAAACCCTACGCCTAGTGGTTAGTATGTCAACTTGACATGTGGGGATAATATGTTCTCAACTTGTGGATAACAAAACCACCCTTGAGTCAGCCGTTAATCCTTCACAACGGCTTTTATTGCCGGATAGGAATTGACAGAAACTATTTCGAAATTTATGCGGCCCAATAGTTGGCCCCTGGGAGTCGAGACGTTTACGCGCCATGGGCCTGGAGCAAGGCTCGATTTGCTCGAATACGTGCGGAAGCCCTCTACCCTGCCGCCGGAGAGGCGGAGTGGAATAGTGGTGCTTGTAAGCCACTCGCCCTGCTTCTCGTCGTAATGCTGCCATTCGTGGACAATCTGGGTATCAAGGTCGGACGGAGAATAAATGGCGCTGTAAGCAAAGAGTGTATTGCCGGAGACCAGGTGAATGTCTTTGCGGAAGTCGAAGAAACTCATAATCCCCTTCTCCTCTTCTTCGAGCACGCTGTATCTGCCGCTCGGTAATTTTTCCACATTATGATAAATGCCGGCATCCTTGAGCGAGAGTGGGATGGGCGGGATAAGATTGGTGAAGTAGAGAATGTTCATAACCGCGAAAATCGCGGCTACCGAGCGGACAATGGAGACCCGGCTCTCCCTGAACCTCTCTCTCGAGAACTGATGTAAAGCGATGAGGAAGAGCCATACGGCAAGGAGACTTACAAGCCCGCTCGCGAGGAAAATCCATGCCCCAATCCTGTGAAGAGCTATAGGCACAATAAAGATTAGGAAGGCGTAAATAGTGAGATAGAGAAACGAGATTTGCAGAACGAGTCGAGCGTAGCGCTTCTGGAAAAGCTCGTTTGCCACCATGGCGACAAGTAAGATGAGAAGAAACGGCCAAGATACGGCAAGCGTGCCACTTCTGAAGTAGAGGACAAAGAATCCGCCGAGTATGTTTCCGAAGCCGAACTGGAGCAGGTTATACAGCCAGAAGTGCTTCGAAACTTCTTTGTCTTGTATGCCATCATTTTCCTGCCGGTTAAGAAGGATTATGCAGACACCTATTACCACCAAGTTGCCGAAAAGCCAGAGATTGTCTTGCAAGGCATCAATGCGCGTAAGAGTGAGTGAGTCGAATACGAAGCCGAACAGGAGCGAGAAGGTTGCCAGCCTTCTTTCGTGCTCTTCATACCATTCTTTAAGCTGAGCGATTTTAGCTGACAAGATAGAGTATTACTCCGGTAATGGCGCAGACAACGGAAACAATCCAGTAGCGCATAACCACTTTCTCGCGCGGCCAACCAAGAGCTTGGAAATGATGATGAAGCGGAGCGACGAGGAAAACCCGACGATGATTGAAGACTTTGTAAACACCAATCTGGATAATAACCGAGAGAGTGGTAAGCACCAGCGGTAAGGCGATTACCGGCAAGAGGAGAACAGAATCGGTGAGAAAGGCGATAACCGAGAGCGCCACAGTAAGCGCGAGCATGCCGGTCTCGCCCATGTAGAATCTCGCCGGCGGCACATTGAACCAGAGGAAGGCCAATATGCCGCCGGCGATGGCCCCAGAGAGCGCCGAGATGTCGTACTGGCTTCCGAGGAAGGCGATGGCGGCAAAAGCGGTGAAGCAAGAGGCCATCACCCCCCCGGCCAGGCCGTCGAGGCCGTCTATGACCGAAGTGGAGAAGGTGGCGAGCATTACCAGAGCGAAAAACGGTATAAACCAGATTCCGAGCTCCCACGGCCCATCAAATGGTATGTGGATGGAAGTGAAATCAAGCTTGAAGTAAAACCAGGTAGCGATAGCAAGGCCGATGAGCGTGACGAAAACAATTTTTACCTTGCGATAAACCAAGGCATCTTTGGCATAACTCCCCTGGCCGAATATTTGCAGTAAGTCGTCCAAGAGGCCGATGAGTGCCGCGAGGAAGAAGGCTCCCAGAGGCACCACGGTCTGCGAGCGGCTGAAGAAGGACAGCTCCCCTATCGCGTCATATGGGAAAACAATCGAGAGGATGTAAATAACCGCGACTGTGATAAATACGGATGCCCAGATGATAATGCCACCGACGCGCGGAGTTGAAATTTCCAAGTCGGTATTGTGAATTTTCTTGAAGTGGTCGGAAGTAATGTCCCCCGCTTCGGTGCGAGGAGACTTCTTCCACATTTTGTATTTGTAGAAATACTTAGTGAAGAACGGCGTGATGAAAATGCCGATAAAGAATGCCATAACCGTCGGACTAATAATTTTTAAGATGTCCATGGGGATTAATTTTCAATTTTCAATTTAGAATTTTCAATAAATACATTGTACCAGAGGGCGAGCATGAGGAGGAGGTAGATTTTGCGCGAGTTGTCGGTTCTTTTTGAGATATGGTCGCTAATCAATTCTTCGATTTTTGCAACATCGAAATGCGATTTGATATATGGATTTTCGAGAATGACATTCGTTCTCTCTTTCGTAATCCATTCACGCACCGGCGTCGGGAAACCGAGCTTCTTGCGCTTACGCGTGGATTCCGGCAAAACATTTTTGAAAGCTTCCCGCAAGAGATACTTCGTTACACCATTATGCCACTTAAATTTATTCGGAAGCTTTGAAGCAAGTGTCGCTACGGAGCTGTCCAAAAACGGCACTCGGAGCTCGAGCGAATGTGCCATAGTCATCTTGTCCGCCTTGGCGAGGATGTCACCCACTAGCCAAGTGTTTATGTCTATGTATTGCATCTTGGTCGAATCGCTGAGCCCAGCCGCTTCTCGATATAGAGTGTCAAGGATGCCCCTTGACATAGGGTTGTCTCGCCAGAGAGACCTAATCTCTTCTGGCTTAAATACTAAGGCATTGCCTATGTACCAGTCTTCGAGCTTCAAGAGAGCTCTTTGAGCATAGTTTCTACCGCGGAATGGCAGTACACTGATTAATTTCAAAATGAATTTCGGAAACTTGCGCAATCTCTCGGCGGCAATGGGCGCGAGATAAATGTTGTATCCACCGAAGAGCTCGTCGGCGCCTTCTCCCGAGAGCACCACCTTGACGTGTTTTCTCGCCTCGCGAGCCAGGAAATAAAGCCCGATGGCCGACGGGTCCGCCACCGGCTCGTCGAAGTGCCACACCGCCTTGGGTAAGGTGGCAAAGTATTCTTCGGCCCCGACACTGATTTCCGTATGGTCTGTACCAAGCGGCTCTGAAGTCTCTTTCGCTTCCCTACCTTCGCTTACAGAGTTGAAACCGACGGTAAAGGTTTTTATTTTTTTCTCGCCACGAACTTTCTGCATCAAGGTTGCGATGATAGAGGAATCTATACCACCCGACAAGAAGGAACCCACCGGCACATCGGCAATCATATGATGCGCCACCGAATCCTCCATCGTATTTAGAATCTCTTTGCGCGTATTCTCCTCGTCCAGAGCTTCTTCTGGAGAGAACTTGAACTGCCAATAGCGCTTCTTCTCCCACTTGCCAGTCTTGAGATCGATCGTCAGATAGTGCGCGGGAGGAAGCTTGAAAACATTTTTGAAAAAAGTTTCTTCCAGCGGATTGTATTGGTATGAAAGATAGTTGTAGACGGCGGCATCATTCACCTCCGGCTTGAATCCGGGTAACTCAAAGAAACTTTTTATCTCGGAAGAAAACGCTACACAGGCAAGGCCTATGGGACCCATAGGCCTTGCCTGTGTCCAGTAATATAAGGGTTTTATGCCGAAGAAATCCCGAGCCAAGAAAATTTTCTTCTCCTGCGTATCATAAATACAAAAGGCAAACATTCCGCGGAGCTTTTTCAGAACTTCCGGACCCCACTTCACAAATCCTGCCAGTATTACTTCCGTGTCACTCTCGGTTTTATATTGATAATTATTCAACTCTTTCTTTAATTCTTTATAGTTGTAAATCTCACCGTTGAAGAAAATTTTATATCGACCGTCAGGCGTCGCAATAGGCTGTTCCCCGTGGACTAAATCAATAATTGAAAGTCGCCTCATGCCAAGCGCGACATGTTCGTCGACGAGAAAACCGTCGTCATCAGGGCCTCTGTGGGCGATAACAGTGGTCATCTTCTCGATGAACTCTTTCTTCGCTAGGTTTTTGTCTGTGATCCCTGTTATTCCGCACATAGGGGTAAAATTTTCAATTTATAATTTTCAATTTTCATTGAGATGCTTGAGAGTAGCATTAATGAGTGTTTGTGCGTCTTCGAATCGGCCCTCTTCGGTCGAACCGAGAATGGTAACGACAATCGGCCGACCAAGCTCCGGGTCGAATATGAGAGCCAGATTGCCTCCGGCAGTATTGGTGAAGCCGGTCTTCGATGCCACAAGACCGGGAATCCTCCCGGCCAGAGGATTGGTATTCTTTGCTTCGTGGCGATAGTCGTCAAGAGACAAGGCGAACATGGAAACCTCTTGCGTAGCCTCAAGCAAGTCGGGATGATAAAGGAGAATATACTCCATGAGAGAAGACATGTCCCTTGCCGTGCCGTAGGCTCCGCCCTTGAATTCCGTCTCATCGAGCCCCGTCTCATTGCGGAAATAAGTATTCTTGAGGTCAATCTCCGCCGCCTTCCTGTTCATGCGAGAGACGAACTCTCCGATAATTTCTTCATCGGAGGCATCGGATTGCTCAAGCGCACCCAGAGCAAGAGCCACCGCGCGCATGCCGTCGTTCGAAGAAGCCACGAGGGAAAAGTCGAGAATATCTTTGAGCCTCCATTTCTCTCCCGGACGAAGACCGCTGTCGCCATCCGTATCGAGAGCGCTACGACTAATCGTTACGGTGGAATAGTCCGGACTAAGCTCTTTTGCCACGAGAGCCGACATGACCTTGGTAAGCGAGGCGAGCGGCATGCGAGTATTCTCGTTTTTGGCATAAAGAACAGTCTTGGTGCGAGCATCGTAGACATAAGCGGCCTTAGCCTTAAGCATCATTTCCGGGAATCGGCTCTGGACAAGTCCCGTCCCTACAGAATTGTCCCCTCTCTCAATCTTCGAACCCAAGACATACGATACGAGTAAAAGGAGTGACAATCCCATTGCCAAAAATACAAAAAATTTAATCTCGAGCTCCCTGTTTTTAAAAAATTTTTTAATCATCTTTCTCTCCATCTATGCCGCTTTGGATAAATTCTTCCACCTTCTTCTCCGCCGCGCCATACTCCGGCAAATCCTCTCGGCGCGACACTCCGAGATGTTCAAGGAGCTTCAGCGTCGGCTTGTAACTGTAGCTTCGTTCGCCTGGAATATCGGTTCGCTCGACAAGACCGCGGATGAGGAGCGAACGCAGGATGAAGCTCGAATTGACGCCTCTGATGTAGTCAATCTCTCTCCTCGATACCGGCCCACGATACAGGATAATCGCCAGAGTTTCGAGCCCCGCCCGCCCGATGTCGCGGTTGAGCTCCTCTTTCTGAATTTCTTCTATCAGTTCCGAATTGTCTGGATGCGTGCCGAGGCTGTAATTCTCTCCATCCGTGATGATAACTATTCCCGAATTCTCATATTTTTTTTGTAAATTGGAAATTGCAAATTGTAAATTCTCTCGCGGGACATTAAGTATCTTGGAAAGCTCCGCGAGAGTGACCGGCTCGTTTTTGAACAACAGTATTGATTCTATTTTTTGTTCAAGCATGTTCGATTTCAATTTCGTTCCGACTGTGCTGCTTCACGCTGATAATGCCGCGCTTCACAAGCTCGAGCATGGCGAGAAAACCCACGATCATCGAGATCTTGTCTTTATGTTTGAGATCTTTGAAATACAATTTCCCGGACTTTGATATCCGTTCCGTGAGCTTTTCGATCATCTCTTCAAGGCTAATAACCTTCTTGACCGTAACCTTGGAGAGAACCTCTTTCTTCGGCAGCGCTTCTATAACTCGCTCGAGAGCGGAGAGAAGGCTCTCCGGATTGGTTTCGGCATCCGGAGAGAAGACTATGAGAGGATTCTTTGAGGGCGTCTTCTCGAAAATGATGCTCTTGCCGAAAATTGCTTTGAGTTTTGCTGCCAGCTCTTGGGTGTGAGAATAGGCTAACAGCCTATTCTCAAGGTCGTGGATGCTTTCTTCTTCCTCCTCGGTAAACTCGAGTGTCGGCAGGAGCGAGCGCGATTTGATAAGCATCAGAGTCGAGGCGACGAGGATAAATTCCGCGGAGAGAGAAAGGGAGTATTCCTCCATTTCCGAGATGTGGCGGATGAAGTCGTCCGCCACTTCGGAAAGCGATACATCATTGACGAAGAGCTTCCGCTTGCTCACAAGCTCAAGCAGGAGATCCAAGGGTCCTTCAAACACTTCGGTTTTTACAGAAAATCCGGCAGTCATTTAAATAACATTATATATCCTTTACCCTGAGCTTGTCGAAGGGCTAAAACCTCGCATTTGAGCCATTTCCTCGCAAAAGCTTGACATTTAGAGTGAAGTATGATAGGATTAAGAAGTACGCAATGTCGCGTACTTATGTTCCTTTCACTCCTTACGGAGGTATCAGATGGCTCAGTTTCGTTACGAAGGCTTCCTCATCAACGGCCAAATCAAGTTTTCCCGGATGATTTCCTTGGACGAAGTGAAGAGCTTCGCCCTGGAGGTCAAGCAGGGCGACGAGGGAACCAAGTTCAAATTCATGGTTGTGCGCTCGTGTGGCACGAACCAGTTCGGCATCGCCTTCACGTACGAATACGATGGCATGAAGAAGAGCAGCGAAGAGATCATGTACAAGATGACCGACAAACTGCTCCGACGGTTCGGTCGTGAGGTCAACTGGGACATCACGAACGGATTCTGGGCCATCGAGTAATACCCGCCCCGATCACGGCGAAACCCGCCATCGCGATCGGTGGCGGGTTTCTTTTATTTATGGATTCAATCTCTTCACGTCTCTTGGCAAATACGTTGCTTCGCGAACGTTGGGCAAGTCGAGAATTCTCATGATAAAGCGAGCCGGACCGATACCGGCGCCGCCATGCGGCGGACAACCCCAGCGGAAGAAGTTGATGTAATCCTTGAGTGGCTCAAGATTCATACCCTTCTCCAGTGCCTGCTTTTCCAAAATTTCCACTCTGTGTTCGCGCTGAGCCATGGTCGTCACTTCTATGCCACGGTAAAGCAAGTCCGCCCGGCGGCTTCTGTCGGAGTTCTCGTCGAGGCGCATGTGGTAGAAAGCGCTCTTGGATTTGTGATACTCGGTGATAAAAACAAATTCGTGTCCCATTTCCTTCTCTACATATTCCGAAATGGCTCTCTCTTCCTCGGGCGCAAGGTCGTGCTCTTCGGGCGACGGAATACCCATGCCGGAGAGAATCTTTTTTGCCTCAACCATGGTAATTCTCGGGAAGGGTCTTTTGGGAATCGTTATGTCGAGGTCAGGAAAAGCTTTCTTGAGTTGCTCGAAGCCAGCCACAATCATCCCCTCTTCGGCATCCATGACATCGTTGTGGTCGTTGATGTATGAGATTTCGAAGTCCCAGCCGGTGAACTCCGTTACGTGGCGTGTGGTAAACGACTGTTCGGCGCGGAAAACCGGTCCAACCATGAAAACCTTCTCCATACCCGCGGCCATAGCCATCTGCTTGTAGAATTGCGGCGACTGGGCCAGATAAGCCTTGCGGTCGAAGTACTTCACCTCAAAAACATCTGCCCCCGTCTCCGACGGAATGGACATGAATGCTGGCGGATAGAGCTGGATGTATCCGTTTTCGTCCCAGTATTTGCGCCAGCCTTTCTCGAATTCCGTCCAGACTTTAAAAATTTTTGTCTTCTCGGGCTTTCGCAAGTCAAGCCAGCGGTAGTCGAAACGGGTCGGTGCCTCCGTTTCTTCGTCACTGCCCTTAACTACGACAGGGATTGGCAGTTCTGGCTCAGCGGCGCTAAGAACCTCAATTCTAGAAGGATGCATTTCTGACCCTCCAGGCGCTTGTGGAGCATCCTTCATCTCCCCTGTGCATCGTATGACTGATTCAAGAGTAAGATTCTTCGCTTTATCAAATTCCGGATTATCCGCCGTGACCACAACTTGTGTCAGGCCCTTGAGATTTCTTACCACGACAAAAATAATCTTCGACTGAATTCTTAATGCGTGTATGAATCCTTGTATCATTTCAGTATAATTTTAATCCCACTGCTTTTCTCACCTCCTCCATCTTCTTCTCGGCTCTCTCGTGGGCAACGAGGCCGCCGGCTTTGAGCACTTCGAGCACGGCAGACTTATCTTCTTCGAGCGCCTGGCGCCTCTCGCGCATGGGGGTAATCATGGCTTTCAAGTCCTCGATAAGCAATTCCTTGAGCTTCTTGTACTGACCCTTGTTCTCGGCATAAAGAGCGTCAAGCGAAACTCTGTCACGAAGGAGCGCGTGGATAGCGTAAACATTTTCCGGAACATCAGCGCCAGAGTCGGTTACAATACCCATCACCGCTTTTTCTATCTCTTCATCGCTCGCGAAAAGCGGAATGGTGTTGTTATAACTCTTGCTCATCTTCCTGCCATCTGTGCCGGGAACGGTCGCCACAGTATCGAGTATAAGAGGTTCTGGTAGTTTGAAGCATTTTTGAAAAATTCTGTCGAATTTTTCTGCCGTGTCGCGAGCAATCTCTACATGTTGCTTCTGGTCCTGACCCACAGGTACAACATCCGCATCTTGTATCAAGATATCCGCCGCCATGAGCATGGGGTAGTCAAATAGGCCCACATTCGGCTCCTTCTTGTTGGCAACAGCGTCCTTGTAAGCGTGAGCACGCTCGAGGTAGGGCACAGTTGTAAGACAGTTGAAAATCCATGCAAGCTCCGCCACCTGTGGCACGTCAGATTGTTTGTAAATCGTTACCGACTTTGGATCGAGGCCTATGGCCATGTAGTCGAGAAGCACGCCCGTCGTGTTCTCCTCAAGCTCTTGCCTGTTCTGGACGGTAGTTAGGGCGTGCAGGTCCGCGATGAAGATGTAACTCTCGTATTGACTCTGGAGCTCGACGAACTGCTTCATGGCGCCGAAATAGTTGCCGACATGCGGCCTCCCCGTCGGCTTTACCCCGGATAATAGTATCTTTTTAGACATTATGTAATTATAACCCCTGTTTCTTTAATTCCTCAACGAGTTTCTTTTGTTCTTTGGAGAGCTTCTCGGGGATGTCTATGAGAATGCGGATATAAAGGTCGCCTCTGCCGCGCTCGCTCGGCACGCCCCTGCCCTTCACCCGGAGAATTGTGCCATGCTTGGTGCCGGAAGGAACCTTCAAGGTAATTTCGCCATCAAGCGTGGCAATCTTCTTCTCGGCGCCGAGAAGCGAATCCGAGAGAAGTACTCGTAAGTCCATGGCGAGATTGTATCCGTCCTTACGAAGATACGGATGCCTTCGCACGTGAACCTTGACATACAGGTCGCCCGGCAGCCCGCCATCAAGCGTCTCGCCCATGCCGGAGAGTCTTATCATCTGTCCGTCGTCGATACCGGGCGGCACGGAGATGGAAACCTCTTTCTGCTTCACAAATTTGGAATTAATAACCACTTTGCGTTGTGCGCCAAAGATTGATTCTTGGAAAGATAATTCTATATCAACCGCGATATCCCTGCCGCGGCGCACTCGTCTACCGCCGAAAATAGATGAGAGAATATCACCCAAATCTCCGGCATCGAATCCCTGCTGGCCAAATCCGGAGAATCCGCCAAAATCGGCGGAGAAGCCGAAATCCGATGGATTGAAACCGTTGGTGCTGGACCAGCCCCCGGCTGGTCCAGTAGCCGAACCAAACTGGTCATATTGCGTGCGTTTCTTCTTGTCCGAGAGCACGGAGTAAGCTTCGTTGGCTTCCTTGAACTTGGCTTCGTCGCCGCCAGACTTGTCCGGATGGTGCGCGTGCGCAAGCTTCCTGAACGCCTTCTTAATCTCGTCCTGGCTTGCGTCCTTATTAACACCCAGAATCTTGTAGTAATCCTTCATTTATGGTGAGGCTGTCGAACCATTATTTATTCTCCTCTTCTTTCTTGGGCTCTTCCTTAACCTCAGCGTCCTTCACTTCCGGACCTTCTTGTTTATTGTCAGTTGTTGATTGTTTGTTGAGGTACTCCCCTATCTTCTGCATCTCCGCCGAGAGTGCCTCGGTGGCGGACTTGATGGATTCCAAAGTGCCGCTTTCTTTTTCTTTTTTCAATGCGTCAATTTTGCCATTAACTCCTGACTTGATGTCTTCCGGCACAGATGGAGCATCTTTAAGAGATTTCTCAGCGGTGTAGGCAAGTTGTTCGGCGGTATTCTTGGCGTCAACTAACTCCTTCTTCTTCTGGTCTTCGGCAGCATTCGTTTCGGCGTCTTTCTGCATCTTCTCGATATCTTCCTTCGAGAGTCCGGAGGAGGCCTCGATTCTTATCGATTGTTCTTTGTTGGTGGTCTTGTCCTTGGCCTTCACGTTCAATATGCCATTGGCGTCGATGTCGAAGGTCACCTCAACTTGGGGCATGCCTCTGGGCGACGGCGGTATGCCGTCGAGAATAAATCGGCCGAGACTCTTGTTGTCGGCGGCCATGGCGCGCTCGCCTTGGACGATATGAATCTCCACGCTGGTCTGGTTGTCAGCCGCGGTGGAGAATATCTGCGACCTCGCGGAAGGGATGGTGGTGTTCTTCTCGATAAGCTTGGTAGCCACTCCGCCCATGGTCTCGATGCCGAGAGAAAGCGGGATAACATCAAGAAGCAAAACGTCTTTGACATCTCCGGCGAGAATACCTCCCTGGATGGCGGCGCCGAGGGCGACCACTTCGTCCGGATTGATGGATTTGTTCGGCTCCTTGCCGAAGAAGACCTTCACCGCTTCGGCAATCATAGGCATCCTAGTCTGACCGCCGACAAGAATTACTTCTTCAATCTCATTTATTTTGAAGGGTGATGCCTCTACGGCCCGCTTGGTTATCTCCATGGCGCGGTCCACAAATTCTCTCGAGAGTTCCTCGAGTTTGGCACGAGAAAGCTTCATGAGGAGGTGTCTTGGACCGGAAGCATCGGAAGTAACGAAGGGAATATTTATTTCTGTTTCGGTTGCAGTTGAGAGTTCAATCTTTGCCTTCTCAGCCGCTTCATCGAGACGCTGGAGAGCGAGAGCGTCGCTTCTTACATCAATTCCTGATTCTTTCTTAAACTCGTCTGCGATGAAGTTTAAAACCTTCTGGTCGATATCCTTGCCTCCGAGATGACTGTCGCCGTCGGTGCTCTTAACCTCCACCACGTCATCGCCAACCTCGAGGATGGAGATGTCGAAAGTACCTCCACCGAAGTCGAAGACCGCAATCTGCTCATTCTTCTTCTTGTTGAAGCCGTATGCCAGAGCGGCGGCCGTGGGCTCATTGATAATGCGTAATACGTTTAATCCGGCTATCTGACCGGCATCCTTGGTAGCCTGGCGCTGAGAGTCGTTGAAGTAGGCTGGCACGGTGATGACAGCTTCAGTCACCTTCTCGCCCAATCTGGTTTCGGCATCGACCTTAAGTTTCTGTAGAATCATGGCGGAAATTTCTTCCGGACGATTGTCTTTATCACCTATCTTCACCATTACGCCGCCATTGGCACCCTCCTTGAGCTCAAATGGCACGGTAACCTTGTCCTTCTGCACGGCAGGGTCGGCATAAGTGTGACCGATAAAGCGCTTGATGCCGAAGATAGTATTCTTCGGATTGGTAACGGCCTGACGTTTGGCAAGAAGGCCAACGAGACGCTCACCCGTTTTCGAAATAGCGACTATGGAAGGAGTGGTGCGCGCGCCCTCCGCGTTCTCAAGAATCTTCGGGTTGCCCGCTTCCACTACCGCCACCGCGGAAAAAGTTGTTCCAAGATCGATTCCAATTATTTTAGCCATTTTATTTTCCGTTAAATTCGCCAATCTTTACTTTGGCGGGTCTGATAATTTTCCCCGATAGTATATAACCTTTTTGCGCAACTTCAAGAATTTTGTGGTCATCCTCGCCAGTCTCGGCCGGAAGAGTGCCAATGGATTCGTGAAGGCGCGGATCAAATTCCATTCCCATGGGATTTGATTCTTCCAAACCATTCGACTTGAGGATAGAGAGAAGCTGCTTATAGACGGCTTCAAGTTCTTTGTTGTCATGCGGCAATGAGAGCTCCAGGCTGTCGAGCACCGGCATGAGCTGATATATGAGGTCGGAATTGGCGAACTTCAGGAACTCATTCTTCGCTTCGTCATCCCTCTTTCTTATATTAACAAAGTCGGCCTGCGCTCTCTGCCAACCGTCGAGATACTCCTTGGCTTTCCCTTCCGCCTCCTTGAGCTTCGCCCTGAGTTTCTGTATGGACTCACTAGCATGCTCCTCGGCTATCACCGAGTCGTCAAGATCAGTACTTTCAATAGAAAAATCGTCGTTTTTTGGATCCATAGGTGGGTTATAGAATATCTAATTTATAAAAAAAATCAAGGGCTTAATTCTCACTAACCCTATCGAGAGTAATGTCTTGCATAGTTACGATATTCATAGCCCCTTCAGAAACAAAGGTTGCGTGTCCCACTAACTTTTTGCCACCCTCCCTAACCTCAAGTAAGAATGTCCCTATACCAACTCTTTTTCTGGAAAATGGATAGTATTCAAGAACAACAAAATTATCTTGAATATGCCCATGTATTCTATATACATTACTATATTGTCTCGTTTTATCCTTCTGAATTGTTATTCCTGAATCCGCCGAAAAAATGCCTTGGATTTTATAACCACTCTGTTTAAGATCCATTTGTATGTTTAGTTCATGTGTTGAGGCGGTTTTAGGATTTACACTTGCGAGAGAGCGTGATCTTTTGCCTGTCCATGACCCATCCAACATCACTCCCTTATACAGCCTATTTTCTAACCAAGGATTGAAAACTTTTTCTTTCAAAAGAAAAAGAAGAAAAAGAATGGCTGAAGTAATTACACCACTAAGAACTCCCCAAAAGATATTCACCATAATGTTAGTATGCTCTAGGCAAAATAATATGCAACTTCAACCACTGGAATTCCTCCACTTCAGCACTTAGCTGTCCGACAGCTAAGTGCATTATAAAAACCGCATAAATCAAGTTTAGATTTGACAAAATACTTATTTGGCGTATGGTAGTAAAAGGAGGCTGTCTATGAAGTTGCTAGTAATGGTTGTTTTAGAAGACGAGATACACGACAACAAACTCGATTCGACGGAAATCGAAATCAAGGAGGGAGATAACATCTCTCTGGAGATTCGGCAGGCCGCGGAAGAAATGGCACTGGCACGTAGCAAGAACATCGTTTCGTTTTCCGCCTGTGTCATCCCCGACTGAAACCCGCCGCCGACACCTATCCCACGCCCCGTACTAAGCTTCGGCTCTGGTACGGGGTTTCGTTTTGCAAAAATTCACACAACTTAGCTGTCGGACAGCTAAGTGACTATCTCTTCGACCACTGCGGGGCTTTGCGGGCTTTCTTGAGACCGAATTTGCGACGTTCCTTGGCGCGAGGGTCGCGCTTGAGGAAGCCCTTGAGCTTGAGCATTGAGCGAAGGTTCACATCGTGGACGAGGAGAGCTCTGGCAATACCGTGGCGGAAGGCGTCTGCTTGCGAAGAAATGCCACCGCCGATAAGCTTGGCCGAGACTTCGAACTTGCCCGGCACGTCGTTAAAGGCGGAAAGGATTGTCCTGCGAAGTTCTTGAGTCGGGAAATATTTTTCGAATTCTCCCCCGTTTACGACTACGGTGGACTTCGTCGCAGGCGTGATGCGCACGCGGGCAATCGCGGTCTTCCTTCTCCCTACTGCTTCTAAATATTTTTCTTTACTCATGGATTTTCAAATTCTTCATCATGCGCGGGCGCAATTTGTTCTTCGGGAGCATGCCATAAACCGCGCGACGGAGCACTTCCTTGGCGCCCTTCTTCTCGACGACATGCGCCATCGATTCCAGCGTAAGACCTCCCGGATAGAGTGAGTGGCGAGCGTACTTCTTGTCCGTAAGTTTCTTCTGGTTTAGAACCATACCTCCGGCGGAAGTGACCTCGACTTCGACATCAGGAATTTTGTTTCGGGCGAAGTCTGTTCTGTTCTTCCCCATGAGAATAACCGCTACCTGCGTCGCTATTCGTCCGGGCACTTTTCCTTTGGCATCAATAGTGTGCTTCATGTTCATGTTATACAAATTCTATTACCGCCTGGGGAGCGCCGTCGGACTTTCTGCGAACCATCTTGGTAATGCGAAGATAGCCACCGGCTCTCTCCTTGTAGGTAGGCGCGAGATCGTTGAAAATTTTCTTGGCGGCGGGCGCCCCTACTCGACTTACGAGAAGCCTCTTGGAAGCGGGAGTCTCCTTCTTGCCGAGAGTAACCAGCTTCTCCATAAATGGGCGGAGCTCCTTGGCCTTGGCTTCCGTAGTCTTGATCTTGCCCTTAAGCGCGAGTGAGTACGCCAAGGACTTCATCAGAGCCCTTCTCTGGTCGGTTTTCCTACCGAATTTTCTGTTGCTGTTACCGTGCCGCATTTTACTTGAGAGTAATGCCAAATTCTCCCAGAGCCTTCCTGATTTCCTGAATGCCCTTGGCGCCGAGACCCTCTATCTCGAGAAGGTCTTTTTCCTTCTTTCTGGCCAAGCCACCGACGGTGCGAATATTGGCATCGGCAAGCGCGTGCTGTGTGCGAGCACCCATGTCGAGAGATTCGATTCTGGTCTTGAGCACTTCCGGATCCACTTCCGGCCGGCTTGTGACAGAAGAGCTTCCGGCAGACTTAGGAAACTCTTCCTCCAAAGGCATTTCCTCCTTGAAACCGACAATGGCCTTGAGCTGGTTAATCATGACCTCAATCGCGACCGTGAGAGCCTCGGTCGGAGTAATGGTGCCATCCGTCTCTATAAACAGGCGTAGTTTATTGAAATCGGTTCTGTCGCCAACGCGCATGTTCTCCACCTCGTAGCTGGCGCGACGAATGGGCGTAAAAATACCATCGAGAGCGATGGAGCCAATGTCTACGCGGGATTTTTCAATCATTTCCTTCGGCATAAAGCCGAGTCCCTTCTCCGCCTTAATCTCAATCTCAAGAGCGCTCGACTTGGAGGTCAAGGTCGCGATGACAGCATCTGGGGTAAGAATCTCCACCTGGCCCGGAATATCGAGATCTGCCGCTGTGATAGTTTTCTCGCCCTTAGTCTTGAGAGAGAGAATTTGTGATTCATCCGTCGAGAAGCGCATACGAATTTTCTTCAAGTTAAGAAGGATGGTTACGACATCCTCTTTAATACCCTCTATCGTCGAAAACTCGTGACTCACGCCGGCAATTTTGACAGAGGTAATAGCGACACCGGGAAGAGAGGAGAGGATGATGCGTCTCAAGCTATTGCCTAGGGTATGACCGTAGCCGGGGTAAAGACCTTCGATCTCGAAGACTCCACTATCCCCTTCCTCGGAAACCACTCTTGGCTTCGAAGGCAAATGTATTGTGTAATCGGCCATAATATTATGAAAAAATTAGGTAATAATTATAACACTATCTGTTATAGAATTCAATTACGACTCCGAGATCGAAGAGTTGTTCGCCTGGCACGTACACCGGCTCGCCCACTACTTCCGCCACCCTCTGCTCAGGGTCAACCTTGACCCAGGCAGGCGCGGCAAGCGTTTTCATCCTATCGGCCGCATCCGAGAAGAGCATACTTCCAGCAGATGCCTCTCTTATCGACACCTTATCGCCAAGTTTGAGGCTCATTGATGGTATGGTCACTCGACGGCCATTCACCAAAGCGTGCCCATGTCCGGCAATCTGCTTGGCGGCCGAGCGCGTCTTGGCAATCCCAGCGCGGAAGAGCGTATTGTCCAGACGAGTTTCAAGCAGGACAAAGAGCTTCTGTACGGGAGAGCTTGAGCGAAGCGCTTTGTCTACGCAAATGCGGAATTGCCTTTCGGTCATGCCGTAGCTGTAGCGCGCCTTCTGCTTCTCGAGAAGCTGGAGACCATATTCGCTCTTTGGGCGACCGCGCCTGGCTGTGGTTCTCTCCTTGCGCGCGAGAGAAAGGGCATACTTCGGTCCTTGGGTTTTCTCGAAAATCGGTGCTCCAAGACGCCTTGCTATTTTGTATTTCGGTCCTATTTTCATGTTATGTCCTTCTCGGCTTAGGCGGTTTCGGCCCATTATGAGGCACCGGGGTCATGTCCCGGATGGCGACAAGATTAATACCTTTGGAAATAAATCCGCGAATAGCCGACTCTCGTCCGGAACCGACCCCTTTAACTACCACCCTTACTTCCTTTACCCCCATATCCCCGGCCTTAACGGCAAGCGCCTCTCCAACCTTGGCGGCGGCAAAAGGAGTGCCTTTCTTCGCTCCCTTGAAACCAAGGTTCCCACTCGAAGACCAGGCGAGAGTGTTTCCTTTATTATCGGTCAGCACAAGCTTGGTGTTGTTGTAAGTAGATTCAACGCATAGAATGCCAGAATCGACCCGCCTCTTGGACGACTTGACCGGCTGAGCAGGAGCAGCCTCAACAGCGGCATCCGCCACTTTCACCTCCGTATCTTTGATTGTTACGATTTTCTGCTTTCCCATATTTTTATTTCTTCTCCGCTATCTTCCTGCCTGTGCCCATGGTCTTCCTGCCTCGATAAGGTCGCGTGGTGCGAGAATTTGACTTGGTGCGCTGGCCCCTAGTCGGCAAGCCTCGCTGGTGACGAATACCCCGGTAAGCCTTAATATCTTTGAGACGCTTGACGTTGCTGGTTACTTCACGCTTGAGGTCTCCCTCAAGCATAAGGGTCTCAATGACAGAACGAATCTTGTTTTCCTGCTCGACGGTAGCCTCTTTGGACTTGGTGCCGTAAGGAATCTTGGCTTGGTCGAGAATGCTACGCGCGCGCGAACGGCCAACCCCGTAAAGGATTGTTAAGCCAATTTCAAGACGCTTTTCTTCTGGAATGGTGATACCGAGTATTCTCATTAACCTTGTCTTTGCTTATGACGGGGATTGGCCTTGCAGACAACATAAACATAGCCCTTCCTGCGGACTATCTGGCATTTGGCGCACATTTTTCTTACCGCCGCCTTTACTTTCATGACAAGAATGCATTGTAACCTAAGCCTGATTTCTTGGCAAGACTTTTCTTATAAACGCTTGGTTATGCGGGCTTTGCCGCCATAGGGCTCCATCTCCATAATAACTTTGTCCCCCACAAGTACCCTAATGCGGTGGAGTCTCATCTTGCCGGAAAGGTAGGTCAATATTTCTTCACCTCCGCCAACTGGCGGATCATCGAGCTTAACCTTGAACATGATATTTGGAAGCGATTCCGTAACAACACCTGTTTTCTCTATAGGATTGACGCTTTTTGCCATACTACTCGGAAGAGAGTTTAGTTATCTTGATTTTCTCCGCTTCGGCGGGAACAGAGGACTTCCAGAACGGTCTCACGGTAACACTCGCGGAAGCGATGGTCGGATAATTGTTGAGAACGCCGGGCACATCCCTCTTGTGGTGACCAGCCAAATCGGCGCGGAGAGAAACTTCGTCTGTTACCCAAACCGCCTGAGCATTACCCTTAATTTTGAAACTCACATCGTTTGAAGCCAGGAGATCCGCCGGAGGTACTGAGGCAAAGGCGATTTCAAGGGCGGAATAATCAGGAATTTCTATAATTTCAGCAGGAGCCGTGCCGAGTTTTTTCTCTGCGAGGAAACCGGCGAAATCGCTCTTCTTGAACATGACGCCATAGAGGTGGCCTCTCATACTCACAACCGCGCTACCGCCACTACCTGGAGCCTGGGGCAAATCTTCGAAATCAAATGTTGAAAGAGTTCGGAAAAGGATGAAGTCCTCCGGCACCTCCGCTTCCGCCTCGCGGTAGAGTTCTTCTCTTAAGGCGGTTTCCAGTTCCGTCTTGGTCCGGCTAAGGTCCTCCGCCTTGACTACCTTTTCCATGCCGACAAAGCCTCCGGCAAGAGGAGTTTTCGAGCGAGCATAAATAGTGCTATAGCGCGAAGTACCTTTAAGTCCTGGAACGGTAAAATCCGTCGGCGCGGAATTATACGCTTCACCCGCCACATCGGCATAGACAGTCGCCTCCACGGAACCGGGTTGGGTAACGCCGCTTACGGCTCTCCTTGCCGGCGTGGTTATTGCTTTGCTTATCCTATAAATCTTGCCGGACGGAGATTCGAAACGCGTGTTCTCAACCAGGCGCTGGGACTCGGCGCTATCGTTGTAGACTACTATTACTCCGGAAGCCTTCCGGCTCACATTCTGCTCAGCTCCAGCGGGAGCATTCATACTTTTATCGCGAGAGAGCTTGACCACACTATAGAAGAGGCCATTCGCGCCGGACTTGTGAGCGGTGTAGGCATCGTTATCAAACGCGAGAGCGGCCGATTTCGGCACATAACTCAATGTCGCGCCATTCATAAGCGAGAGAATGGCGAACAACAGGATAACAACTGCAACGGCACCGGCAGTCCATATTTTCCTGCGGAAACCTTTCTTATGGCGAGGAATGGGCGTGCGTACGGGAGGAAGAGATGAAGTGTCTTCTATCGCATCCATGCGCGGCGCTTTGGCAGGAAGCTTGCGCCTGCTTTCTGGAATAGGAATATCCCGAATGCTCCTTCTCCTGTCGGAAACGATTATATCCTCAATTTTTTTCGGCATATTGGTAATTATACCTTATTTTATTATTTATAGTGAGCGAAGTCGAACTATTCCAATACCGCTTTTATCCGGCGAACACCGGCTGATGACGATTCTTCGTTCGTAATTCTGAAATGCCCTAACTCGCCTATATTCGCGACATGTGGCCCGCCACAGAATTCCTTGGAGTACGCGCTTTCGAGCGACTCGCCAATGTAGTAGATAGATACTTCGTCCGGATATTTCTGGTCGAAGAAGTGGCGCGCACCGGTCTTTAACGCCTCCTCTTTCTGCAACACCGAGTGTTGCACTGGAAGGGCGGCAGCGATTTTTTTATTTACTATCTCTTCTACCCTCTTTTTCTCTTCTTCAGTCATCTTTCTGGGGAAAGAGAAGTCAAAACGCAATCTTTCGGGCGTAATGTTAGAGCCCTTCTGCCCCACCTCGTCACCCAAGACGTCATGGAGCGCCTGATGCAAAAGGTGCGTGGCGGTATGAAGCTTCACCTCCATGTCCGAGTGCCCTCCCAAACCGCCTTTGAATTTCTGCTCCATACCCGCTTTGGAAATCTCCTGGTGTTGTTTGAAATCCTCATCGAATTTTTTCCTATCAACCGCGACTCCCTTCTCTTTTGCAATCTCTTCGGTCAACTCGATTGGAAAGCCATAGGTGGTAAAAAGAATGAACGGGTCAACACCTCTTTCGAACTGCTTTAAGCCAGATCCCAAGGTCTCATTGAATTTCTTCCTTTCGGAATCGAAAACTTCGGAATTAATTACGTATTTAAATACATATTTATTTTCATACATAAGCACTCGCCTTATCAGTCTGCGCAATACATAACCCTGGTCCTTATTCGACGGTTGGAGATTTTCTCCCAGCATGGCTTCGATAGCGCGAGTGTGATCCGCGACAATCCTCTTGATTCTTATGGGCACTTCGTCGGGCAACCGCGAAATTATATTCGCAAAAAGATCCGTTTCAAAAAGAGTTGAAACATTTTGCGAAACCATGGCAAGGCGCTCGAGACCCATGCCGGTGTCTATTCCTAGCTTCTCTAGCTTCGTTAGCTTCTTAGCTTTATCTTGGTAATACTCGTTGAAGACAATATTCCAAATTTCGAGACCATTTACATATATTTCTGTCGTCGGTCCACACGGACCTTCTTCCCCTGTCGGACCCCAGAAGTTATCTTTTCGGCCGGCTTTCTTGATAACAATTTCCGAATCAATTGATTTCCAAATTTCCGCGGACTCCGTATCTTCCGGCACACCTTCCTCCCCTTCAAAAACGGTTACGTAATCTATTTTCAAACCCATTTCCTTCGTTATGAATTCGTGCGCGTATTCTATAGCCTCCTTCTTCCAGTAGCCGCCGAAGGAGAAGTTGCCAAGCATTTCGAAAAACGTGAGATGGCTCTCATCCCCCACTTCGTCTATGTCGGAAGTACGCATGCTCTTCTGTATTGAAACAGTATTCTTGGAGCCGAAATCTTTTATAGGATCTTTCGAACCGAGATAGTAAGGCTTGAACTGCTGCATGCCCGCGGTGGTGAAGAGAACAGACGAGTCCCCCTCCGGCACGAGTGAGGAGGAGGGCACCACGGCATGCCCTCTTTCCTCAAAAAATTTCAAGAATTTCTGCCTGATTTGGGCTGAATCCATTACAATGAATATAACACAATAGAAAAGGCCGGGCGAACACGCCCGGCCTTTCGAACGAGATCATTATCTCGCGAAACGCCGACCTCTCAGGAGAGACCGACCGAGGCGGAAGAGCTTGATCGGCAACTCCGCCATGTCGACGATCGTCTCGCAACTCTCGACGAAGCTCGGAACCGGCGCCGGCGGCGCCGGAACCACTTCGCCGTGTGCGTTGATGATGTTTTTGCAACGAGAACAGTACCTGTTCTCGAAGCCGAACAAAATCACGTGGAGCGACGCCATCGGATGAGAGCAACTCATATCAACTCCAATCAGTGTGAGCAATCTATTCCCTATTATCCCACATCCCCTACAAATCTGCAAGTTTTTTGAAATCTTCCTTCAGGGTATCGAGTAGGTGCTGATTATAAATGGCAGCGGCGGGGTGGTAGAGAGGAATGACCTTGAATTTGTCCGCAGTAAAAACTTGCCCGTGAATTTTTGAAATACTATCAAACTCGAACTCAAGCCCGTATCGACTCATGACATATTGCATGGAGAAACGACCGAGAGTGGCGATAACCGCCGGCTTGATGGCGGCAATCTGCCGGTCGAGAAACGGCGCGTAGAGTTCGATTTCATCCGGCAAGGGGTCGCGGTTCTCCGGCGGTCGATCCTTAACTATATTGGTGACGTAAACATCTTTCCTGTCTATGCCGATACTCTGTAGAAGCGTATCCAGCACTTTTCCAGCCCTGCCGCAGAAAGGTCTGCCAGTCTTGGCCTCATTCTGCCCCGGCGCTTCGCCTATGAACA
This sequence comes from Candidatus Zambryskibacteria bacterium RIFCSPHIGHO2_01_FULL_46_25, assembly GCA_001825155.1. Lineage (GTDB taxonomy): Bacteria > Patescibacteriota > Minisyncoccia > Phycocordibacterales > Zambryskibacteraceae > UBA5004. The sequence continues at coordinate 19,069 of MHVH01000005.1, read as the reverse complement.
TAATTTTCGCCGTGTGATTGCCTTCTCCAATTACCGGAAAGTAATTATTTTCTACACGATACGCATAGAGCGGAGAGGCGGTCAAATTTAACACATCTTCCTTAATCTTCTTGAGCTCGGCTTCCCTCTCTTCCATTAAGTTCTCGAGATTATTTTATGCTCGATAAACCAGAACAACGTAAAGACGACAAGCGTTGCCGCGGTAGCGAAGACAGCGAGCATGACTAGCCCATATCCGACTGCCATGCCAATACCCGCGGCCACCCAGAGTCCAGCCGCCGTGGTAAGTCCGGAGAGCTGGGAGTCCTTAAAGATGATTACCCCGCCGCAGAGAAAACCGATGCCCATGACAACTCCGGCCGCTATGCGCATAGGGTCGTAGTTATAAGCCTCTACTGTCGGTATGACGTACTTGGCAATTAGGATGAAGAGCGCCGAACCCATGGAAACCAGCCCATAAGTGCGAACGCCGGCGGTCTTGTGAGCAAGTGTGCGTTCCATGCCCAGAAGCGAACCTAGCACAAGCGCGAGCACAAGGTAGGCCAATGGTTCGTAAGCGGGGGAAATATTTAAAAGATTTATCATTTATAGTGAGTTAGTCGAATTATTTTAGTTCGTTAATTTCATTAAGTACTGAATCAGCATCGAAGGCGGAGCCAAGAAGATCCTTAAGCACCTGTGGCCTCTCCTTGATACTCGAGCAAAGCACGACGCCTCCAGCTAGAAGCTGTTTTTTCTCATCGTTCGAAAGCGTGGTAAGACAAGTGACGGGATGCAGACCTTCGTTCTCAATCATATCTTGGAGATTATTCTTCTCCGGATAATTCCAGCCGATAAGCGTCATATTCTTGCACTCGGCATAGTGGATCGCCGTCGAGGAAAATTTGGTATTGGTCACAAGCCAGCTGTCTGTAACTTTTCTATCATTGCCGCCGTAGTCATATACATTGTCTTTGATGTCATCGAAGCGCGCCTTGACGTAGAGCACCACCTTGAGATCGGACTTCGTGCCGAGTTCGTTGTGGAACTTGGCCTCAACCATAATAAGTTTCTTGTTGTTGTAAGCCACGACATCCACCTCATGAGGCACACAGCCACCTATAACTGTCTGGCGGGTAATGCACTGGAAACCTTGAGCCCGCAAAATCTCGGCAACGAAATCCTCGAAAGGAAAGCCAGACGGGCCAAGATCCATGACGGCGCGGCGCAACGAATAACTTCGGGCGACCGGGCGGCTCATCTTGGTGAGAATGGAGAACGCATGATGGTAAATATCATGCGTAGACATACCGTTCTTGAGCTCCGGCTCTAGATGCTTCAACACTTCTTCTGCCTCCTCCTGCGACGCGCCGGAGTTTAAAAGCGAGAAGCGCAGTTTCTCCGGGTCGAAAGCCTCTCTTTGCCCCGAAGCCTTGATTATAGTTATCGTGTCCGCTGTTTCCGGCATGGAAATATTATAGCAGATAGAAAAGATATCGTTTTTAAATCATCACCAATTGTGTAGATACGTTACTTTTGTGCGACCGCATGACTTTAACGTATAGGGATTTTTTAATTAAATTGAGCTAGATAAGACCGAAGTGCTGACGCAAATATTTATCATTTTCAAGCTCATCGACAATCATATATAGAAGATACTTGCCGATGCCGAAATCGGTTTTGAGCAAAGTAATGATATCCTCGCATTCATACGGATATACCCAAACGCTGTTTTGGAGACGGTATATGCCGGCCGCGCGAAATAACGTGGTTAGATCATTTCTGATCTTTCTTTTCTTCTCCGGGATATCAAAAATCATAACCCGCCACTTTTTATCCCATCTCTTAGGTTTTTGGATCTGGAAATCTGCAAATTGCCAACGCCGGAATAGACTCTCCCCTATTGAGGTCATTTGATATCTTTTGCCATCGAAGTGAAGCAGTCCTCGCTTGACTAATTTACTGGCAGATGAACTAATATATTCTTTCTGTCTTCTGTTTGGAATCGAGCCGAGCTTATCCATGGCAATTAGTACGTTCGGGGCCATGACAGCCGCGCTTAAAACCCCGACAGCGGCAACAGTTTGAAATATGGCGTATTGCAAATGCTTTCTTTTGGATCTTTTTCCGCTTTTTTCTTCTAATTTACCCATACGCTACTATTGTGCGACCGCATAATTATAACGTATATGGGATTTTGTGCACTTCAGTATGTATTTTGGGCTGTCTATAATTATTATTCCAAAACTTTGTCCATGATGCCGCCGCCGAGGCAATTCTCGCCGTCGTAGAAGACCAGCGACTGACCGAGAGAGAGGCCGGGAACGGGATTCTTGAATTCAACAGACAACCGACGACCCACAACCGACAGCCTTAGAGGCAATTTCTCTCCCCTATAGCGGACTCTGCCGGAAATTTCCGAATTCTCTGGCTCATTAATCCAATTAACATTTTTCAAAAGTATTTTGGTCGGAGAAAATTCCAGAATCTCTTCTTCTTTGTCAGATACGACAAGAGTATTCGTGTCCGGGTCCTTCGCCACAATATAGAACGGCCCGCTCGCGGCGCTCTTTTTTGTCACTTCGAAGCCGCGCCGTTCGCCGATAGTGTAGTAGACAAGACCTTCGTGCCTGCCTATCACTTCTCCATCGGCGTTCATAACTTTGCCGGGCTTCGCGGAAACATAGTGGGAGAGAAATTCCTCCATGGAAACATCACCCATGAAGCATATACCCTGGCTATCCTTCTTCTCCGCCACGGGTAATTTGAATTTCTGCGCGAGTTCTCGCACTTCCCTCTTCTCCAAATCTCCCACCGGAAAAATGACGTGGGACAAGTCCTTTTCGGTCAGAATCCAGAGAAAATAACTTTGATCTTTTTCTTTGTCGACTCCTTCACACAATCCCCCAGCCCTCTTTATCAAGGGGGTATCAGTTTTATTCCCCTCCCTTGACAAAGGGAGGGGCAGGGAGGGATTTCTCGCATAATGCCCGGTTGCAATATAGTCCGCGCCGAGTTCGCGAGCTTTTTCCCAAAAGACGCTGAACTTGATTTCCCGATTGCAGAGCACGTCCGGATTCGGTGTGCGGCCCGCTTTGTACTCGGCAATCATCTTATCCACTACCGCCTGCTTGTACTCACGCTCGCAATCTAAAAAAAGAAATGGAATATCAAGCGCGAGAGCAACTCTCATGGCGTCCCGGCGCTCCTCACGCCAAATGCAAGCCATCCATTCTGGCTGCCACGCCTTAATAAAAACGCCGGTCACATCGAAACCTTGCTCCTTAAGCAAAGCTGCTGAGACAGCAGAGTCAACCCCGCCGGAGAGTCCGACGTAAACCTTTTTACTTGATATATTTTTGCTTCTTGGCAACATGTTCGTCAAAGGTCTTGGAATAGTACATGTTGCCGTCATCACCGGTCAAATAATAGAGATAGGGCGTCGAAGTGGGATGAAGTGCCGCCCTTATGCTGTCGAGACCGGGATTATTGATCGGGCTTTTTGGCAAGCCCTGGAATTCGTACGTCTTCTTTTCCACGTCCACTTGGAGCGGCATGCCTATTTTGAGCCTCTTCCACAAAATACCGGAAACTATTTCCCTATCTTTTTGATTATTCGCCTCCCCTTCTATGAGCGAGGCCACGATGATGATATCTTCAAGCTCTTTCCCAGAATCCTCCACTTCTGGCATTACGGGGAAAATTTTTCTGATGAAATTGTCTCGCATTATCTTTACCGTCGAAGAAGCCGACGCGGTAACTGGCACGAAGTACGTGTCCGGAAAGAGATACCCTTCTGGAGCCGAGTTCTCGAAATACGCATTATCAAAAAATGGGAAGCGTTCATCAAAAAGCGCGGAAATCTTTTTTATTGTAAATCCTTCCGGCACAGTAAGCCTGACCGTCTCGACGTCGTACCGACCCTGATGGATACGCCAGGCGACGAAAAAGGGATTTTGGGGTCGCTCCATATAATACTGGCCGGCTTTCATATCTCTTTCTCCGCCGAGAAGTATAGCGGCAGCGCGAAACCAAAAGGGAGAGCGTATGACATTTTGTTCTTGTAAGTTCTCCGCAAGCACATAGAGTCCTGAACCTTCCACTACTGTAACCATGGAACCGGTTGGAAAATCGCTGGGTGGCGTAAGATATCTCACAGCAGCCACAAGCACGATAATCCCCACAAGAAATAAATAAACCTTCACTGCCTGCGATTGATCCTTCATTAGATGGGAAGATTGGCGGGCGCTTCGGCTTTCTTCGAGGGCGCGCGAACCAGAGACGGCGTGGTGGCTACCGCTCCGGGCAAATGGAAGATAGTGGCAAGCTCCTCGGTCGTGAGGATGTAAGGCCTTCCGAACAAGTGATAATGAGGGATGCCGAAAAAGGCTCTTCTCTTATATGCATCGAGGAAGTTTGTCATTCGCACTCTCTTGCGCATACCCTTGTAGTCCTGCCAGGCGTGAGTGAAGGTAAAGAAAATCGGTTTAATGCCATTCATATTTGCCGAACCGAACTGGCGCATGGAGCCGATAATGCCCATGCCTCGCGTTTTCTCGAATTCATCTTTGGGAGCGGCATACATGAGACGAATCATGGTATCGAACGCGAGCTTACCCGCGTTCCTTTGTATCGCCGCGATAGTTTCGGTCTGAGTTTTTGTCAGATTGAGGAAGGTTACGCCCTTGCTGTCTTCCACAGGTTTGGCCAGCTGCTCCTCCTTGACCATTTTTTCGATCTCCTTCTTGATATCGCCCTGCCAATTCTCCTTGGTGATGAGGCGACCATAGAGATAGCCTTCCTTGGCGTGGGCACGAATTAGAATCTGGATGCCGGCCACCTCGCCCGGCTTCAGAGCACCGAGATATTCGATTACCGGAGTGATGGGATCGACGATCTCTTCCTGTTCGTCGCCCGTCTTCTTGTCGAGTTCGTACTCTATGTACGTCTTGATCGGATAAGCATCGGGCTTGACGAGAGCGGTGTTGACGCCCCAGGCATTCATAGTCTTGTCCGGATCGTACTTGAGATCGAGAGCATAATCTTTGGCTTCGAAGACTTCGGCCTCCGGATACTGCGCGTAAATCCTCGACTCGATAATCTTCCTCCACCGCGGGAAGGCCCAAATGAAGAGCCTGACTTGCCCTCCGATCGAAACGATTTCGAGCGAGAACCACTCGCGGAGTTTCCCCTCCCAGAAAGCGTCCGCGGGAGTGGAAATGTTGGCATTCTCCCAGATACCCTGGAGAACGAGCTCCATGGCAGCCGGAGACTTGGCCACATCTTTCGGCAACCTGATCTCGAGGAATACGTAGCCCTGCTTACTGATCCACGCCCTTCTTACGTAATCGAGCCAGACGCGCCAGGCGAGATTTATGAGAATAAGTGGTACCCAAACCGGCCACGAAGAGAAGAGAAAGCGCAGGGCAATGGAGAAAACCTCTTGGTTAAAAAGAGTAGCAAGTTCCTCGAACATTCTTATATTCTACCCCGAGATTAAACGTTTGAATACCTCCCCTCTTTGTCTTTCTTGAAATATTTCGAATTCTGAAGATTAACAAGAATGGTGTTCTCTTTGACGTAACGTTCTTTGAGCACTTTCTCAACGATTTTTTCTTTGGTCAGAGGGCCTTCTTTGGTGAGAATGCTGCGGATGACGTCCTTAACCACGCCCGACATGTAGCCCCATTCGGCGAGAGCGTAGAGACCGCGTCCAACGAGAACAAAGCGCTTGTCCTTGATGAGCTCGTTGTGAGTAGTGGCCACGTGAGCCTTCTTATTGAAATACTGGGTAATAGCCTTGGCCACTTCTTTGAAATGGATAGGCGAACCGTGCTTCCTAATGACGAGGAAGGCGTAGTCGCGCATACCCTTAGCATTGACGTTGGGAGACGAGGTTCTGCCCCACTCGCCGAGAGGATTCTTGCCAATCTTGTGAGAAATGCCAAGCCATCGCTTGATAATCTCTTCGTCCTTGTACTTTTCGTTCAAATCCTTAACCTCTTCGAGGAAAGAGCTTATGAGGTCGCCCTCGACCACGAGCTCGTCGTCGGTAAGCTTGGCGTAAAGCTTCTTTAAGGTATTCTGGATCTTCTGCGCGAGCTCCTGATCCACATTCCAGCGGTGATGGAATTCCTCATCTTCTTTCTCACGCTTGAATTCTTCTCCGATAACCAGGAGAAAGTGGTAATGGTTCTGGATGGCCAGATCCTTGCTCAAGTGCTTCAAAAGGTCTTTCTCCGCTACGATTCCGCCGAGAGCGGAAACAATTTCCTTGAGTTCATCGAAAACCGGCTGGGTCTCTTTGTATGCCTTTGACTTTCGCACAACGGCGAGAGAATGATTCTCGATTTGGCGGACGCGCTCACGGGTAATGTTGTATTTCTTGCCGATAGCGTCAAGTGTGAGTTTCTGCGCCTTGGCGCTGAGACCATAGCGCGAGACGATGACATCCTGACCACGCTTGGTGAGAATCGACAAAAGCTTCTTGGTTGCGTCCTTCGGCTTAAAGCTGGTTGCTATTTTTTCCATATCTTTCTGTTATTTGTATCATTACCATACTCCCATGTCAACCCGTGTCAAGTTGCCACGATATTTACCAGTTTTCCAGGCACATAAATGGTCTTCTCCACCTTCTTATCCCCAACCCACTTTTGCGTTTCGGGTAAGTTCATTGCCAAGTCGATAGCCTCTTTTTCTTCCACGATAGACTGGGTCGTAAACTTCGCACGTACCTTGCCGTTGACCTGAACCACAATCGTAACAGTCTCAGATACAAGTTTTGTTTCATCGAACTTGGGCCAGAGCTCTTCGTGAATCGATTTGGACATCGAATGTCCAAGTTGGTGCCACGATTCTTCTGTCATGTGCGGCGCGAATGGCGCTAACAACTTTAGCAATGTTTCGTATTCTTCTTGAGAGATTCCTTTTCTTTTTTCCAAGTCATTCGCAAAAATCATCAGGGTTGATACTGCGGTGTTGAATCCCATCGCTTCGATATCATTAGTCACTTTCTTGATAGTTCGATGAACCAAGGCAAGGCCTTGGGAATTGGTATCTAAGGCCTTGCCTTGGTGAATTTTATCTTTCAACCGCCAAACCCTCTCTAAAAATTTTCTCGGTCCGACAAGCGATGCCTCACTCCACCCTATCGCCTGCTCGAAGGGGCCCATGAACATCTCATAGACCCGCAGGGTATCCGCGCCGAAGCGCTCGACGATTGCGTCCGGATTAATGACATTGCCCTTCGACTTACTCATCTTCTCTCCCCCTTCGGCGAGAATCAGACCGTGGGAAGTGCGCTTCTTGTACGGCTCGCTTGTCGGCACAAGACCAATATCAAACAGGAATTTGTTCCAGAAACGCGAATAGAGAAGATGAAGTACCGTGTGCTCCATACCACCGTTGTACCAGTCAACCGGCATGAAATGCCGGAAATTTTCAATTTGCAATTTCCAATTTTCAATGGATGCGGGATTCTCAAATCCCTTTTTGTCGAAAAGATAAGCGAGGAAATACCACGAAGAACCGGCCCAGTTGGGCATGGTGTCGGTCTCTCTCTTGGCATCGCCACCGCACTTAGGGCACGATGTATTGACCCATTCTTCTATGGCCGCGAGCGGCGATTCGCCCGTATCGGTAGGCTCGTAATTCTTGACTTTCGGCAACAGCACCGGCAAATCTTTCTCCGGCACCGGCACAATGCCGCACTTAGCGCAATGCACAACCGGTATTGGCTCGCCCCAGTATCTCTGCCTCGAAAAAACCCAGTCCCGGAGTTTGTATTTGACAACCTTTTTGCCAAATTTCTCGGTAATCTTTCCCCTTGCTTCTTCGCTAGATGAACCGTCAAATCCTTCTGAATCTACGAGAACGCCTTCTCCGATATAAAAATCCTTGCCGGTCTCGATGCGTTTCCTGATGATGTCTATTTCCGAGTGATTTATGCGCGCATTCTTAAATTCGTCTTCGGTTATCCATTCGACCTCGTGTTTATCGAGTTCTTCGGCTGCCACTGTCTGACGCGCATCGCTTACAAGTTCAAAAAGGATCAAAGTGTCATACGCGATGCGATTAACGCCCTTGTGTTCCGCGTAGAATTCCGCTTGGGTCTTGCCTCCCAGGACTCTAACCAGATTAATATCCGTGTATCCTGTTTCTTCCGCTATTTCCCTTCTTGCGGCCAGTATCGGATCTTCCCCCTCTTCGATTCCACCGGTGATAAAAGTTCTCCACGGAACTTTTTTCCATTTTAGAGACAGATATTTCTTTGCTTTCGGATCATAGATGATGCTTAAAGTAACTTTGCGAACAATGACTTCTTTGTCGGTTCGATGAGGATTGGTCGGATCCGGCAAAACTGGCATTATTACGTGTTTTATCTGCAAATCATGCTTAATAGCAAAATCATAATCCCTTTCATCATGCGCGGGTACGCCCATAATGGCTCCGGTGCCGTAGTCGCCCATGACATATTCTGCTTCCCAAATCGGAATCTCTTCTTTAGTAGCCGGATTGATGGCATACTTTCCCGTGAATTTGTCTTCTTTTCCCGCTTTTACCAAAAAAGTCGCGCCAAAAATGGTATCCGGCCTAGTGGTAAAAACTTTGATTTTTGGTTTTTGATTTTTGATTTTAAATTCTATCTCCGCTCCTTCAGATTTTCCAATCCAATTTTTCTGCTGAACTTTGACGCGCTCGGGATAATCAACAGTGTCCAGGTCACTCAAAAGTTTCTCCGCGTACTTAATAATGGCAAGCATCCATTGCTCTTTCTCCCTCTGTTCGACCGGCGTGCCGCAGCGTTCGCAGACTTCTTGTCCGCCAACGGACAAGACTTCTTCGTTCGCTAAACCAATTTTGTCCTGCGGACACCAATTAATCGGAATTTTTGCTTTGTACGCCAGACCATGTTCGAGAAATTTCAAGAAGAGCCACTGTGTCCATTTGTAATATTTCGGGTCGGTCGTGTTTATCTCCCGCGACCAGTCGAAAGATATTCCGAGAGACTGGATTTGTCTGCGGAATGTGTCGGTATTCTCTTTCGTAATTTCGGACGGAGGACGGCCGGTCTTGATGGCATAATTCTCCGTTGGCAAACCGAAGGCGTCCCAGCCTATGGGATAAAGCACGTTGAAGCCGTCCATCCTCTTCTTCCTCGAAATGACATCCATGCCGATATACGGGCGAGGATGACCGACATGCAAGCCATCGCCGGAAGGATAAGGAAACTCAATGAGAGAGTAATACTTGGGCCTTTCGGAAGAATCCTCTGCACGATAAAGACCGGATTTCTCCCACTCTTTCTGCCACTTCGCTTCTATATTTTTCGGGTCGTATTCCTGCATCTATTGTTAGTTGTTGGTTGTCGATCGTTGGTTGAATTTTTTAATCGCTATCCAGAAGAGGAGTCCAAGGGCGATGGCGAGGATGATGACGCGAATGAGGTCATTGGCCGAGCTCCAGTAGCGTACGGAGGCGACGAGGAAAGAGAGCACGCCGGCAAGCGAGAGGCCGCCGGCAATCACCTCATTGCCAACGAAGAAATTGCCTGCGAGGACGCTCACGGCTCCAAGAACCACCAAGACAATGAAAATGTTTCTGTTGTAGCTCTTCATCGCGTCTTCAAACTCTTGCCGGCAAGTATACTGGAGGTCGCAATAACCTATGGGAACGACTTCTCCGACCGGCATAGGTTTGCCGTAGTAGCCATTGTCCGTCCATTGGCCTCCCTGGGCCACGCACTCGTTCTGATCATCGGGAATGTTGATAACCTGCTCGTTTGGACAGAAATTGTTGTACTCCGGGCTCTTGTAAGCGAGCGAGAGAGCGTAATTGAAGAAGAGGTTAAGCACAATCATAATGCCGATAATGACTGACCACTTCCCGATGCGATTTGAAGTATTCATATGCCTATTATATGACGGCTAGATAAGAAACTCCATGACGTCGCCATCTTGGACGATGTACTCTTTGCCTTCGATGCGGACCCAGCCCTTGGCGCGGGCGGCAACGTAAGAGCCCGCTTCGAGAAGCTTATCCCAGTGTATGACTTCGGCGCGGATGAATTTGTCTTTGAAATCGGTGTGGATAGACTTGCCCGCTTCCGGCGCGGTGGCCCCGCGATGCGTCGTCCACGCTCTGCTTTCTTTCTCCCCAGTCGTAAGAAAAGTTATAAGGTCGAGAAGCTTGTATGCTTCGATGATAAGTTTGTCCAAGCCCGTGCCGAAAATGGGATCTATCTCGATGTAGGGCCCGGGAATCTTGTCGAGCATCTCGCGTCTGTTCTCTGAAGCCTCGCTGGTGTTTACAACGTAGAGAATCGGTTTATCTATCCCCGCCGCTTTCAACTCCAGATTGATGATTTCGATATCGAAAAGCGGGTCGACCTTGTCGTGCACGTGGATTATTTCTTTGTCTTCGAAAATTCGCACCACTTCAATAATGGCGTCCACTTCGCGTATGTGGGAGAGAAATTTGTTGCCCAGACCTTCCCCTTCCGAAGCGCCTCTCACGAGGCCCGCGATGTCGACGAACTCGACCACGGCCGGAATAGTCTTCTTCGATTTCGAAAGAACGGAGAGTTTATCTAGTCTCTCATCTGGCACCGGCACGATGCCAACAGATGGATCAATGGTGCAGAAAGGATAATTCTCCGCCGGCACAGACTGCTTGGTGAGCGCGTTGAAGAGCGTGGATTTACCAACGTTCGGGAGACCGACAATACCTATTTTGAGTGACATGATGAAATTAAGAGTATCTCATAATGACAAGAAATAAAATAACCCTCTATTTATGGTTTATGTGGTAAGGAAGTGTTTATAAAAATGTCATACCATGTCATCAAACTAATGAGAGTAAACAGTATACTTGAGTGATCATTATCCTCTGCTACATGTTCATTAATAAGCTGATTAATCTCACTTTTAATAAAATACCTTTTAATTATTTGATGATTTTTTAAATTAGAAAGGTGTGGTAAAAACCCACTATTGTCTTTCAGCCAGTTGGAAATTGGTAAGCCAAAACCTATTTTCTTTCTTAAGACTAAATCTTTAGGAAGATATTTTAGTGCGATCTTTTTAATTGAGTTCTTACCACCATATTTTCCAACTTTGTCTTTTGAATTATAGCCGTACTCACAAACAGAATCATAAAGAAAAGGCACCCTATTTTCTATATTCGCTACCATTCCCGCCTTATCTTGCCTCAATAGGACATGTGGTAAATAACTATAAACGTCATAATAGCTCACCCTATTGACTATACTTGCTCCTTCCACATTTTTTATGATTGCTAGTCTTTTCAAGAAAACGGGGTTAAACTTTTTTAAGATAGACGAGACAAACTTCGGGTCAGTAAATGAATTGGAAATAAGGATGTCTTTACTTGATTTCAAAAGCTTTTGAAAATATCTGTTGTACCCATAAAATACTTCGTCCGCCCCTTCACCAGTTAATAGAACTTTTGTGTATTTTCTTGCTTCTTTTGCTAGTAAATACATAGGAATAGTGTTTGGATGAACAATAGGCTCATCTAGATGATAGGTGAGCTTTGAAAACAACCTAATAAAGTCTCGTTTTGAAAAAGTTATTTTATGATGGTTGGTTTTCAAAAGTTTCGCCACCATATCAGAATATATAAACTCATTCCACTTATTGTTTTTTAAACCTATAGAAAATGTATGAAGTGGTTTTTTAGAAAACTTCTGGGCAAAATAAGCTACCAGACTAGAATCTACCCCGCCACTCAATTGGATTCCAGTTGGAATATCACTCATCAGATGATTATAAACACTATCTTTTAAGAGTCTGCTCAAGGATGATCCACTTTGTTTTTTTGATTTCTGTAGTTTGTAATATATTTTTTTGTTAAAAAAATTTGTCTTAAGCGAAAAAGTTAAGATTTCACCAGCTTGCATCTTGTATATATTCTTAAATAAAGTTTTTTCACCAACAATATATCTAAAACACATAAATTCTTCCAAGCCATCATCACGAAACTTAAACTTAAAACCGGGAATTGCTTTGAAAGCTTTTATTTCTGAAGCCCAAGCAAAAAAATCTGGAGTGTCTACATAATACAATGGTTTGATTGCTAGTTTATCTAAAATAAGGCTTAATGATTTGTTTCTCATGTCTAAGAAACTAAACGCATACATACCGTGAATTAGAGCCAGTACTTTCTTTAACGAAAGTGTTTGCAACAAAGCAAAAAGTGTTGAGGTGTCTGAGTAAGAACTTATTTTTTGACTCTTACAGTATTGACTTCGAAGTTTTGAGTGATTATATATCTCACCATTAAAAGAGAGCACCGTGTTATCACTTGCCATAGGCTGATAGGCTCGCTTATCTGCGTCTAATATTGATAACCTGGTATGACCCATCGTAACCGAACCTATAGTTTTAATACCCATAGAGTCACCTCCCCTATGCTCAATCAAGCCCAACATTCGATGAAGAAGATCTTCCCTCTCAGCAATATCATATTTATTACTTTTATCTATAAAACCAGCTATTCCGCACATATATTTAGTTTTTTGGCTTACTAATAAACTTCATTACAGATATAGAAATTTCTCTTTCAAGATCTGGCTCTTCAAATATCTTAATCCAATCCTTATCCTCAAGTCGATAGAAGAACTTTGATTTTTCAAGTGTGTATTGACCAAAAGATAGAAATTGAAATTCAAACACAAAGAAATTGTTATCTTTTACACCAATATCAAGCGCTATATATGGGACATCAAAACCATCAAAAACTTTCTTGGCGAAATTTAAAAGGTTAGGAGGCAATTCGATTTCATAGTTAAACATCATACTTCCACTAGCTCGAAAATCATTTTTTCTATTGGATCTATATAGAACGTAGAACTTGTCGCCATACACTACAACACGATAATCCCCCTGAAGACTGGCAATATAGGGCTGGAGAATGAATTTTTTTCGGTTGTTTGATATATATAAAGGTTTTTTACCCGTTCTTAACCTTTCAAAATAGTATTGAATATTTCTGAGAGAAAAAGTGTTAGATATTTTCCTTGGTATAGTTAATTTATCTTTTATATTATTTAGTAAAAACACTCCACGACTTTTTGATGTATTACTTGATTTCAATACATAGGAATTGTTTTTAAATTTATTTATATTCTTTAGATAATCTTCGTATGTGCCGTAGCGATCAGACTTGATATTTTTTATTTCTGGTATATCAGATACATCTCGTAGAATCTCCATAAAATGCTTATTGTGGTGGGCACGAAACTTATAGATGTCAGGAATAAGCCTCGCCCCTTGTAGGAATAGTCCCAAGACAATATCGTCTAGATAACTTCTATAAAACAAACTGGGATCTTCGGAGGATTGATATAAAACCCATTCGTTTTTATAATTTTGTGTTCGTAGATCAACCTCAGAAAAAGGCATCACCACTAAATCAAAATTTAATTTTTTAAAATATTCTGCCAATCGAATAAGGTCTATTCCACCCCCTCTACTTTTTGTTGATGAATAAAATTGTCTTCGATAATCAGTTAAAAGGAAGATCCTGGTCATTTCATTGAATATTCTTTTGCATCTCTTTAAGAAAGAATATATCTCGCAAAATATTGTAACCAGTATTGTAAAAAGGTATTTCACCCTTTTTCAGTTGTAAAACTTCTTTATCGAATATTTGGACTGCTTCATCTAGAGAAACCCAGACTACATGCAATCCATTTTTCGCCTCATCTTCTGTAAGAGCGGGGGCGCCTTTTTCTCCAACTAATTTAGCTGCATAGCAGTGGTTAATGCAATGTTTTTTATCTCTATTTCTATAATCATCAATCACCCCAATCTTTTTTATAAGAGTAACTTCACACCCAATCTCTTCCAAACATTCTCTAATCACACCATCTTCAATAGATTCGTTACTATCTATTCCACCGCCAGGAAGTTGATAGAGAGAATTAACTTTGGTACCAACCAATGCTATTTTATTTTCATTATCAAACACAATAGCTTTTCCTGTCAGCCGATCTTCAAAAAGAAGATCCTTCCAATTATCATTTTTGCTTGGAAAAACGTCTTTTTGAAAAAATGTAGCTAGCGACTTGGACATATTGACTTCTGAACTCATAGCTGGTATTATATCTAAAGAAACGTTTTCCTGTCAATGACGGAGGTCACGAATGAACACACAAGACAAGATGTTCTTCGTGATGCGGCATGCCGAATCACTGGAGGACATCGACAAATCCGCATATGAACGCATCGCGGATGAAGACATGCCGCTCAGCGACAAAGGGAAAGATCAGGCCTTATCCATGGGGCAGAGCCTGATTGAACACCTCGGTATGTGCAAGCACCTACACCTAATCTTGTCACCCAGTAAACGGGTATTGGAGACGGCAGGAATTATGGTGTCGGCAATGCCCACACGCATTAAGTGGTCGCTGACCACAGAACATCTCATCGCAAAACAGAACTGGGGTAACGTAACGATTCACAACCGCTCAGTTATCGAGAAACAACGATATCTGACGGGAGTACTTCGCTACCAATTCCCTGGTGGTGAGAACGGTACTGAAATGCTAAACCGCTTCAGTCTGTTCGCTGAAAAACTTCAAAAGAGAGCGCGAGACAAATCGAAGGGGTGTACGCTTGTGATTACCCACGGCTTCGAGTTTCGTGTCCTCTTAATGAGCCTGCTCGGCTGGACAGAAGAATACTTTGAGTCACTAGCCCATCCACGTCACTGCGAACTCAAACGACTATCCTATAGGAACGGAACATTCTCTCTTCTCGATGAGATGCGGGTTATCGATCCAACAGCAAACCCAAATTTCATCCAGAGGCAGTCTTCTCGCAGATGATAGCCAGCCCATTCCGTGGGTTGGCTGTCTTTTTAATAATTCGATAAATATCTACGGATTCCCAAACAGCTTCCTTGGAAGAGGTATCTTAACCTTAAATTCAAACGAGATGCGCTCCGCCGAAGAGATATAACGAATGGAGTTGTCTAGTCTAGGATGTTGTCTTGTGTTCACCCCGTTCCGACAGATAGCTTTGACATTTATTTCGCCTTTTTCCCAAAATTATAAACCTTGCGTTTGATACGCTCGCGGCGGCCGGTGGAGCCGAAATGTTTGAGGTAGCCGAATTTTTTTATCCTCACTTTAAACCCGGCAAACCAGAGGATGGCTCTCGCGATTTCATTCGATGTGTCGCCGAAAAGGATGTAGGCGGCGAAAGGGATGTTGTCGGAAGTGATGACGACTCTCGCAGTCTTGCCTTTGTGCAATTTCTTCCAGCTGAAACTGCTTGTAAATTTGTAAGCGAAACCGGGAAGCCATGCCCGGTCGAAAATGCCTTTGAGGAGCGCGGGCATAGTGGACCACCAGGTCGGATAGAAGATGACGAAGTGTTCGCACCAACTCACGTTCTCTTGAAACGCTTTGAGATCCGGCTCAAGTTCCTGGATAGAGCGATAGCCGTGCCGAAGGATGGGGTCGAATCGCATTTCCCCCAGATTCATCCTCCTTACCTCGTGCCCCGCTTCCTCCGCGCCGTGCTGATACTCATCTGCTAGCGTGCAGTTGAAGCTATCATCGTCCGGATGACCAAGTAATATGAAAACTTTTTTCATTGCCGCAAAAGCTTTTGGAGTTCACTCTGATATTTGCGCATCACAATCATGCTCGCAGCCGTCTCAGACTGGCCATGTTTGGTCAGTTGTTTGATCTCGTCGCCAACCTTTTTGAAGAAATCCGGATTCTTCTCCATGGCGCCCATGAGCATATCACGCTGCGCTTCCGGCACGTCTTTGAGCTTGTGCTTGAGAGCTTGTTTGAGAAAAAAATCCTTTATTCCCATGCGGGTATTATATAGCTAAATAATGTTTGAGAGTAAATATCCAATCTTCTTCGGCCTCCTCATTCTCCGACTTCTGCGCCAGAAGCCATTCTAGATAACGGCGGTCGGTCCTTGCCACATCGGCAATAGGCTGGCCTTTGTACTTGCCGAAAATGAAATTCTTAAAAAGCGTTGGTCTGGAAGAAATTTCTATCAACTCTTGCACGTCTGGCATCTTTGCTTGAAGCCTTTTGAAAACCGCTTCAAGCACTCTTACATCAGCCTCCGCGTCGTGCGCGTCGGCTTCTATATCCAAGTCAAGATAGTAGCGCAGGAATTGTAGGTTGTACTCCGGAATCTTGTTCTCGGCATCAAGGTGCCTTGCCACACGCAGAGTATCGATGAAGCGCGGCACTTCCAAACCTTCCGTTTTTAGCATGGCGATGTCGAAGGGGGCGTTATGCGCGACCATGATGCCGTCCTTCAGAAGCTTCCGCAATTCCCCCTTCATCTCGCTTCCTTCGAATGCGGGCTTGTCCTCGAGAAACTTATTGGTGATGTGGGTCACGCTCATCGCCTTGACACTCACAGGTATCGACGGCTTGAAGTATTCTGTCCTAGTACCTTTCGATGTTTTGTACGACACTTGAACGAGCCGGTCCTTCTTCGGCTCATTCCCCGTCGCTTCGGTATCCAAGAAAATTAGTTCTGGTTGCATAATTGTTCCAGCGCGGCGAGGTCGGAGGTAGTAACACGGCTCGCGGACGCTTTGTTTAACCTGTACATGATAGCATCGGTATCTTCTATATGTTCGAGACCGAGGGCGTGACCAAGTTCGTGCGCCAAGAGCCGGACAAGTTTCTCGCGGCTTCCAAATTCGTAAATATTAATTCCCTCCCCCTCGCTACTTTTGAAATACACACCTCCCTCATACGTCTCGCCTCGCGCGGCACCAGTGATATTGTATTCCTCTGCGTTCAGATTAAGAGCATTTGCCAGGCGATTGAGCCGATCAGCTACCGTGTTAAGCTCATCAACTTTCCCGTTGAGTTCATCTTCGAGCGACCGGGCTTGGTTAAATTCAAATTCCGTGACACGCTTCTTGCGGTTGAGTTCGGCGACACTTGCTTCATAAGTGGTTTTGAGCGCGTCGTACTCAACCTTGAGTTTGAGGTACCTCAACTCTAGCGCGTTATAGTCCGCTTCATCCTCCTTGATATCCGATTCTATGGTGCCGAGCGCCTCCGTTACCTCTTGGCGATAGTCGTACACAAGATTGATTGGTAAAGTTTCCGCACCTGGAGCATAAACAAACAAATCTCTACCCGAAGAAACTTCCCACACGGCTTCTGCTTCGATAAGAGCGTCTATCAAGGCTTGTCTGGCAAGGCCAAAACGGCTATCGAAGGAGTTAATATCATAAGCAATAGGTCGGCTACAGGCCGGAACCTCCCTCTCCCAGCCGAAGACGGCAAGCCCCGCGCCAACAAGCAGAATGAGAAGGAAGCCTGTGGACTTGAACATTTCATAATTATTTATGGTATAATCCTTTTTGTCCAGCCGGCCAGTCTAGCAAGGCAGGTATTAGGGACTTAATTACAAATTACATTTAATCTATGGTAAGAACTGCGAATCCGGCCCTAATGAAGCCCATGAATCTATCAGCCGAACTTGAGGCGGTGGTGGGCAAAGGTCCGTTGCCAAGAGGCGAGGTTGTGAAGAAGATGTGGGAATATATCAAGAAGAATAATCTCCAGAATCCAGCGAACAAGAGGAATATTCTGGGCGATGACAAGATGAAGGCAATCTTCGGCGGCAAAAGCGAGGTGACAATGTTTG
Organism: Candidatus Zambryskibacteria bacterium RIFCSPHIGHO2_01_FULL_46_25; assembly: GCA_001825155.1. Taxonomy (GTDB): domain Bacteria; phylum Patescibacteriota; class Minisyncoccia; order Phycocordibacterales; family Zambryskibacteraceae; genus UBA5004. Next base: position 1,421 of record MHVH01000005.1, on the reverse strand, counting down.
AAATGACGAAACTCGCTTCGGCACACATGAAATAGAGAGTTTCTCTCTGTTCACAAAAATCCCCCACTCGGGGGATTTTTGCTTGTATGTGGACTCACCGGGAATCGGACCCGGGCCTCGGCAATGCGAATGCCGCGTAATACCACTTTACTATGAGCCCTTTCTCTCCTTCCAATATTCCAAAACCGGCGGAATAAAGGATATCACAATGATAATCGCAACAATAGGCAAAACGTACCGCTCCGCGTTTGGAATTATCTGTCCGAAAATGTAGCCCAATACCGTCAGTCCGACCGCCCAACAGAATCCGCCGGCAATATTGTAACGAGCGAACACTTTGTACTTCATCCCGCCAACGCCCGCCATGATGGGAGCGAAAGTGCGAACTATCGGCACAAAGCGGGCGAGAAAAATAGTTTTCGCGCCATATTTTTCAAAAAAAGCGGCCGTCTTCTCGATATGCGACGGGCGGAAGAAGAATGATTCCGGACGGGTAAAAATTTTCGGCCCCACTTTCCTACCGAAGGCGTAGCCAACGGCGTCGCCCGTTATCGCCGCCACGAAAAGTAAGAGAGCAAGCGGCACTATGGAGAAGTACCCTTGCGAAGCGAGGAAGCCGGCGGTAAAGAGGAGTGAGTCTCCCGGCAGGAAGAAGCCGAAGAAGAGCCCAGACTCGGCGAAAATGATGGCAAAAAGGCCGAGATAGCCTCCAAACTCAATGATGGATACAAGGTTGAACATTTACACACTATAACACGCGGAGTTTTGGTCTCCGCTTTTATTCAAAAAAGACTGGGGGTTATTATTCGACGAAGACGTCCGCACCCTCCTTGGCCTTCTGCGTTAGCTTGATGGCGGCGTCGGCTCCTTTCTTAGCGGAGTCCACGTCCTTGTGGTCGATCTGCAGTGAGGAAACCGTGTCCTCGAATTCCTCATCCCCTTTCTTTATCTTTATTTTGTCGCCCTTGGCAAGCGGACCGGTGAGCTTGACCACCGCCACGCCGATCTTGTCATACCAATGGGTAACTGTGCCTATTTGCTTGGCCATGCTGACATTATACACCTGTGTGGACCCTACCGGATTCGAACCGGTGACCTCCTCATTGCAAATGAGGCGCTCTACCAACTAAGCTAAGGGCCCAAAAATGAGCCATTGGCTCATTTTTGAAACTTGAACCGCTTGATTCTAACCCAAAAATCAAGCAAAATAAAGTGCGAAAAGGGCCTATAGTATAGCGGTAGAACGGTTCCATGGCATGGAACAGGTCGGGGTTCGACTCCCCGTAGGTCCACCAAATGTGTTACTTTTTGTGGTGTTTGTTTGAAAAAGTTAGAACCCATTTTGCGGAGAACCCCCACGAATGAGGACGCCCCGCCACCGCCTCGCGGACTCGGCGGACACCAAAGAAAAATGTTCCTTG